>NZ_JAFAGS010000096.1 GCF_019237635.1 Pluralibacter sp.
GCGGCCATCAGCAGCCAGTCTACGTCATACTCATTGCCGTACTTTTTGAACAGCTCCACCATCGCCAGGAATTTGCGCCGTTCTTTCTCCGCCGCCGCATTTTTGACGTATTTAGCGTCCTTCAGATAGCGCAGAAAGATGGTATTACCCAGCGTGCTGCCCTGGCCGTTATCTTTGATGAAGGTATTCAGCAGCGCGAGCAGCTGCGGGTTGTCCTTGCGTACCGCCCAGGCAATACTGGCGTTATCACGCAGCACGATGTTTTCGTGTATCTTAATTTTTGGAAATACCTGTTTCCAAAAAATGGCCTTATGACGATCGACGACGATCAATGGAATCAGGCCCGCGCTCAGCATTTCAATCAGATCTTCGTCTTCAAGCGCTTCCGGCGCCGCTTCCAAAATGACCGGAGGGCGCGATTCTTTCGCAAAGTGTTCATTCAGCGCCGTCAGGCTTTCGTAGTAGCTCGATGAGGGCCGCACAAAAACCGTTTTACCGGAAAGCTCCTCCAGGTTCTCTACGTTGGGAGAGGCGGGGCCGGAAAGCAGGAGTTCCTTCACATTCGGGTAGAGCGGGTCGGTAAACGTCACCTGCATCTGGCGGCCGGGGGTGATGGTGAGGTTGGCGGCGGCGATATCGCCTTTGCCTTCGTTAAGCGCGGTGAAGAGCTGATCGCGGGCGACAGGAACGAAGAGGATGCGCACTTTGAGATGGCGCTGCTTCAGCTTGTTCTCTTTTGCCAGCCGGGTGTTAAGGTCGCGTTCAAACACAATAAACAGGTCATGGGTGGCGCCGCGCTGGGTGCCTTTGTCGATAAAGAAAAAGGTTTTGCTGTACGTTGTTAATACCCGGATCACCCGCCTGTCGAGCATGCCGGGAAGATCCCCTTTCCAGGGTTTCAACATGTCGTTCATGTTGACTTCCAGCGCTTCGCGCGCCTCTTGCGGCGGCGGCTTATCCGGTGCGGGCGCTGCGCGAACGGCGCCGACGAGCAGCAGGGTGGTGAGGCAGGTAAGGCTTGCGATGATGAATCGCTGCAAAGAGATGACATTCATGGAGTGGCACTCCGCATGGTGCATCTTTTTATTCTAGCCAAAACAGGACTAACTGTAGGGGAAAGGGCGCGTGGCGGAGGGGGAACTCACGATAAAAAACGCCTCCCGCAGGAGGCGCAGGGTCATCAGGCCAGTACCATCGGCCATTCAGGCGGCATCTGGTTCATCGTCTCGATCATCACGCTTTTGATGTTACCCCAGACGGCGGCGATATCGACAAGCGTGATGCCGAGCAGGCCCGTCGCGAACCAGCATGCCGCCGCGATGCCGAGGCAGTTGCTCATGACAGCAAGACCGGCTAAATCAGATTTACGCAGTTGGATATTCAGCGTGCTGGCCAGAAACATCAGCCCGGCGCTCACCAGCGACCAACGCAGCAGCACGACGCTGGCGGTAATTGAAGCCATGAAACTCCCCTTCTGAGAAAACGTGCCGGAGATAGCGCGCTGTTGCTTCCCTGTACGGGGAGGACTGGCTATCGTTTGGCATTCAATAAGTTAATGAAACAAAAAACTCTGTTTCATTTTAATGTGTGAACTATATCACGATTGGTGTTTTATTCACCAGCGAATTGCCGGGCTTTTTGTGCGGTCAATGGCGGAAAACCACCACAAGGCGGTGAGGAAAACGCGGCTGGATTTTCTGCTGGCAATTCAGACAGCATTCATCTTTTTGACTTAATTAATAATGAACGTAATGAAAACGTCGGCTTCGCTTTCAGTTTGGCTTACGGACACATATTATCATCATCATCTGATATGTGTATTTTGCTGTAAAAAGAGAGTTGCTAATACTGAATGATTCATGCAACGTAATCCCCTGTTAAAAAAGCATTCAGCCTGGAAAACAAGTGCGCAAAATGCAGGGATGTAGCTGAAATGAATCGTAGTGCGCGACGTCAGATGCTACGGGGGATTGGGCTTGTCACGGTCGTGTTATTACCCGTGATGCTCGCGCTTGGGTTCGCGCACATCAGAGCCGAGGCGGAAACGCACGCTCAGCTGCGCACGTTCGCCCATCTGGTGCTGGCGAAAACGGAACATGTGATTCGTCAGGCGAACTTAGCCTACGATGCGGCAGAGCAATACCACGGTGAAATCTGTACCCCGCAACATCAGCAACAGATGCTGAATATTATTCGCGGTCGTTTATATGTCGCTGACTTAATTTATGCCAGCGACGACCAATTTTTATGCTCAACCGCCGTTCGTCCGGATAAACCCTGGGTGATGCCTGCCGCCAATTACCGTCGTAAACCCGATGTCGCCATTTATTATTACCGCAATACGCCGTTCTATCCTGGCTATAACATGACCTATATGCAGCGAGGGCAATACGTCGTCGTGGTTAACCCGCTCTCTTATGGCGAGGTGATTACGGATGATGCGTCCCTGGCGTTCGGTGTTTACGATACAAAAACGAATGAGTTCTTTTCGGGCAGTGAGAATGCAAACCTGGCATCGTTCAAATCGCTGCTCCGCGATAACGACTATGCGTTTGAACGCCGCGATCGGTTTTATACCATTGCGCTTTCGCCGCATCGTCCTGTCGCCATTATTGTGTCGTCGTCAAATGCGCGCTATTACCAGAATTTCCGCCATCAGGCGACGCTGACGCTGCCGCTCGGTCTGATTTGCAGTGTGCTGATTCTGCTGGTGTGGTCGCGTACGCAGCAGCGGTTCAACGCGCCGCAGCGCCTGCTGATGCGGGCATTAACCCGGCGTCAACTCTGCCTGCACTATCAGCCTATTATCGATATCAGAACCAACCAGTGCGTCGGTGCGGAGGCGCTGCTGCGCTGGCCCGGCTTTGACGGCCCGGTGATGAGCCCGGCGGAATTTATTCCGCTGGCGGAAAAAGAAGGGTTTATCGAGCAGGTGACGGACTACGTGGTGGAGTGCGTCTTTACCGACCTGGGCTTTTTCCTGCAAAACAACCCGCAGCTGTCTATTTCCATTAATCTTTCCGCCTCGGATTTTCACTCCCCGCGGCTGATTTCATTAATCTCGGAGAAGGCGCGGCAATACCGGGTGCGGGCGCAGCAGATTAAAATCGAGGTCACCGAGCGGGGCTTTATCGACGTGCCGAAGACCACGCCAGTGATCCAGGCGTTTCGTCAGGCGGGCTATGAGGTGGCCATTGATGACTTCGGCACCGGCTATTCCAACCTGCATAACCTGTACGCGTTGAACGTGGATATCCTGAAAATTGATAAATCGTTCGTCGATACGCTCACCACCAACAGCACCAGTCACCTGATTGTCGAGCACATTATCGAGATGGCGCAGAGCCTGCGGCTCAGGGCGATTGCGGAAGGCGTCGAAACGGACGAGCAGGTCGCCTGGCTGCTCAAGCGCGGGGTACAGTACTGTCAGGGATGGTATTTTGCCCGGGCGATGCCACCGCAGGAGTTTATACAGTGGCTTCAGCGCCCGGCGCAGCAGGCCGTTCAGGCCGAAATCTGATGGCGGTAGTCGCTCGGCGTGCGATCGAACTCGCGGCGGAACACGCGTGAGAAGGTCTGCTGCGAGACATACCCCAAATCCATCGCAATATCAAAAATAGGGCGCTGGGTGGTTCTTAGCGCTTCTGCCGCCAGCAGCAGCCGTCGCTGGCGAATATAGTCGCCCAGCGTCTGGTGCGTTACCGTGCGGAACATCCGCTGCAGATACCACTTTGAATAGCCGGATTTTTTGGCGACTACGTCAATGTTAAGCGGTTGATCGATATGTTCATCAATCCATTCAATCAGCGTTTGAATTATATCGTGATGGGACATAAGCGGCCTCTTTCTCAAATCTCGATTCGTCGTTTTGTCTGCGGGTGAGTATAATTCCTCAAGTTAACTTGAGGTAAAGCGCTTTATGGAAAAGAAATCTCCCCGCATCAAAATGCTGCTGACGCCCGGCGAAGTGGCGAAGCGTAGCGGCGTTGCCGTTTCGGCGCTGCATTTCTATGAAAGCAAAGGACTTATTCAGAGTACCCGCAATGCGGGCAACCAGCGGCGCTACCGCCGCGACGTGTTGCGCTATGTGGCGATCATCAAGATTGCGCAGCGCATCGGTATTCCGCTGTCGACCATCAGCGATGCCTTTGGCGTTCTGCCTGAAGGCCATACGCTCAGCGCAAAAGAGTGGAAGCACCTCTCGTCCCAATGGCGCGAGGAGCTGGACCGGCGTATCCACACCCTGGTGGCGCTGCGTGATCAGCTCGACGGTTGTATCGGCTGCGGCTGCCTGTCGCGGCGGGACTGTCCGCTGCGCAACCCGGGGGATAAGCTCGGTGAAAAAGGCCCAGGCGCGCATTTTATGGATGACGAATAAAACGAAAGCGCCACAGAGGGCGCTTTCGTGTTTCCCGGTCTTTGTCTTTCACTCTATCCCGCTGGTTCACGGGAGGGTCTCCCCCGACATCAGCACCCCTCAGTAGATCACATGTGGGTTGGAGGTTCCGGATTGTGCTGACACTTTAATTCTATTCCCTGCGGGTGGATTTGCCACCTGCAAGGGTGATTTTTTCGGCAAAACTTTTCCCGCAAACGGCGCCAGCTTCGTCCGTTATTTTGAATAACTGAACCTGTGCGCCATCTCACAGAGCGCAGAAATGAAAATGAACCACCACAAAAATGTTGCCAGATTGCGCATTGACGATAACGTTTGCGCACACGTTGTCGATTTCTTCGCCGTCATAAGCGAAATTTAACGAAATGGCGCAAACATCAGTTGAAAATGGCCTGCTAAAAGCCAGATAATCGTTTGCCTTTTTTACCCGACGCCTTCCGGACGCTGTTTTTGCCAGCCAGAAAGGTCGAAGGGCACTCGTTGAATACCGTTTTTTTCTGCGCGGAGTTAATCGTTTGCTTTTTGCGGCTCCCCTTTGCCGCGATGCAGCATATTTGGAGATGACGCTTAACTAACAGTGGATGCTCCACCACGCAGACGGACGGATGATAAAAAACTCTCAGGGGATGTTTGCTATGTCTACGCCTTCAGCGCGTACCGGCGGTTCATTAGACGCCTGGTTTAAAATTTCTGCTCGCGGCAGTACGGTTCGTCAGGAAATCGTCGCCGGTTTAACCACCTTCCTGGCGATGGTGTACTCCGTCATTGTCGTACCAGGCATGCTCGGTAAAGCCGGTTTTCCGCCTGCGGCTGTGTTTGTCGCGACCTGTCTGGTGGCGGGCATCGGTTCACTGGTGATGGGGTTGTGGGCAAACCTACCGCTGGCGATTGGCTGCGCCATTTCGCTGACGGCGTTTACCGCCTTCAGCCTGGTACTGGGTCAGCACATCAGCATTCCGGTCGCGCTCGGCGCGGTGTTCCTGATGGGCGTGCTGTTTACGGTGATTTCCGCCACCGGCATCCGTAGCTGGATCCTGCGCAACCTGCCGCAGGGCGTTGCGCACGGCACCGGCATCGGTATCGGCCTGTTCCTGCTGCTCATCGCCGCCAACGGCGTGGGCCTGGTGATAAAAAACCCGCTGGACGGCCTGCCGGTCACGCTGGGCCACTTCGCCAGCTTCCCGGTCATTATGTCGCTGGTGGGTCTGGCGGTAATCATCGGCCTGGAAAAGCTGAAGGTGCCGGGCGGTATTCTGCTGACCATTATCGGCGTCTCGGTTTTCGGCCTGATTTTCGATCCGAACGTGCATTTCACTGGCGTCTTCGCCATGCCGTCGCTAAGCGATGACAAAGGCAATTCGCTGATTGGCAGCCTCGATATCATGGGCGCGCTGAACCCGGTCGTGCTGCCGAGCGTGCTGGCGCTGGTGATGACCGCGGTGTTTGACGCTACCGGCACCATCCGTGCGGTGGCCGGCCAGGCGAACCTGCTGGATAAAGACGGCCAGATCATCAACGGCGGTAAAGCGCTGACCACCGACTCCCTGAGCAGCGTGTTTTCCGGCCTGGTCGGCGCAGCGCCTGCGGCGGTCTACATTGAATCGGCAGCCGGTACGGCGGCGGGCGGCAAAACCGGCCTGACGGCGATTACCGTCGGCGTGCTGTTCCTGTTGATCCTGTTCCTGTCGCCGCTTTCTTATCTGGTGCCAGCCTACGCGACGGCCCCTGCGCTGATGTACGTCGGTCTGCTGATGCTAAGCAACGTTGCGAAAATCGACTTTAACGACTTCGTGGACGCGATGGCTGGCTTGATCACCGCTGTTTTCATCGTGCTGACCTGTAACATCGTTACCGGCATCATGATAGGCTTCGCCTCGCTGGTGATTGGCCGCATTGTCTCCGGCGAATGGCGTCGACTGAATATCGGCACTGTGCTCATCGCGCTGGCGCTGGTTGTCTTCTATGCGGGCGGCTGGGCTATCTAAGTCTGACGCTCTGCATTCCTGTAACGGGTGGCTTCGGCCGCCCGTTTTTGTTTTATGTCGCTGAATGTCATCCCTTTCAGGGCTTTTGCGAACATGATTCCAGAAATGATAATATCCCTGCTTACCGCATGGGAAAGGATTGTCGTCGGGGAAGTCCGGCAGTATGTTGCCTGGGCACCTGCATCATCAGGTGTCGGGATTAGCATCCTGGAAACCTTATCGACAACGCATTTCGTGTGTGTTGTATGCTTTGCTTCATCTCAATGGTGGGCTGAGCGGGGGCATCGTCAGATGCGCTGGTTTCCGATAAGGCCAGTAATGCTAACTCCGTTCAGCCTGCCACCCGCGAAATTAGCATTTCCGGTGGTGGGATAGACATCCCTTATCGGAGGCTGCCACTATGGCGATGACCCCAACCCTCGATCCGGCGTTATTTACCGCGCCCTTTACCCACACCACGGATTTTACCCGGCTTGCCGACACCTGCGAGTGCTTTGCTGAAGCGCTGGTGGAATGCGACGACCCGCCGCTGAAGATGGCGCTGTGCGGCAGGCTCTTTGCCTGTCTTGCGCTGCTGCAGCCCACGTTGCTGGACCCTGTTCCGGCGCATCTTGTCGACAGCCTGACCGTGACCGAACTCCCTGCGTCGATGCCCGTCTTTGAACCTGAGGCCGATCAGATGGCGGAGTGGTGTCAGGCATTAACACACCTGCTGATGAGCGGCTCCCTCGCGCCAGAGCAGGAAAGGGCGTTTGGCAGTCTGCTGTATGACCTGGTGCGCTATTTTTCTGAAACGCTGAATGCGCCGCGCTGGCTGCGTACGCCGCAGGGCATCGTCAGCCTGGAGGATTTTCACTGAAGGGCAAGAGAACCGACCCGCCGGGAGGCGGGTTGCCTGTGAAGGAGGCAACGTGTCTGGCGTGAGTTTAGCGGTTCTCATCAGGCTCATTCATCCCTGATTTTACTTTCAATCCTTTCCCCCCTGTTTTTTAGGGCACATCCTGTCGTGCTTTGCGATAAGCTGGAGGGCGTATCATCATGACGCTGCATAAGAAATAAGACATCGCAAACAGGGATAGCATGGAAATCTTCTTCACAATACTCATCATGACCCTCGTGGTCTCACTGTCCGGGGTCGCCACCCGCGTTCTTCCCTTCCAGGTACCCCTTCCGTTGATGCAGATTGCCGTCGGCGCGTTGCTGGCATGGCCAACGTTTGGGTTGCATGTGGAGTTTGACCCGGAGCTGTTTCTCGTCCTGTTTATCCCGCCGCTGCTGTTTGCCGACGGCTGGAAAACGCCGACACGCGAATTTCTTGAACATGGACGAGAGATCTTCGGCCTCGCGCTGGCGCTGGTGCTGGTGACGGTGGTCGGCATCGGCTTTCTCATCTACTGGGTGGTGCCGGGCATTCCGCTTATTCCGGCGTTCGCGCTGGCGGCGGTGCTGTCGCCGACCGATGCGGTGGCGCTTTCCGGCATCGTCGGCGAAGGACGTATTCCGAAGAAAATCATGGGGATTTTGCAGGGCGAGGCGCTGATGAACGACGCGTCCGGCCTGGTCTCGCTGAAGTTCGCCGTGGCGGTCGCCATGGGAACGATGGCGTTTACCGTCGGCGGCGCGGCCGTTGAATTTTTCAAAGTGGCGATTGGCGGCATCCTGGCGGGCTTTATCGTCAGTTGGCTGTACGGGCGCTCAATGCGTTTCCTGAGCCGCTGGGGCGGCGATGAACCGGCAACGCAAATCGTCCTGCTGTTCCTGCTGCCGTTCGCCTCCTACCTGATTGCGGAACACATCGGCGTGTCCGGCATCCTGGCGGCGGTGGCGGCGGGGATGACCATCACCCGTTCCGGCGTGATGCGTACGGCGCCGCTGGCGATGCGCTTACGTGCAAACAGCACGTGGGCGATGCTGGAGTTCGTCTTTAACGGCATGGTCTTCCTGCTGTTGGGCCTGCAGCTGCCGGGGATTCTGGAGATGTCGCTGGTGGCGGCGGAGGCCGACCCGAACGTCGAAACCTGGATGCTATTTGCCGATATTCTGCTTATCTACGGCGCGCTGATCCTGGTGCGTTTCGGCTGGTTGTGGACGATGAAAAGATTCAGTCTGCGCTTTTTGCACCGAAAGCCGATGGAGTTTGGTTCCTGGACCACCCGCGAGCTGCTGATTGCCGCATTTGCCGGTGTGCGCGGGGCGATTACCCTGGCCGGTGTGCTCTCCATCCCGCTGCTGCTGCCGGACGGCAATGTGTTCCCGGCGCGCTACGAGCTGGTGTTCCTGTCGGCGGGCGTTATCCTCTTTTCGCTGTTTGTCGGCGTGATCATGCTGCCGATTCTGCTGCGCCACATCGACGTGGCGGACCACTCGCAGCAGCATAAAGAGGAGCGGCTGGCGCGTGCGGCAACCGCGGAGGTGGCGATTGTTGCTATCCAGAAGATGGAGGAGCGCCTGTCCTCCGATACCCTGGAAAATATCGATAACCAGCTGCTGACCGAGGTCAGTTCGCGCGTTATCGGCAACCTGCGCCGTCGGGCGGACGGGCGTAATGATGTGGAAACCTCCATGCAGGAGGAGAGCCTTGAGCGGCGTTTTCGCCTGGCGGCGCTGCGCTCTGAGCGCGGGGAGCTGTACCACCTGCGCGCTACCCGGCAAATAAGCAACGAGACGCTGCAAAAGCTGCTGCATGATCTCGATCTGCTCGAAGCGCTGCTGATTGAGGAGCAGTAAGCTCCGTTTTCCCTCTCCCGGGCGCCGGGGGAGGGGTTCAGCTTTCCGGCGGCCAAAACCCCTCACAGCACGTCAGCCACGCCTGGGCGCTGTGCGACAGGTAGGTGCCTTCCCGCCAGATCATCCCCAACTGCCAGTACAGCTCGCTGTCGAGCGGGATCCAGCGCAGGGTTCTGGCGTCCAGCCGCTGGCAAATCGGCTCCGGCAGAATCGCAATACCCACGCCTGCCTGCACCATCGCCGCGAGAAAATCCCACTGTCCGCTGCGTACCGCGATGCGCGGCTTAACGCCATGCTGAGTAAACAGCTGCATCAGCTGGCGGCTCAGGGCGAAGTCTTCGTTATAGATAAGCAGCGGATGTTCGGCCAGTTGCGCCGGACTGAGGGTGTCTACCGTCAGCCATTCGCCGGAGCGCGGCACCAGCACGCACAGCGGGTGGCGGAACAGGGGCTGCGTCGTCAGGCCGCTTTCGTCATCCACCGGCAGGGCGGTCAGCGCCAGATCCAGTTCGCCGTTCATGACCGCCTGCTGCACCGTCAGGCCGCCGAATTCCGAAATCTTCAGCTCCACGCCTGGATAGCGCTGGCGGAACAGGCCGATCGGCCCGGCCATCATCATGCCGACCATCGGCGGGATGCCGAGCCGCAGCAGCCCTTTGTTGAGATGGTTAATGTCGCTAAGCTCGGCCTCAAGCTGGCGAAATTCAGCCAGAATCGCCAGCCCGCGTTCAAACACGACGCGACCGGTATCGGTCAGCAGTAGCTTGCGGCCATCGCGGATAAGCAGGATACAGTTGAGTTCATCCTCCAGATTTTTCAGCATCTTGCTGATGGTTGGCTGCGTCACAAACAGCTTCTCTGCCGCCCGGGTGAAGCTCTGCTGGCGAACCACCTCGACAAAGTAACGCAGCGTTCTGATATCCATAACTATTCCTCGAAACTATACCCTCAATGATTTTAATTCATTTCAGTCACCCGCGTGGGCTCACTATACTGAGCGCCTTCACTTTTTTTGGGAATTCCTTTCATGGCTGTGGCCTCAGGGCGCGTAACGCCTGCCGTTTTGCATCATCTTCAGGTTCCGGTTCAGGTACTGCTGTATGCCGGGTTGTTTATTCTGGCGGAACATCTGGTGGCATGGGGGCATCTGCCGCTGCCCGCGAACCTCGTCGGTATGGTGCTGATGCTGGCGCTGATTGTCTGTCGTATCGTTCCCCTGAAGTGGGTGCGCGCCGGGTCGCGCTGGTTGCTGGCGGAAATGCTGCTGTTCTTTGTACCTGCGGTGGTGGCGGTGGTGAATTATGCGCAGCTGCTGATGGTCGATGGCTGGCGGATCATGCTGGTGATTGGCCTAAGCACGCTAATGGTGCTGGGGGCGACCGCCTGGGTGGTGGATAAGGTCTATCGCTACGAACTGCGCAGGCTCAACCATGAGTAATTTTCAGCTTAGCGTACTGTGTCTGGTGATAACGCTCGGGCTCTATTTCGCCAATAAGCGGCTGTACCGCCGCTTTCGCAAACTGCCGCTGATGCCGCTGGTGTTCACGCCGCTGCTGCTGGTGCTGATGCTGGTGTTCGGCCATATCTCGTACCAGAACTACATGGGCGAAGCGCACTGGCTGCTGTGGCTGCTGGGTCCGGCGACCATCGCCTTTGCGGTGCCGGTTTATGACAATATGGCGGTGATTAAGCGCCACTGGATGTCGCTTTCAGCAGGCGTGGTGACCGCCACCGTCGTGGCGGTCACCAGCTCCGTCTGGCTTGCCCGGTTGTTCACGCTGCCCGATGAGATTCAGCGCAGCCTCGCGGTACGCTCCGTCACCACGCCCTTTGCGCTGGCGGCGGCGAAACCGCTCGGCGGACAGCCTGAGCTGGTGGCGCTGTTTGTGGTGGTCACCGGGGTTTTCGGGATGGCGGTCGGCGATATGCTGTTTATGCGTCTGGCTATTCGCGAAGGCATGGCCAAAGGCGCCGGGTTTGGCGCCGCGTCGCACGGCGCGGGAACCGCACGCTCTTATGAGCTGGGGCCGCAAGAGGGCGTGGTGGCAAGCCTGGTGATGATGCTTTCCGGCGTGGTGATGGTGTTGGTCGCGCCGCTGGTCAGTTGGGTGATGTTCTGAAAACGCTCCCCGGCCAGCGGCCGGGGAGGCGTGGGTTAGTGCGAGTGGCCCTGGGCAATGCCCAGACCGGTTTGTGAACGAATAAACTGCGCGCGGAACTGCTCGCGTTCGCGAGCGCCTTCTGCAGAGTTATCGGTCGCCGAGAAGAACCAGATACCGATAAACGCGACGGCGATAGAGAACAGCGCCGGGTACTCGTACGGGAAGATGGCTTTTTCGTGACCGAGGATCTGCACCCAAATTGTCGGGCCGAGGGTCATCAGCACCACCGCCGTCAGCAGCCCCAGCCAGCCGCCAATCATGGCGCCGCGGGTCGTTAACTTCGACCAGTACATGGACAGCAGAATAATCGGGAAGTTACAGCTGGCGGCAATGGAGAACGCCAGTCCTACCATGAAGGCAATGTTCTGTTTTTCAAACAAAATACCGAGCATAATCGCCACAATACCCAGCACCAGCACGGTGATTTTCGACACTTTCAGCTCATCGCGCTCGGTTGCGCCTTTGCGGAACACGTTGGCATACAGGTCATGAGACACCGCCGACGCGCCCGCCAGGGTCAACCCGGCGACCACCGCCAGAATAGTGGCGAACGCCACGGCGGAGATAAAGCCAAGGAACAGGTTGCCGCCGACCGCATCCGCAAGGTGTACCGCCGCCATGTTGTTGCCGCCAATCAGCCCGCCTGCCGCATCTTTGAAGGCCGGGTTCGCCCCGACCAGCACGATGGCGCCAAAGCCGATGATAAAGGTCAGGATATAGAAATAGCCCATAAACCCGGTGGCGTAGATCACGCTCTTGCGCGCTTCACGCGCATCGCTGACGGTGAAGAAACGCATCAGGATATGCGGCAAACCGGCGGTACCGAACATCAGCCCGAGGCCGAGCGAGAGCGCGGAAATCGGGTCTTTCACCAGCCCGCCAGGGCTCATAATAGCCTCGCCTTTCGGGTGAACCGCCATGGCTTCGGTAAACAGGTTGTTGAAGCTGAAGCCGACGTGCTTCATGACCATAAAGGCCATGAAGCTGGCGCCGAACAGCAGCAGGATGGCTTTGATTATCTGCACCCACGTGGTGGCGAGCATGCCGCCAAACAGCACGTACATCACCATCAGCACGCCGACCAGCACCACCGCGACGTGGTAGTTGAGGCCGAACAACAGTTCGATAAGCTTACCGGCCCCGACCATCTGCGCAATCAGATACAGCGCCACCACCACCAGCGAGCCGCAGGCGGAAAGGGTGCGGATGGGGCCCTGCTTCAGGCGGTACGAGGCCACATCAGCGAAGGTATAGCGTCCGAGGTTACGTAAGCGTTCGGCAATCAAAAACAGAATGATTGGCCAGCCGACGAGGAAACCGAGCGAGTAAATCAGCCCGTCGTAGCCGGAGGTATACACCAGCGCGGAGATCCCCAAAAACGAGGCGGCAGACATATAGTCGCCGGCAATCGCCAGCCCGTTCTGGAAGCCGGTGATGTTGCCGCCCGCGGTGTAGTAATCACTGCGGGAGCGGACGCGTTTGGAGGCCCAGTAGGTGATGTACAGGGTGAACGCGACGAAAATCAGGAACATGATGATCGCCTGCCAGTTGGTCGGCTGGCGCTGCACGTCGCCAGTAATGGCGTCGGCGGCGTTAGCCGCAAGGGGCAGCGTGGCGGCAAGCGCCGTCAGAAGCTTTTTCATGATGCTTTTACCTCGCGCAGAACGGCCTGGTTAAGACGATCAAACTCACCGTTCGCCCGCCAGACGTACACGCCGGTCAGCAAAAACGAAATGACAATCACGCCAATACCGATGGGGATCCCTCGGGTGACGGTGGTACCCGCGTGCAACGGGGTACCCAGCCAGCCAGGGGCAAACGCGATCAGCAGGATAAAGCCAACATAAATAACCAGCATAATGATCGACAGAAGGGTGGCAAACCGTTGCCGTTTTTCAACTAACTCCCTGAAATGCGCACTATCTTCTATCTGCTGACAAATATCTTCATTCATCACAGAGTCTCCAGAGGTTTCTTTGGGTAGTGTTTTTGTTATGCAAATCAGAACGCGGTACGGTCCTCTCTCCTGTACGGGAGAGAGGACGGTGGGGGAATATGCCGTTATGACGGCATGGTGATGGACTGCTTTTCTTCCAGCAGTTTTTCCACGACGCCAGGATCCGCCAGCGTCGAGGTATCGCCCAGATTGCTGGTGTCCCCGGCGGCGATTTTGCGCAGAATACGGCGCATTATCTTGCCGGAGCGGGTTTTCGGCAGCGAGTCGGTCCAGTGCAGCACGTCCGGCGTCGCCAGCGGGCCAATCTCTTTACGCACCCAGTTGCGCACCTCGGCGTACAGCGCTGGTGACGGCTCTTCGCCGTGATTCAGCGTGACGTAGGCGTAAATGGCCTGTCCTTTGATGTTGTGTGGAATGCCCACCACGGCGGCTTCGGCGATTTTCGGATGCGAGACCAGCGCGGATTCAATCTCGGCGGTGCCCAGACGGTGGCCGGACACGTTCAGCACATCGTCGACGCGCCCGGTTATCCAGTAGTAGCCGTCTTCGTCACGGCGCGCGCCGTCGCCGCTGAAGTACATGTTCTTGAAGGTCGAGAAATAGGTCTGCTCAAAGCGCTCGTGGTCGCCGAACAGCGTACGCGCCTGGCCCGGCCAGGAGTCGGTGATGACCAGGTTGCCCTCGGTCGCCCTGTCGAGCGGATTCCCTTCGTTATCCACCAGCGCAGGCTGAACGCCGAAGAACGGATGCGTCGCCGAACCGGCTTTCAGCTCCGTCGCGCCCGGCATCGGGGTAATCATGAAGCCCCCGGTTTCGGTCTGCCACCAGGTGTCCATCACCGGGCACTTCTCGTTGCCGATTTTCTTCCAGTACCACTCCCAGGCTTCCGGGTTAATCGGCTCGCCGACGGAGCCCAGAATACGCAGGGATGAACGGTCGGTGCCCTGAATGGCTTTATCGCCTTCGGCCATCAGCGCGCGGATCGCCGTCGGCGCGGTGTAGAGAATGTTGACCTTATGCTTATCAACGACCTGGCACATGCGCGCCGGTGTCGGCCAGTTCGGCACCCCTTCAAACATCAGGGTAGTGGCGCCGCAGGCCAGCGGCCCGTAAAGCAGGTAGCTGTGGCCGGTGACCCAGCCCACGTCGGCGGTGCACCAGTAAATATCGCCCGGATGGTAATCAAAGACATACTTAAAGGTGGCGGCGGCATACACCAGGTAGCCGCCGGTGGTGTGCAGCACGCCTTTCGGCTTCCCGGTCGAGCCGGAAGTGTAGAGGATAAACAGCGGGTCTTCGGCGTTCACTTCCACCGGCGTATGCTGGTCGCTGGCGTTGTCGATAAGGTCGCTCCACCACAGGTCGCGGCCGTCGTTCCAGGCGATGTTGCCGCCGGTACGCTTGAGGACAATGACGTGTTCAACGCTTTTCACGTTCGGGTTTTTCAGCGCGTCGTCGACGTTTTTCTTCAGTGGGATCGCCCGCCCGGCGCGCAGACCTTCGTCTGCGGTGATGACCAGACGCGAGCTGGAGTCAACGATGCGCCCGGCGACCGCTTCCGGCGAAAAGCCGCCGAAAATCACCGAGTGCACGGCGCCAATGCGCGCGCAGGCCAGCATCGCCACAGCCGCTTCCGGGACCATCGGCATATAGATAGCGACAACATCGCCTTTTTTAATGCCCAGCGATTGCAGGGTATTGGCAAAGCGGCAGACGTCGCGGTGCAGTTCCTGATAGCTGATGTGTTTGCTCTGGCTGGCGTCGTCGCCTTCCCAGATGATGGCGGTCTGCGAACCGCGTTCGGCCAGGTGACGGTCGAGGCAGTTGGCTGCCAGGTTCAGGGTGCCGTCTTCATACCATTTGATCGAGACGTTGCCTGGGGCAAAAGAGGTGTTTTTGACTTTCGTGTAAGGGGTCATCCAGTCAAGGATTTTACCCTGTTCGCCCCAGAAGGCGTCAGGATCGGTGACGGACTGCTGGTAGTTCGCCTTGTACTGTTCCGGGTTAATCAGGCAGTGTTCCGCAATCGGAGCGGGAATAGGGTGTTTATGTATTTGGCTCATGGCTTTTTTTCTCCTTGCAAGATGTTAATAATATGTCTCTAAAACGTTAATTGAAGAGGTTTTGACAGCTTTGTTTATTATTTGGGCGGCAGATCACGCATTGACTGTATGGTATGAAAATCAATCAAATGAATCTTTGAAGACAAATAATTACCTTAATGAATTTATAGATTTATTTATAAAAAAACTGTTTCTATAACAATCAGTTATTTTTGATATTTGGCTGAAATTCGCGATATCCCACGCTAACTTAGGAAAAAGCACGATTCCTTAAGACTTGCGCAGAATGCCATGCAGGTGGTACTGATACTGCGCGTTAAAAAACCCTGCAAACAAACGCAACACAATCCACCCCCCTGTTCCGAGGGAGCCATCCGCTTGCGGAATGGCGTTCTGTATCGAGGAAGTCTGTAGTTATGAAAAAAGCGAAAGTCAGCCTGGCCTGGCAGATTCTGCTGGCGCTGGTGCTGGGAATTCTTTTGGGGAGCTATCTGCACTACCATAGCGATAGCCGCGAATGGCTGGTCATCAACCTCTTATCACCGGCCGGCGACATCTTCATCCATCTGATTAAAATGATCGTGGTGCCCATTGTTATCTCTACGCTGGTGGTTGGTATCGCCGGGGTCGGCGATGCGAAGGCGTTGGGCCGTATCGGCGTGAAAACCATTATCTATTTCGAAGTGATCACCACGGTGGCCATTGTGCTGGGGATCACGTTGGCCAACGTGTTCCAGCCCGGCGCAGGGATTGATATGTCGCAGCTGGCGACCGTGGATATCTCTAAATACCAGAGCACCACGGCGGATGTGCAAAGCCATGCTCATGGCCTGATTGGCACGATTCTGTCGCTAGTGCCGACCAACATTGTGGCCTCGATGGCGAAGGGCGATATGCTGCCGATCATCTTCTTCTCGGTGCTGTTTGGTCTTGGGCTGTCGTCGTTGCCTGCCGGTCACCGCGAACCGCTGGTCACGGTGTTCCGTTCTATCTCTGAAACCATGTTCAAAGTCACCCATATGGTGATGCGCTATGCGCCGGTGGGGGTCTTCGCCCTGATCTCGGTGACCGTGGCTAACTTTGGTTTCGCCTCGCTGTGGCCGCTGGCGAAGCTGGTCATCCTGGTGTATGCCGCCATCCTGTTCTTTGCGCTGGTGGTGCTGGGGCTGGTGGCGCGGATGTGCGGCCTGAGTATCTGGATCCTGATTCGCATCCTGAAAGATGAGCTGATTCTGGCGTACTCCACCGCCAGCTCAGAGAGCGTGCTGCCGCGCATCATTGAGAAGATGGAAGCCTACGGCGCTCCGGCGTCGATCACCAGCTTCGTGGTGCCGACGGGTTACTCCTTTAACCTCGATGGCTCAACGCTCTACCAGAGTATCGCCGCTATCTTCATTGCGCAGCTGTACGGTATCGACCTGTCGTTGGGCCAGGAGATAATCCTGGTGCTGACGCTGATGGTAACGTCGAAAGGGATCGCCGGGGTGCCGGGCGTCTCCTTCGTGGTGCTGCTGGCGACCCTGGGCAGTGTCGGGATCCCGCTGGAAGGGCTGGCGTTTATCGCTGGTGTCGACCGTATCCTTGATATGGCGCGTACGGCGCTGAACGTGGTGGGTAACGCGCTGGCGGTGCTGGTGATCGCCAAGTGGGAACACAAGTTCGACCGTAAAAAAGCGCAGGCCTATGAGCGCGAAATGCTCGGAAGTTTTGATAAAACGGCCAATCGCTAATCGTGATCTGCCGGGCGGCGCTCAGGCGCGCCCGGCAGATTATTCGCCGCTCAGGCGGTCGAACTCCTCGCAGCCGGTATCAAACCCTTCCGTACAGCTGACGTTAAACCAGTTCAGCGCTTTTTGTTTATTCGGCACGATAAATCCCTTCTCCCCCAGCTCAAACATCATGCCCGCCCAGTATTCGGCATAACCGGTGCGCGAGAGCGACGAGCTGCGTTTGAACCAGAAGGTGGCTTTATCGTCGTCCTGCGTCACGTTAACGCCGTTGGCGTAAATCAGGCCAAGCAGCATCTGCGCGTCGACCGCTGAGTCGCTTTCCTCATCCTCGGCGGCTTTTTGCAGCAGCGCGATGGCCTGCGGGTAGTCCGTTTTGCCCACCTGATCGTTGACCAGAATCCTCGCCAGGATGATTTCCCCGGCTTTACTGCCCGCCTGGCTCGACTGCTGCGCCAGCGTCAGCGCCTGCGGGAAACTGGTTTTTAGCGTCATCTGCGCCAACAGTGCCAGCGCATCGGCATCGCCGTTCTGCGCGGCTTTTTCCGCCCAGTAGCGAGCCTGGGTTTCATCGCCGGAGCTCAGGTAGGTATCGGCAAGATAGTATTGCGCGCGCCTGTCGCCAGCTTCGGCCTGGGCTTTGTACTGTGTGCCAATCTCATCGGCGTGGGCCAGCAATGGGAGAAATAAAAGCAAAAAGAAGCGTTTCATTTTTTATCGTCATCAAAACAGTTGCGCGCAGTATAAATGGCGAACACGAAGAATAAAACGGCTGCGTTAATACCTTACTGTGCAGAAAGACACGTTTTTTTCCTGGAAAGGGGGTGAAGAAGACTGAATGAATAAAAGGGGTGAATGAATCACCCCTTTTATATTTATCAATGAATTACGGGATATTATCCTAACGCGCTTTCACGCAGCCGGGATTTTAATTTCGTATATTCATCAATGACGTACTGCTCGGCGGCACGCTGGTCGGCAATGGGCTCCACGCGAACGGCGCAGTACTTGTACTCCGGCGTTTTGGTAATCGGGCTTAAGTTTTCCGTCACCAGCTCGTTGCAGGCGCCAATCCACCACTGGTAGGTCATGTAGACCGCGCCTTTGTTCGGGCGATCGCTGACCTGCGCGCGGGTGATGATTTTGCCTTTACGCGAGTTAACCCACACCAGCGCTTCATCCTGAATACCCAGACGCGCCGCGTCTTCGGTATTGATTTGCGCGTAGCCCGGTTCATCCGCCAGCGCCGCCAGCGCCGCACAGTTGCCGGTCATAGAGCGGCAGGAGTAGTGGCCGACCTCGCGCACCGTCGAGAGCACCATCGGGTACTCGTCGGTGAGCTTATCGATAGGGGCAACCCAGTCACAGGTGAAGAACTTCGCGAGGCCATTTGGTGTATCAAACTTCTCTTTAAAGAGGTAAGAGGTGCCCATGTCGGCGTCGGACGCATCGCGGCATGGCCACATGATATAGCCCAGCTCGCCCATTTTTTCGTAGGTCGCGCCGTAGAAATCCGGACACAGATGACGCAACTCGTCCCAGATTTCCTGGGTGTTGTTGTAGTGCATCGGATAGCCCATCCGGGTGGCGATTTCGCTGATAATCTGCCAGTCCGTTTTGAGATCCCACTTCGGCTCAACGGCTTTGAAGAAGCGCTGGAAGCCGCGGTCGGCGGCGGTGTACACCCCTTCATGCTCGCCCCAGGAGGTGGACGGTAAAATGACGTCGGCCGCCGAGGCGGTTTTGGTCATAAAGATGTCCTGGACGATAACCAGCTCCAGATCCTCGAACGCCTTACGCACAGCGGACAGCTCTGCATCGGTCTGCAGCGGATCTTCCCCCATGATATAAGCGGCGCGAACCTCGCCGTGCGCCGCGCGGTGCGGCAGCTCGCTGATGCGATAGCCGGTGTGTTCCGGCAGGCTCTCCACGCCCCAGGCCTTCGCGAATTTCTCGCGGTTTTCCGGGAACTTGACGTACTGGTAACCCGGATAGGTATCCGGCAGCGCGCCCATGTCGCAGGCGCCCTGGACGTTATTCTGCCCGCGTACCGGGTTAACGCCGACGCTCGGCTTGCCGAGGTTGCCGGTCAGAATCGCGAGGCTCGTCAGCGACCGTACGGTTTCCACGCCCTGATAGAACTGGGTCACGCCCATGCCCCACAGGATCGCGGCGGATTTGGCGTTCGCATACATGCGGGCGCATTCGCGGATTTCCCGGGCGCTGACGCCGGTAATCGCTTCTACCGATTCAGGCGTATAGCCTTCGACGATTTTGCGATACTCCTCGAAGCCTTCAGAACGGTTGGCGACGAAGGATTTGTCGTAAAGATCCTCTTCGATAATGACATGCCCGATGGCGTTGAGCAGCGCGATGTTCGAGCCGTTCTTCAGCGCAATGTGCATGTCGGCAATGCGCGCGGTTTCAATTTTGCGCGGATCGCAGACGATAATCTTCGCCCCATTGCGTTTGGCGTTAATCACGTGATTCGCCACAATAGGGTGTGAATCTGCCGGGTTATACCCGAAGATAAACACGAGATCGGTGTTATCAATCTCTGTGATGGCATTACTCATGGCGCCATTACCGACCGACTGGTGCAGACCTGCAACCGATGGGCCGTGTCAGACGCGAGCGCAGCAGTCGACGTTATTGGTGCCAATAACGGCGCGTGCGAATTTTTGCATCACATAGTTGGTTTCATTACCCGTACCGCGTGAAGAACCGGTGGTCTGGATGGCATCCGGGCCATATTTCGCTTTGATGGCGCTGAGGCGCTCCGCGACATAGTTCAGCGCCTCATCCCAGGAGACGGCCTCCAGTTTGCCACCGCGCTGGCGGCGAATCATAGGGGTTTTCAGACGGGGCGTCAGGATCTGGGTATCGTTGATAAAATCCCAGCCATAATAGCCTTTCAGGCAAAGCGTCCCCTGATTGGTTTTGCCT
Organism: Pluralibacter sp.; assembly: GCF_019237635.1. Lineage (GTDB taxonomy): Bacteria > Pseudomonadota > Gammaproteobacteria > Enterobacterales > Enterobacteriaceae > Enterobacter_B. Next base: position 19,964 of record NZ_JAFAGS010000096.1, read on the forward strand.
TGCGCAGCCTCCGCCCGGATGATTTTGCCGTTATCGACGACCAGGTTTATCTTGCAGCCTGATGCGCAATAAGGGCAAACCGTGACGACTTTTTTCATCGGTTTCGCTCCAGTTAAACAATACGCACGAATGCGGTCACATCACTGTAATGCATCTTTTATGCCATGTTTCTGATGTGGGTATTCCCTGATGTTAAGGCCGAAAAGCGGGTGTTTTACTGACGAAAAACAGACTCTCGTCAGTTTTGACGTGTCGAAATTCGGCGAGATGTGACAGCGGTTAAAGATTTATCACCCGAAGGTGGAATTGGCTGGAGGGGACCGCAGACTCGATCAGACTGACGCCATCACGGGCAGGACAGGCTCTTGTGCT
>NZ_JAFAGS010000186.1 GCF_019237635.1 Pluralibacter sp.
AAAACCCCGGCGCAGGCCGCCGCTGGCGCGTCTGGCGAGCGCGATCGCATTTTCGCCCACTGCTACGGGCTGTACGATGCGCACCTGAAGGCCTGCAACGTGTTGGATTTTGACGACCTTATTTTGCTGCCGACGCTGCTGTTGCAGCGTAACGCCGAGGTGCGTGAGCGCTGGCAGAACAAAATCCGCTACTTGCTGGTGGATGAATACCAGGATACCAACACCAGCCAGTACGAGCTGGTGAAGCTGCTGGTGGGGAGCCGCGCCCGCTTTACCGTGGTGGGCGATGACGACCAGTCTATTTACTCCTGGCGCGGCGCGCGTCCGCAAAACCTGGTGCTGTTAAGCCAGGACTTTCCGGCGTTGCAGGTGATTAAACTTGAACAGAACTACCGATCGTCCGGGCGCATTCTGAAAGCGGCGAACATTCTGATCGCCAACAATCCGCACGTGTTTGAAAAGAAACTCTTTTCCGAGCTGGGCTATGGCGTGGAACTCAAAGTGCTGAGCGCCAACCATGAAGAACATGAGGCCGAGCGGGTGGCCGGGGAGCTTATTGCGCATCACTTTATCAACAAAACCCAGTACAAGGACTACGCCATCCTGTACCGCGGGAACCACCAGTCCCGGGTGTTTGAAAAGCTGTTGATGCAAAACCGCATTCCGTACCGCATCTCGGGCGGCACCTCGTTTTTCTCGCGCCCGGAAATTAAGGATCTGCTGGCTTATCTGCGCGTACTGACCAACCCGGACGACGACAGCGCGTTTTTGCGTATTGTGAACACGCCGAAGCGCGATATTGGCCCGGCGACGCTGCAAAAGTTGGGCGAATGGGCCACGACGCGCAACAAAAGCCTGTTTTCCGCCAGCTTCGATATGGGGCTTAACCAGACGCTGACCGGGCGCGGCTATGATTCTCTGACCCGCTTCACCCAGTGGTTGGGCGAGGTTCAGCGGCTGTCAGAGCGGGAACCCATTGCGGCGGTGCGCGACCTTATTCACGGTATTGACTACGAATCCTGGCTGTTCGAGACCTCGCCGAGCCCAAAAGCCGCGGAAATGAGGATGAAAAACGTCAACACGCTGTTCGGCTGGATGACGGAGATGCTGGAAGGCAGCGCCCTGGATGAGCCGATGACCCTGACGCAGGTCGTCACCCGCTTTACCCTGCGCGACATGATGGAACGAGGGGAGAGCGATGAGGAACTCGATCAGGTGCAGCTGATGACGCTGCACGCGTCAAAAGGTCTGGAGTTCCCGTATGTGTACCTGGTGGGAATGGAAGAGGGTCTTTTGCCGCATCAGAGTAGCATCGATGAAGATAACGTCGATGAAGAGCGCCGCCTGGCCTACGTGGGTATCACTCGCGCGCAGAAGGAACTGACCTTTACCCTGTGTAAAGAGCGTCGCCAGTACGGCGAGCTGGTGCGCCCGGAACCGAGCCGCTTCCTGCTGGAGCTGCCGCAGGACGATCTTATCTGGGAACAGGCGCGTAAAGTGGTGACGCCGGAGGAGCGAATGCACAAAGGGCAGGCCAACGTCGCCAATATTCGCGCGATGCTGGCAAAGGCGAAAGAGAAGTAAACGTTATTGTCTCACTCAGGAAGAGGGGGACGCTATTTCCAGAGGCCAGTGAACGTAGCTTTGCCACTGGCTTTCCTGCTCGACCATCTCGGTGCCGAGTGGGTGTTCTTCCAGCCAGCCTTGCGGTAGCTGCAGCGTCAGCGCTTCGCCGTGGGCGCCAAGCGAAACTTCCGGCAGCAAATCATCACGGCGACGGCTGGCGAAGAGAATGACCAGCCGCAGCAGACGGCAAAGATGTTCGGCAACCCGTGGCGGCACGGCATTTTGTTGGTGCAGCGACGGCAGATCGATGGTGCTGGTCTGATTGAGCACCAGCGTGGCCAACAGCTTTTTCTGCGCCGGGGTAAAGCCAGGCAGATCGAGATTTTTGACCAGATAGGCCGCGTGCTGCGGCGCGTATTTAAAATCAACGCTGAGGCCGATTTCATGCAGATGACAGGCGCTGAGCAGCAGCTCACGGCTTAACGGCTCCAGCTCCCACTGCGCGCCCACCTGATCGGCGAAATGCAACGCCAGCTGCGCGACGCGTTGCGCCTGTTCGGTATCCACCATAAAACGGCGCTGAATATTGCGCAGCGTACGGCGACGGATGTCCTGATCGACCGCAAGGTGCAGCATGCCGTAGACCAGACCTTCCCGCAGCGCACCGCCCGCAAGGGTCATGCACTGGATGTTGAGTTCGGTGAAGATGGCGATAAGAATCGCCAGCCCGCTGGGGAAAACCAGCGCGCGTTCGAGCGTCAGCCCCTGAATTTCCAGCTCTTCGAGACGTCCGCACTGGATGGCGCGCTGCTTAAGCTGCTGCAGCTTGGCAAGGGTGATCCGCTCATCCATACCCTGCGCCATCATGATTTCCTGCAACGCCTGTACGGTGCCGGATGCGCCGACGCAGACCTTCCAGCCATGACGACGAAGCTCGTCGGCGACCGGGCGCAGCACATCGCGCGCCGCCTGTTCTGCAGTATCGAAATGCGTTTGTTCGAGATTACGATCGGAGAAGTAGCGCTCAAGCCAGGTGACGCAGCCCATCGACAGGCTGAACAGCGACGTGGTTTGCGCCCCGGTGCCGGTGACCAGCTCGGTGCTGGCGCCGCCGATATCCACTACCAGACGCCGATCGTCGCCGCCTGTGGTGTGCGCCACACCCTGGTAAATCAGGCGCGCTTCTTCTTCGCCGCTGATGACCTGTACAGGACAGCCGAGGATCTCCTGCGCTTTTGCGATAAACGCCTGGGCGTTAACGGCAAGACGTAATGTAGCGGTCGCCACGACGCGAATTTGCGCCTGGGGGATATCTTGCAGACGCTCGGCAAACAGGCGCAGGCATTGCCAGCCGCGCTCCATCGCTTCCGGCGCCAGGACGTTATCGTGAGATAACCCGGCGGCCAGACGCACTTTGCGCTTAATTCGGGTCAGGGTCTGAATGCTCCCTGCTACCTCGCGCACAACCAGCATATGAAAACTATTAGAACCGAGATCAATGGCTGCATAGAGCGAGGTAGTGCTGAGCATATTTTCGTTAACCCGAACGACGACGGTTACGTGGCGCGCCGGTACGACGCGGACCATTACCCGGGCGCGAACGCGTCAGGCGGAACGGTTTCGGCAGCCCCGTCATCAGCGCGTCCGGATTGTACTTGCTCACCGGAATCGAGTGACCGATGTAGGTCTCGATAGCTGGCAGGTTCAGCGCGTACTCTTCACAGGCGAGGCTGACAGAGTGACCGCTGGCGCCAGCACGTCCGGTACGACCGATACGGTGAACGTAATCTTCGCAGTCATCCGGCAGGTCGTAGTTAAAGACGTGGGTCACGGCCGGGATATGCAGGCCGCGAGCGGCAACGTCGGTCGCGACCAGAATATCGAGATCGCCACGGGTGAATTCGTCCAGAATGCGCAGGCGTTTTTTCTGCGCCACGTCGCCGGTCAGCAGGCCGACGCGGTGACCGTCTGCGGCAAGATGGCCCCAGATATCTTCGCAACGGTGCTTAGTATTAGCGAAGATGATGGCGCGATCCGGCCACTCTTCTTCCAGCAGCGTTTGCAGCAGGCGCATTTTCTCGTCATTCGACGGGTAGAACAGCTCTTCTTTGATACGGTGGCCGGTTTTCTGCTCCGGTTCCACTTCGACGTACTCGGCGTTGTTCATCTGCTCGAACGCCAGTTCGCGTACGCGGTATGAGAGCGTGGCGGAAAACAGCATGTTCAGGCGCTGATTGGCTGGCGGCATGCGGCGGAACAGCCAGCGAATATCTTTAATAAAGCCGAGATCGTACATGCGATCGGCTTCGTCCAGCACCACGACCTGAATCGCGCCCAGGTTAATGTGGTTTTGCTTGGCGTAATCAATGAGGCGACCGGTAGTGCCGATCAGAATATCGACACCGCTTTCCAGCACTTTCAACTGCTTATCGTAGCCGTCGCCGCCGTAGGCGAGGCCCAGTTTCAGGCCGCTGGCGCTTGCCAGGGGTTCGGCATCCGCGTGGATCTGTACTGCCAGCTCGCGCGTTGGCGCCATGATCAGGGCGCGCGGTTGGTTCACCTGACGATTTTCCATCGCCGGATGAGAAAGAAGATAATGAAACGTTGACGTCAGGAACGCCATCGTTTTGCCAGTACCGGTTTGCGCCTGACCCGCAACGTCACGACCCGCAAGCGTTAGCGGCAGAGCCAGCGCCTGAATGGGGGTACAATTATGAAACCCTTTCTTTTCAAGGGCTTCGATCACCGTTGGGTGCAGGGCGAAGTCGGAAAACTTCTGTTCTGTTAAATGTGTTTTGCTCATAGTGTGGTAGAATATCAGCTTACTATTGCATTAAGAAAGCGTATCCGGTGAAATAACGTCAACCTTTCGTTGGCTAAAGCAACATCAACGAGGCGTTGAATGTTGATTAATGCTACACCAACACACCAGGCTTATTCCTGCGGAGTTAACTATGAGCGATAAAATTATTCACCTGACTGACGACAGTTTTGACACGGACGTACTCAAGGCTGACGGGCTGACCCTCGTCGATTTCTGGGCAGAGTGGTGCGGTCCGTGCAAAATGATCGCCCCGATTCTGGATGAAATCGCCGAAGAGTTCGACGGTAAACTGACCGTGGCCAAACTGAACATCGACCAGAACCCGGGTACTGCGCCAAAATACGGCATCCGCGGCATTCCAACCCTGCTGCTGTTCAAACAGGGCGAAGTCGTAGCGACCAAAGTGGGCGCGCTGTCCAAAGGTCAGCTGAAAGAGTTCCTGGAAGCTAACCTCGCCTGAGGATAGCGTCAATATCGCGGCGTTCACGGTTCCTAAAATAGAGGGATTGCTGGACGCCTGCGATAAGTCGTGCTAAGTTAAGGTTGACTTCGTTTTAAACATACCTAATGTAGTTTGAATCTGGTTTTACTCAGGCTTCCCGTATCACTCGCGTGAGGCTTAAAGATTTCAGGCTTATCGCTTATTCCGTCTCGTCGTTCCAGTTCTGTGTTCTTTCTTATGACCAGGCCGCGTACAGACATGAGTTGAAAGCCGTAAACAGGCATGGATGACCCTGCCATACCATTCACATATACGTTCGAGATTTACCCCTCACACCACTATGAATCTTACCGAATTAAAGAATACGCCGGTTTCTGAGCTGATCACTCTCGGCGAAAATATGGGGCTAGAAAACCTGGCCCGTATGCGCAAACAGGACATCATTTTTGCCATCCTGAAGCAGCACGCAAAGAGTGGCGAAGATATCTTTGGCGATGGTGTGCTGGAGATTCTGCAGGATGGATTTGGTTTCCTCCGCTCCGCAGACAGCTCCTACCTCGCCGGTCCTGACGACATCTACGTATCCCCCAGCCAAATCCGCCGTTTCAACCTCCGCACTGGTGACACCATTTCAGGTAAGATTCGTCCGCCGAAAGAGGGTGAACGCTACTTTGCGCTGTTGAAAGTTAACGAAGTTAACTACGACAAACCGGAAAACGCGCGTAACAAGATCCTGTTCGAGAACTTAACGCCGCTGCATGCGAATTCTCGTCTGCGTATGGAGCGTGGCAACGGGTCTACCGAGGACTTAACCGCGCGCGTATTGGATCTGGCATCGCCGATTGGTCGTGGTCAGCGTGGTCTGATTGTGGCGCCGCCGAAGGCGGGTAAAACCATGCTGCTGCAGAACATCGCGCAGAGCATCGCTTACAACCACCCGGACTGCGTGCTGATGGTGCTGCTGATTGACGAACGTCCGGAAGAAGTGACCGAGATGCAGCGTCTGGTCAAAGGCGAAGTGGTTGCCTCCACCTTCGACGAACCGGCATCCCGTCACGTTCAGGTCGCGGAAATGGTTATCGAGAAGGCGAAGCGTCTGGTTGAACACAAGAAAGACGTTATCATCCTGCTCGACTCCATCACCCGTCTGGCGCGCGCGTATAACACCGTGGTGCCGGCTTCCGGTAAAGTACTGACCGGTGGTGTGGACGCGAACGCCCTGCATCGTCCGAAGCGTTTCTTCGGTGCGGCGCGTAACGTGGAAGAGGGCGGCAGCCTGACCATCATCGCGACGGCGCTTATCGATACCGGCTCCAAAATGGACGAAGTTATCTACGAAGAATTTAAAGGTACAGGCAACATGGAACTGCACCTGTCTCGTAAGATTGCTGAAAAACGCGTCTTCCCGGCTATCGACTACAACCGTTCCGGTACCCGTAAAGAAGAGCTGCTCACCACGCAAGAAGAGCTGCAGAAAATGTGGATCCTGCGCAAAATCATCCATCCGATGGGTGAAATCGATGCCATGGAGTTCCTCATTAATAAACTGGCGATGACCAAAACCAACGACGATTTCTTCGATATGATGAAACGTTCGTAAAAACCGCCGGTTAGAAAACGCCACGTCTTTTTTTGCGTGGCGTTTTTGTTTTTCTAATACATGGCGTGAATGTAATAACGACAGAAACGTGGTGATAAATTTTGCACATCACAAGCGGCCATGGTGTTTTCTGATTAAGAAACAGATAAATCCATCTATTTCTCCCCTGTATTCCTCTTCAGGAGAAGCGCTTTCGTGAGTATACTTTCGCTATTAATTTTCGCAGAGAGCACGAATTGTGAATTTACTGACAGCGGGTGCTGATCTGATCAGTATTTTTCTATTCACAACCTTATTCCTTTTTTTTGCACGTAAAGCGGCTAAAAAGGTGGGTTTAGTGGATAAACCCAATTACCGTAAACGCCATCAGGGGATGATTCCGCTGGTGGGAGGGATCTCTGTTTACGCCGGGATATGCTTCACCTTCAGTATTATCGATCACTACATCCCTCACGCTGCGCTATATCTGTCCTGTGCAGGTGTTCTGGTGCTGGTCGGGGCGCTCGATGATCGTTACGACATCAGCGTTAAGATTCGCGCTGCCGTTCAGGCGGTCGTCGGTATTGTGATGATGGTCGTCGGCAAGCTGTATCTCAGCAGCCTCGGCTATATTTTCGGCTCGTGGGAACTGGTGCTGGGGCCGTTTGGCTATTTCCTGACGCTGTTTGCCGTGTGGGCTGCGATTAACGCATTCAATATGGTCGACGGCATCGATGGCCTGCTGGGCGGGCTCTCCTGCGTCTCGTTCGCCGCTATTGGGATCATCCTGTGGTTTGACGGTCAGACCAACCTCGCGATGTGGTGTTTTGCCATGATTGCCGCCATCGTCCCCTATATCATGCTTAACCTCGGCGTGCTTGGTCGTCGCTATAAAGTATTTATGGGCGATGCGGGCAGTACGCTGATTGGCTTCACGGTCATCTGGATCCTGATGGAAACCACCCAGGGCGTGACGCACCCGATAAGCCCGGTCACTGCGCTGTGGATTATCGCTATTCCGCTGATGGACATGGTGGCGATTATGTTCCGCCGCCTTCGTAAAGGCATGAGTCCCTTCTCGCCTGACCGCCAGCACATTCATCATCTGATCATGCGCGCCGGGTTTACCTCCCGTCAGGCGTTTGTGCTAATTACGCTGGCGGCTGCGCTGTTAGCGGGGATTGGCGTGGCTGGTGAATATACGCACGTCATTCCTGAATGGGTCATGTTGATCCTGTTTTTCTTTGCCTTTTTCTTGTACGGATACTGCATTAAACGCGCATGGAAAGTGGCGCGGTTTATCAAACGCGTGAAGCGCAGAATTCGCCGAAACAGCGGTAAGACGCCAAAATTAACCAAGTAAAACTGGAAGAACGATGACTCAACCATTACCGGATGCACACTCAGCAAACGCTGAAAATGAGCTGGATATTCGCGGTCTGTTTCGTACGTTATGGGCGGGAAAACGCTGGATAGTGGGGATAGCGCTGCTGTTTGCGCTGGTGGTGCTCGTGTATACCTTTTTCGCCCGCCAGGAGTGGAGCGCGACGGCCATTACGGACCGTCCGACGGTGAACATGTTGGGGGGATATTATTCCCAGCAGCAGTTCTTGCGTAATCTGGATAACAAAATGAATCCGGCCATCGCCGGGCAGCCCACGGTGATGGACGAAGCCTACAAAGAGTTCATCATGCAGCTGGCGTCATGGGATACCCGCCGCGACTTCTGGCTGCAAACGGATTACTACAAGCAGCGGATGTCGGGAAATTCAAGAGCGGATGCGGCGCTGCTGGATGATATGATAAGCGATATTCTGTACACCCCGGGCGATACGGCAAAAAGTATCAGCGACAGCGTGAAGCTGGTGGCGGAGACCGCGCCGGATGCGAATAACCTGCTGCGTCAGTATGTGGCGTTCGCCAGCCAACGCGCTGCCGGTCATCTCAACGAAGAGCTGAAAGGCGCATGGGCGGCACGCACTATCCAGTTCAAGGCGCAGGTGAAGCGCCAGGAGGCGGTGGCGCAGGCGATTTTTGACCGTCAGGTGCACAGCATCGAGGAAGCGCTGAAGGTCGCGCAGCAGCACAACCTGTCGCGCAGCGCGACCGATGTGCCCGCCGAAGAGTTACCGGATTCCGAGCTTTTCTTGTTAGGGCGACCCATGCTGCAGGCGCGACTGGAAAATCTGCAGGCAGTCGGGCCAGCGTTTGATCTCGATTATGATCAAAACCGCGCCATGCTGACGACGCTGAACGTGGGGCCGACGCTGGACCCGCGTTTTCAGACCTATCGCTATTTGCGTACTCCTGAGGAACCTGTAAAACGCGACAGCCCTCGCCGTACGTTTCTGATGGTGATGTGGGGCATTGTTGGTGGGCTCATCGGCGCTGGCGTTGCGTTGGCGCGCCGCCGTGAGTACTAGTGTCTTCCCCACATTGAAGGGTGGTTTGCCTTTATCATCTAATCGAAGAGAAGCGATGTGAAAGTACTTACTGTATTTGGCACTCGGCCAGAAGCTATCAAAATGGCGCCTCTGGTTCATGCGTTAGCAAAGGATCCTCATTTTGAGGCGAAAGTATGCGTAACCGCGCAGCATCGGGAGATGCTCGATCAGGTGTTGAAGCTGTTTGCCATTGTGCCGGACTATGACCTCAACATCATGAGTTCAGGCCAGGGGCTGACGGAAATTACCTGCAAGATCCTGCAAGGGCTTAAACCGGTGCTGGAGTCTTTCCAGCCGGACGTTGTCCTGGTCCATGGCGACACCACCACCACCATGGCGGCGAGCCTGGCGGCGTTTTATCAGCGTATTCCTGTGGGGCACGTTGAAGCGGGCCTGCGTACCGGCAACCTCTACTCGCCCTGGCCGGAAGAGGCTAACCGCTCGCTGACCGGACATCTGGCGGCGTGGCACTTTGCGCCGACGACCACTTCGCGTGAAAACCTGCTGCGGGAAAATATCCCGGAGCAGCGGATTGTAGTCACCGGCAATACGGTGATCGACGCCCTGTTCTGGGTTCGAGACAGCGTGCTGAGCGAAGCGTCGCTGCGCGCGGAGATGACGGCGCGCTATCCGTTCCTCAATAACGGTAAAAAGACGATTCTGGTCACCGGCCACCGCCGGGAAAGCTTCGGCAGCGGCTTTGAGCATATTTGCCAGGCGCTGGCGACGCTCGCCACGACCCATCCTGATGTGCAGGTTGTCTACCCGGTACATCTCAACCCGAACGTCAGCGAACCGGTAAACCGTATTCTGGGCCATGTGGAGAATGTGGTTCTGATTGAGCCCCAGGACTATCTGCCGTTTGTCTGGTTGATGAACCACGCGTGGCTTATTCTCACCGACTCCGGCGGCATTCAGGAAGAGGCGCCGTCGCTCGGCAAGCCGGTTCTGGTCATGCGCGAGACGACCGAACGCCCGGAGGCCATCGATGCAGGAACGGTGCGTCTGGTGGGGACCGATACACAACGTATTGTCGACGAAGTCACGCGTTTACTTCGCGACGACAAGGAATACCAGGCGATGAGCCGCGCGCATAACCCTTATGGCGACGGACAAGCCTGCGCACGCATTTTGTCAGCACTTAAAAATAATCAGGTAACGTTATGAATTTTTCGACCATCTCTGTGATTGGCCTGGGCTACATCGGGCTACCAACTGCGGTAGCGTTCGCATCACGGCGTAAACAGGTGGTGGGTGTAGATATCAATCAGCATGCAGTAGACACCATTAATCGTGGTGAAATCCATATTGTTGAACCGGAGCTTGATAAGGCGGTGAAAGCCGCAGTGACCGGCGGTTATCTGACCGCCAGCACCACGCCGGTTGAAGCGGATGCATGGCTGATTGCCGTACCGACGCCGTTTAAGGGCAATCACGAACCGGATATGGCGTACGTTGAAGCCGCCGCAAAATCGATAGCGCCAGTACTGAAAAAAGGCGCGCTGGTGATCCTCGAATCAACATCACCGGTGGGCGCAACGGAGCAGATGGCGCAATGGCTGGCGGAAATCCGTCCGGACCTGACGTTCCCGCAGCAGGTGGGGGAACTGGCCGATGTGAATATCGCTTACTGCCCGGAGCGTGTGCTTCCGGGGCAGGTGATGGTCGAACTCATAAAGAACGATCGGGTGATTGGCGGTATGACCCCAGCGTGCTCGGCGCGCGCCAGCGAGTTGTATAATATTTTTCTGGAAGGCGAATGCGTTATCACTAACGCGCGAACGGCGGAAATGTGCAAGCTCACGGAAAATAGCTTCCGCGACGTCAATATCGCGTTTGCCAATGAGTTGTCGCTGATTTGCGCCGATCAGGGCATTAACGTGTGGGAGCTGATTCGCCTCGCCAACCGCCATCCGCGCGTCAACATTCTGCAGCCGGGGCCGGGCGTCGGCGGCCACTGTATTGCGGTCGACCCGTGGTTTATTGTGGCGCAAAATCCTGAACAGGCGCAGCTGATTCGCACCGCGCGTGAGGTGAACGATCATAAGCCGCATTGGGTGATTAACCAGGTGAAATCCGCCGTGGCGGACTGCCTGATGGCCAGCGGAAAACGGGCGAACGAACTGACCATCGCCTGCTTTGGCCTCTCTTTTAAGCCGAATATTGACGATTTACGCGAAAGCCCGGCGATGGAAATCGCCGGGCAGATTGCGCGCTGGCACAGCGGGACGACCCAGGTGGTAGAGCCTAATGTACATCGCCTGCCAGTGAAACTGGAGGGACTGTGCACGTTCGTCTCTCTGGAAGAGGCGCTGCGTTCAGCCGATGTGCTGGTTATGCTGGTGGACCATAAAGCATTTAAGGCCGTCAGCGGCGACCGCGTAGAACAGGCGTTCATTGTCGATACCAAGGGGGTATGGCGTTGAGCAGGATACTGGTAACCGGTGGGGCAGGATTTATAGGTTCTGCGGTTGTTCGTTATATCATTAACGAAACGACTGATAGCGTGATGGTTGTTGATAAGCTGACTTATGCCGGCAACCTGGCATCGCTTGCACCTGTTGCCCGGAACCCGAGATTTGCTTTTGCACAAGTGGATATTTGTGAAAGGCAGGTGCTGGACCAGGTATTTGCCACCTATCAGCCAGAGTGCGTTATGCATCTTGCGGCAGAGAGTCATGTTGATCGTTCTATTGACGGTCCGGCTGCGTTCATTGAAACCAACATTGTTGGTACTTACACGCTTCTGGAAGCCGCTCGTTCCTTTTGGAGCACCTTGCCTGATGGAAAAAAAAGGGACTTTCGCTTCCATCATATTTCAACTGATGAAGTCTATGGCGATTTGCACAATAGCAATAACTTTTTCACTGAAACAACGCCTTATGCACCAAGTAGTCCCTATTCAGCGTCAAAAGCAGGTAGCGATCATCTCGTACGAGCCTGGTCACGAACCTACGGTTTACCTACACTGGTCACGAATTGCTCCAATAACTACGGGCCATACCACTTCCCGGAGAAACTCATTCCTTTGATGATTCTTAATGCATTGGCGGGTAAAGCGCTACCCGTTTATGGCGATGGTCAGCAGGTACGAGATTGGCTTTACGTAGAAGACCATGCACGGGCTTTATATCAGGTAGCGACGCGGGGTCAGGCAGGTGAAACCTACAATATCGGTGGGCATAACGAGCGCAAAAACATTGAGGTTGTGCACATGGTCTGCGCACTGCTGGAAGAGTTTGTGCCGCAGAAGCCCGCAGGTGTCGCTCATTACCAGGATTTGATCACCTTTGTTACTGACCGCCCAGGCCACGATGTTCGATATGCTATTGATGCTGCAAAAATAGAACGCGAGTTGGGGTGGATACCGAAAGAAACCTTTGAAAGCGGCATGCGTAAGACAGTGCAGTGGTACCTGTCTAATGATAAGTGGTGGAAGCAGGTGCTTGATGGTAGCTATCAGGGTGAGCGTTTGGGTCTGAAAGGTTAACGCCGGGGAGAGCAAATGAAAGGCATCATTTTGGCGGGAGGATCAGGGACCCGGTTGCATCCCATCACGCGCGGTGTGTCAAAACAACTGCTGCCGATTTATGACAAACCCATGATTTATTATCCCCTGTCGGTATTAATGCTGGCAGGGATCCGCGAGATTTTAATCATCACAACCCCAGAGGATAAAAACTATTTTCAGCGCTTGCTGGGTGATGGTTCTGAGTTTGGTATTTCTCTTCATTACGCTGAGCAACCGAGTCCGGATGGATTGGCACAGGCATTTATCATCGGTGAAACATTTTTGTCCGGGGAACCTACTTGTCTGGTGTTAGGGGATAACATTTTCTTCGGGCAAGGCTTTAGTCCAAAGTTACGAAGTGTGGCATCAAGGACATCCGGCGCCACGGTATTTGGCTATCAGGTGATGGATCCAGAACGTTTCGGCGTCGTTGAGTTTGATGATAATTTCCAGGCAATTTCGCTGGAAGAGAAGCCAAAGCAACCAAAATCTAACTGGGCCGTTACAGGATTATATTTCTACGACAATAACGTTGTGGAGTACGCGAAGCGAGTCAAGCCTTCTGAACGAGGTGAACTGGAAATTACCTCAATCAACCAGATGTATCTTGATGAAGGGGCTTTAACAGTCGAACTGCTTGGCCGTGGTTTTGCCTGGCTTGATACCGGAACTCACGATAGTTTGATTGAAGCAAGCATGTTTGTTCAGACTGTGGAAAAGCGTCAAGGCTTTAAAATCGCTTGTCTGGAAGAAATTGCCTGGCGTAATGGCTGGTTGGATGATGAGGGCGTGAAGCGTGCCGCAAGTCAACTGGTTAAAACGGGGTACGGTCAATATTTGCTGGAGTTACTCCGTGCTCGTCCTCGCCAATATTGAACCACTGAGCTGGGAAAACCAGTTCTTTGCGACTAACAGCAGCATCCTGCGTTTTGCGGAGCATGCGCCGGTGGTGACGCCAGAGGCGCTGTCGCCCTGGGCTCGGGTGCAGGCCAAAATCCCCGCCTCGCAGGTGGAACAACTTGATGCGCTACAGCATCTCGGGTTCCAGTTGGTCGAAGGTGAAGCCGATCTGGCCCTGCCGGTCAGGGAGCGCGGCGACACGCGGGCAGAGGTTGCGACAGCGCGGGATATCCCGCAGCTGCGCGAACTGGCTGCCAGGGCCTTTGCGCTCAGCCGTTTCCGTGCGCCCTGGTATGCCGATGACGCCAGCGGGCGCTTCTACGCGCAGTGGATTGAAAATGCCGTACGCGGCACCTTTGATCACGAGTGTCTGGTGTTTCGCGATGCGGCGGGCGATATCACCGCCTTTGTTTCGCTGCGTCAACTGGCGTGCGACGAAGCGCGTATCGGCCTGCTCGCCGGGCGCGGCGCGGGCGAAGCGCTGATGAATGCGGCGGTAGGTTGGGCGCACCAGCGAGGGCTTTCAACGCTGCGTGTGGCGACCCAGATGAGCAATACCGCCGCACTTAAACGTTACATTCAAAGCGGGGCGAATATCGTCAGCACCGCTTACTGGCTATACAGGTGACATGATGATCCCATTTAACGCACCGCCGGTGGTAGGCACCGAACTCGACTACATGCAGTCTGCAATGGGCAGCGGCAAGCTCTGCGGCGATGGCGGTTTTACGCGCCGCTGTCAGCAGTGGATGGAGCAGCGTTTCGGCAGCGCCAAGGTGCTTCTGACGCCGTCCTGTACCGCCTCGCTGGAGATGGCGGCGCTGCTGCTGGATATTCAGCCTGGCGATGAAGTGATCATGCCGAGCTACACCTTTGTTTCAACCGCCAATGCGTTTGTGCTGCGCGGGGCGAAGATTGTGTTTGTCGATATCCGCCGCGACACCATGAATATCGACGAAACGCTGATTGAAGCAGCGATCACCGACAAAACCCGGGTCATTGTACCGGTGCACTACGCGGGTGTGGCCTGCGAGATGGACGCCATTATGGCAATCGCCGATAAATACAACCTGTTTGTGGTGGAAGATGCCGCGCAGGGTGTGATGTCGACCTGGAAAGGACAGGCGCTGGGGACGATTGGCCATATCGGCTGCTATAGCTTCCACGAGACCAAAAATTACACTGCGGGCGGTGAAGGCGGCGCGACGTTGATTAACGATCCCGCGCTGGTGGAGCGTGCGGAAGTGATCCGTGAAAAGGGCACCAACCGCAGCCAGTTCTTCCGCGGGCAGGTCGATAAATACACCTGGCGCGATATCGGCTCCAGTTACTTGATGGCGGATCTGCAGGCGGCATACCTGTGGGCGCAGCTGGAAGCCGCGGACCGGATTAACCAACAGCGCGTGACGCTCTGGAATACCTATTATCAGGCGCTGAAACCGCTGGCGGATGCCGGACGCATCGAACTGCCGACCATCCCGGCGGGCTGCGAACACAATGCCCATATGTTCTATATCAAGCTGCGCGATAACGACGATCGCAGCGCGCTGATTAACTGGCTGAAAGAAGCCGAGATTCTGGCGGTATTCCACTATATCCCGCTGCATGCGTCTCCGGCGGGGGCAACCTTCGGCTATTTCCACGGCGAAGATCGCTATACGACGCAGGAAAGTGAGCGCCTGCTTCGCCTGCCGCTGTTCTACAACCTGTCGCCGGTGAACCAGCGTACGGTAATCAACTCGCTTCTGAGTTATTTCTCCTGATATGTCGTTGGCTAAAGCTTCAGTGTGGACGGCCGCGTCCACACTGGTCAAAATTGGCGCGGGCCTGCTGGTCGTAAAGCTGCTGGCGGTCTCGTATGGTCCGGCGGGCGTCGGTCAGGCGGGCAACTTCCGCCAACTGGTCACCGTGCTCGGTGTACTGGCCGGGGCCGGTATCTTCAACGG
Organism: Pluralibacter sp.; assembly: GCF_019237635.1. GTDB lineage: Bacteria > Pseudomonadota > Gammaproteobacteria > Enterobacterales > Enterobacteriaceae > Enterobacter_B. The sequence goes on from NZ_JAFAGS010000186.1 coordinate 15,213, forward strand.
CGTTACCAAGTTCGTCGCCCAGTACCACGATTCACCGGAGCGCCTGCGCAGCGTGGTCGGGACATCGTCGGCGATGGTGCTCGGCTTTTCGACCCTGCTGGCGCTGATTTTTGTGCTGGCGGCGGCGCCCATCAGCCAGGGGCTGTTTGGTCATACCCACTATCAGGGACTGGTGCGGCTGGTGGCGCTGGTGCAAATGAGCATCGCCTGGGCGAACCTGCTACTGGCGCTGCTGAAAGGATTTCGCGATGCGTCGGGAAACGCGCTGGTGCTGATTGCCGGTAGCGTTATCGGCGTGACGGCGTATTTTCTCTGCTACCGTCTTGGCGGTTATGAAGGCGCGCTGCTCGGGCTGGCGCTGGTGCCGGCGCTGGTGGTGATTCCGGCCGCCATTATGCTGGCGAAGCGCAACGTTATTCCGCTGGCGTACCTCAGACTTCGCTGGGACGGCTGGATTGCGGGCCAGTTGGGTAAATTTACCCTGATGGCGCTGATCACCTCGGTGACGTTGCCGGTGGCCTACGTGATGATGCGTAACCTGCTGGCGGCGCATTACAGCTGGGATGAGGTCGGGATCTGGCAAGGGGTCAGCAGTATCTCTGACGCCTATCTGCAGTTTATCACCGCTTCATTTAGCGTCTATTTGCTGCCCACGCTGTCACGGTTAACCGCCAAAGCCGATATTACGCGCGAGATTGCGAAATCGCTCAGGTTTGTCCTGCCTGCGGTGGCGGCAGCGAGCCTGACGGTATGGCTTCTGCGCGATTTCGCCATCTGGCTGCTGTTCTCCGCAAAATTTACCGCCATGCGCGATCTCTTCGCCTGGCAGCTGGTTGGGGATGTACTGAAAGTGGGCGCTTACGTTTATGGCTATCTGGTTATCGCCAAAGCGTCGCTGCGCTTCTATATTTTGACGGAAATTAGCCAGTTCGCGCTGCTTACGGCGTTTTCGCACTGGCTTATCCCCGCGCACGGCGCCGTTGGCGCCGCGCAGGCCTATATGGCAACTTACATTGTTTATTTCACGCTCTGTAGCGGCGTGTTTTTGATCTGGCGTAAACGGGCATGACTGCACTGATACATGTACTGGGATCGGATATCCCGCACCACAACCGCACCGTTCTGCGGTTTTTTAATGATGAACTGGCGGCCTCCGGCGAGCACGCCCGGCAGTTTATGGTGGTGGGTAAAGAAGATGGACTTTGCGCCGAGAATCCGCTGCTGTCCCTGACGTTCTGGGAGAGTAAAAAGGCGCTGGCGCAGGCGGTTATCGCCCAGGCGAAAGCCTGCCGCTCACAGCGTTTTTTCTTCCACGGCCAGTTCAACACCGGTCTGTGGTTGGCGCTGCTGCTGGGCGGTATTAAACCCGAACAGTTCAACTGGCACATTTGGGGCGCGGACCTCTATGAAGTCTCTCGCGGCCTGAAATTCCGTCTGTTTTATCCGCTGCGCCGTCTGGCGCAGGGACGGGCAGGCTGCGTATTTGCCACCCGTGGCGATCTGACCTTGTTTGCCCGCCTGCATCCGAAGGTGCGCGGCGAGCTGCTCTATTTCCCGACGCGAATGGACCCGACGCTGAATACGGCGGCGCCATCTGACCATCGCGACGGTAAGATGACCATTCTGGTCGGCAATTCCGGCGATCGCAGCAATGACCATATTGCCGCGCTGAAGGCGATTCATCAGCAGTTTGGCGATACTGCCACCGTGGTGGTGCCGATGGGATATCCGGCGAACAACGAGGCGTACATCAATGAGGTACGCCTGGCCGCGCAGGCGCTATTTTCCCCGGAAAATCTGCAAATCCTCAGCGAAAACCTGGCGTTCGAGGATTATCTGGCGCTGCTGCGTCGTTGCTCCCTCGGCTATTTCCTGTTCCCTCGCCAGCAGGGGATCGGCACGCTGTGCCTGCTGATTCAGATGGGGATCCCCTGCGTGCTCAACCGGGATAACCCGTTCTGGCAGGATATGGTGGAGCAGCATATTCCCGTATTGTTTACTTCTGATACGCTTAATGAAGCCGTGGTGCGTGAAGCGCAGCGCCAGCTGGCCTGCGTGGATAAAAGCCAGATCGCTTTTTTCCGCCCGAACTATCTGAAACCCTGGCATCGTGCGCTGCGCGTTGCGGCAGGAGAGGCATTATGAGCCTGATGGCGTTTACGGGTCTGTTTGCGGTGTGGCTGCTGGCGTCGCTGTTTATCGCGACGTTAACCTGGTTTGAGTTCCGGCGCGTACGTTTTAACTTCAACGTCTTCTTCTCGCTGTTGTTCTTACTGACGTTCTTTTTCGGTTTTCCGCTGTCCATGACGCTGGTGTTCCGTTTTGATGTCGGGGTTGCACCGCCGGATATTTTGCTGCAGGCGCTGCTCTCCGCGGTCTGTTTTTACGCTATCTACTACGTTGCCTACAAAACGCGGTTGCGTCCGGCCTCCGTGCAAACGGCCCGCCGCCCGTTGTTTACCATGAACCGGGTGGAAACCCATCTGATGTGGTTTATGCTGGCGTTTATCGCGCTGCTTTGCGTCAGCGTTTTCTTTATGCGCAACGGGTTCCTGCTGTTTAAACTGCACTCCTACAGCCAGATCTTTTCCAGTGATGTCTCCGGCGTAGCGCTTAAGCGCTTCTTCTACTTTTTTATTCCGGCGATGCTGGTGGTTTACTTTCTGCGTCAGGACTACAAGGCATGGCTGTTCTTCCTTGTGAGCACCGTCGCGTTTGGCCTGCTGACCTATGTCATTGTCGGCGGCACGCGCGCCAACATTATTATCGCGTTCGCCATCTTCTTGTTTATCGGCATTATTCGCGGTTGGATCTCGCTATGGATGCTGGCGGCGGCGGGTGTGTTGGGTATTGTGGGCATGTTTTGGCTGGCGCTAAAACGCTATGGCCTGAACGTCAGCGGCGACGAGGCGTTTTATACCTTCTTGTACCTGACGCGGGATACCTTTTCGCCCTGGGAAAACCTGGCGCTGTTGCTGCAAAATTACGACAAGATCGATTTTCAGGGGCTGGCACCCATCGTGCGTGATTTCTATGTCTTTATTCCCAGCTGGCTGTGGCCGGACAGGCCGGGCATGGTGCTGAACACCGCCAACTACTTCACCTGGGAAGTGCTGAACAACCACTCCGGGCTGGCGATTTCACCCACGCTGATTGGTTCGCTGTTGGTGATGGGCGGCGTCTGGTTTATTCCTCTGGGCGCCGTGGCGGTAGGGTTTATCATTAAGTGGTTTGACTGGTTGTATACTTTAGGCAACCAGGAAACGAATCGCTATAAAGCGGCGGTTCTGCACAGTTTCTGCTTCGGCGCTATTTTCAATATGATTGTCCTGGCGCGCGAAGGGCTGGATTCGTTTGTATCACGCGTGGTCTTCTTTTTGGTGATATTTGGTCTCTGTCTGCTGATGGCCAAACTGCTGTACTGGTTGCTCGATAGCGCCGGGCTGGTTCACACACGGGAACCCAGAGCCTCAAGGACGCTGTCGCAAGTCTGACTAAGGATAATAATGACTGACAATACTTCTGCGCCGTTGTATGACCTGCGCGGTCTGAGATTAATCGGCTGGCGGGATATGCAGCATGCGCTGGATTACCTTTGCGCGGATGGCTCGATGAAATACGGCACGTTGGTGGCCATCAACGCCGAAAAAATACTGACCATTGAAGATAATGCGGAAGTCAGGCAGCTCATCGAGGCGGCGGAATTTAAATATGCCGATGGGATAAGCGTCGTCCGTTCTGTACGTAAAAAGTATCCTGATGCTAATGTTTCCCGCGTCGCCGGGGCCGATCTCTGGGAGGCACTGATGGCGCGCGCTGGCGCTGACGGCACCCCGGTATTTCTAGTGGGCGGTAAACCGGAGGTGCTCGCGCAAACCGCGCAGAAGCTGCGGACACAGTGGAACGTGAATATCGTCGGCAGCCAGGACGGCTATTTCAAACCGCAGGCGCGGCAGGCGGTGTTTGAACATATTCGCGACAGCGGCGCAAAAATCATCACCGTGGCAATGGGCTCGCCAAAGCAGGAAATCTTTATGCGCGATTGCCGTGCAGTACATCCGCAGGCGCTGTATATGGGGGTAGGCGGTACCTATGATGTCTTTACCGGCCATGTGAAGCGGGCGCCGAAAGTCTGGCAGGATCTGGGGCTCGAATGGCTGTACCGCCTGGTGTCGCAGCCCAGCCGCATTACCCGTCAGGTGCGTCTTTTGCGTTACCTTGGCTGGCACTACACCGGTCGTCTTTAATTTCTCCTTTGCAGCGCAATATGCTATTTGCGCTGCATCTTGCCGCAATAACTGCTGCATTCTTGGGCAATATATTCATTTTTTTAACGCGTCGTTTGCCATTTTATAGATTTTAAGAAACCATCTGCTCACCCATTGCAGTGCCGCGGCGTTTTTTTCGCCAGTCGTCAACGTAGACGACCGATGTCGCATGGGCTGCGGTGGCAACATCTTTACCCAAAATAATAACCGGCAAAGACCGGAACCATAGCAAACACAACCGAGGATTTATGGCAGAGAAAAAACCGGAGCTTCAGCGTGGGCTGGAAGCTCGTCATATCGAACTTATCGCCCTTGGCGGTACGATCGGCGTTGGCCTGTTTATGGGCTCCGCCAGTACGCTAAAATGGGCGGGGCCGTCCGTGTTGCTGGCCTATATTATCGCCGGGCTGTTCGTCTTCTTCATTATGCGTTCGATGGGTGAAATGCTGTTCCTGGAGCCTGTTACCGGCTCCTTCGCCGTGTATGCGCATCGTTACATGAGCCCGTTCTTTGGCTATCTTACCGCATGGTCGTACTGGTTTATGTGGATGGCGGTCGGTATCTCGGAAATTACCGCGATAGGCGTCTATGTTCAGTTCTGGTTCCCGGAGATGGCGCAATGGATACCCGCGCTCATCGCCGTCGGACTGGTGGCCGTTGCTAACCTCGCCGCCGTGCGTCTGTACGGTGAGATAGAGTTTTGGTTCGCGATGATTAAAGTCACTACCATTATCGTGATGATTATCGTTGGCCTGGGCGTGATTTTCTTCGGCTTCGGCAACGGGGGGCAGTCGATTGGCTTTGGCAACCTGACCGAACATGGCGGCTTCTTCGCGGGCGGCTGGAAAGGCTTTCTGACGGCGCTGTGCATCGTGGTGGCGTCTTACCAGGGCGTTGAGCTTATCGGCATCACCGCCGGTGAAGCGAAGAACCCGCAGGTGACGCTGCGCAGCGCGGTAGGCAAAGTGTTGTGGCGTATCCTGATTTTCTATGTCGGGGCTATTTTCGTCATCGTCACTCTCTTCCCGTGGAATGAGATTGGCAGCAACGGCAGCCCGTTCGTCCTGACGTTTGCCAAAATCGGAATTACCGCGGCGGCAGGGGTCATCAACTTTGTGGTGCTGACGGCCGCGCTTTCCGGTTGCAACAGCGGCATGTACAGCTGTGGACGCATGCTGTACGCGTTGTCAAATAACCGCCAGCTTCCGGCATTGGTCGGTAAAGTGTCCCGCGCAGGCGTACCGGTCGCGGGGGTGGCCATCTCTATCGCCATTCTGCTGGTCGGCTCATGCCTGAACTACATTATCCCGAACCCGCAGCGCGTGTTCGTGTATGTGTACAGCGCCAGCGTGCTGCCGGGCATGGTGCCGTGGTTCGTTATCCTGATTAGCCAGCTGCGTTTTCGCCAGGCGCATAAAAAGGCGATTGCCTGCCATCCGTTCCGCTCCGTGTTGTTCCCGTGGGCGAATTATTTGACGATGGCGTTCCTGATCTGTGTTTTGATCGGGATGTATTTTAATGGGGATACCCGCATGTCGCTGTTTGTCGGGGCCATCTTCCTTGCGGCCGTGACGGCGGGATACTCGCTTTTTGGTCCTGGTCGCCATGCCGCCGCCCAAAAGGTGGAGGAATAAGCGACAAAATGCGCAAAGCATAACCAAACACGCATTTTCTTTAAAAAAGCACTAGACAGCGGGGCGTGACGTCCGTATTATCCACCCCCGCAACGGCGCTAAGCGCCCGTAGCTCAGCTGGATAGAGCGCTGCCCTCCGGAGGCAGAGGTCTCAGGTTCGAATCCTGTCGGGCGCGCCATTTTGTCCCGGCGCTTGAGCTGCGGTGGTCTGTGAAGTTGGCAGGGCCGCGTGAAAGAATACAGTGGTGGCTATAGCTCAGTTGGTAGAGCCCTGGATTGTGATTCCAGTTGTCGTGGGTTCGAATCCCATTAGCCACCCCATTATTTAGAGTTGTGAAATGCGAAGGTGGCGGAATTGGTAGACGCGCTAGCTTCAGGTGTTAGTGTTCTTACGGACGTGGGGGTTCAAGTCCCCCCCCTCGCACCACGGCTCAAAGAATTGAACTAAAAATTCAAAAAAGCAGTACATCGGCGAGTAGCGCAGCTTGGTAGCGCAACTGGTTTGGGACCAGTGGGTCGGAGGTTCGAATCCTCTCTCGCCGACCAATTTTGAACCCCGCTTAGGCGGGGTTTTTTGTTTTCTCCCTCCCGGCTTCGTCGCTATGAAGCGACACCTCCTTTATTCCTAAAAACAACAATATCTCTGGATTCAGGGGTACAACCCCCACGACCAATGTGCGATAATAATCGGGTAGATGCTCATTCCATCTCTTATGTTCGCTTTCGGGCCTCATAAACTCAGGAATGATGCAGAGCCGTTTACGGTGCTTATCGTCCACTGACAGATGTCGCTTCGGCCTCATCAGACACCATGGACATAACGTTGAGTGAAGCACCCTTTTGTTGTCAAAACAGACCTGTTTTAACGCCTGCTCTTGAGCAGGCGTTTTTTTATGGGTTATGCCCTGTAGCGGGCCAGCAGTAGGGTGACCAGTGCGAACGCCGTCGCGCAAACCATATAGAGCGTCTGGATCGCGCCAAACCGTGCGGCCAACAGTACGGTGACCCCAGTTGCCAGCGCTGCGCTGAGCGTCTGCCAGCGTCCGGTCCTGGCGCTGGCTGATGCAACCTCTGTCGCGGAGAAGTGGTGCAGTACGCTGAAGGTGCCGAGTGCGAACACGACGTTGGAGGCGAGGTGTGCGATAAAGATGAGCAGCAGCGCGGCAACTGTCGTGCCGCCGGTGAGTGGTAGCACCCCATAGGCGCCAAGGAAAACCAGCAGGCATCCGAGCAGCAGCCGGTTACGTTTTGCGTATCCGGCAAGGCGATCGCCGTTGAGCAGCAGAGGGCCGAACAGCTGCCCCAGGCTGCGGCTAAACAACAGCGGCAGCGCGAGGCCGGTTGCATCATCGGGATTTAACTGCTGCGCCAACGCGGGCAGCAGCGCCATTGCTGGCGATCCGACCGCCGCCAGCGCCGGGAGCAGCAGCAGGCTACGCTTTTGTACCTTACTGAGCGTCGCCCATGCCAGCCCTCTGACTACAGGCGTCACCGGGGCCGATACCGCACCTTCAGGAAACCGTCGGCAGGCCAGCCACAGCAATCCCAATGAGAGCAGAAAGCTCAACACATCAATGCCCAGCAGCGCAAACGGCGAAACTCGGTCGAAAAGCAGCACGCCAATACCCGTGCCGAGTAGCACCTGCGACGCGAAGATCAGGCTCTCCATGGCGGTGGCGGCGGGCAGCTCGTCGTTGCGTAACCCTTGCTTAAAGATGAGCGCCAGCGCAGGCCAGGTGATGCCCCCCAGCAGCGCCTCAACGGATTGCATCATCAGAAGCGCAGGGATGCTCTGATGCTGCAGACCAAACCAGGGAATAAGCAGCGCCAGCATTCCGGCGGCTTCGGCTACCATTAGCACCGACAGCGGCGCAACCCTTCGACACAGCGTTTCCCCCAGCAGGCTACCGATAAATCCCGGCACCGTGGCGAAAAGCCAGGCGAGGGTGAGTAACGCAGGTGACGCCTGCCACTGCAGAAGCTGGCCGAACACCACAACTTGCGTCAGACCATTGCCTAATGACGACCAGATAAACGCCGCCGCCAGTAGCCGCAGCCAGGCATGGCAACGCAGCGCGCGTAATAGCGCGAACAGCAAAAAATTCATGAGAGATTATCTCCAGCAATAACATACCCACGCGCAGCGCGCGTAACGGAAAAACGATGAGGTGCTGGAGATAGCGTTACATTGGCGGGTTAAGTATCCGTCTCTAAGGGGAAAAATAAATCTAGCACAGGGAAGACGAAAAGAGAAAGGGGCCTTTTGGCCCCTTCATGATGTTACGCGGATGGGTTATTTTGCAGCGTCAGCAGCAGGCCGTCGCGGCGCATCGCAGCGGCTTCTTCTGGCTGGTGCAGCCTGTCCAGCGCATCGGCAAGCCAGGCATAATCAAACGCGTCAGGACGCTGTTTCAGCGCCGCGCGGAAGGCGAGGGCCGCCTCCTGCCATTCGCCGTGCTTCATCAGCGATTGTCCGAGCGTGCTCCACAGCAGCGGGCGGTCGCCCACGGTTTTAATCTGCTGACGCAGCACTTTTTCCAACTGCTCCGGGTTATTGGTTTTGAGACGCGGAATTGGTGCCAGCAGGCGATCGTCATAGTGGCGCTTCAGACCGTCGATAACGATCTGCTGGGCGGTGTTATGATCGTCACATTCGATGAGATGCTCCGCCATGGCGACCTGCAGCGCGACGTCGTGGCGTGTTTTGCGGCTCTGGTTTTTCCACCAGTTACGCAGTCCTTCGCTACCCTGATCGGCGCGCGCCTTATCCATCAGCCCAATCCAGGCTTGCTGTTCCAGCGCCGCGCGGTGGGCATCGTCGGCGACATTGGCTTTGGCCATTGACGGGATAATATCGAGGATCGAACTCCAGGCGCCGGTGCGGGTATAGGCCTGCCCGGCAAGACGCAGCGCTTCCGGATGGCGTGGCGCTATCTCCAGCAGCTTATCAACGCCGTGGCGCGCAGCGTGGTTTTCATTGCGCGCCAGCTGCAGGCGTACCCGGGTTATCTCTACCGGAATCAGGTCATTACCGGCGATTTCCGCCGCGCGCTCCAGGTGCTGGTTGGCGCGAGCTTCGTCACCGCGTTGTTGCGCGGCTTCGGCGGCGAGCAGATAGTTGACTACCGGCTGTTCGGCGTGGTCGGCATTTTTCGACATCAGCTTCTCGACCTGCTGATAGTCGCCTTCTGCCAGCTTAAGCAGCGCCTGTTCGGTTTGTTTACGCGCGCGACGACGCTTACGGCCGACAAACCAGCCGCGAGTGTGGGCGCCGGTACGGAAGAGGCGGCGTAAGACCCACTCGATGGCGAACAGGACGGCCATGGCGAGGATCATAATGATCACAAGGCCAGTGACGCTGGTTTCAATGTTATAGGCATCGGTTTGGATCAGCACATAACCCTGGTGGCCCGCGATCATGGGGCCGACCACGATCCCGGCGATCAGCAGTGCAAAGAGCAACAATACTTTCAACATGCTTATTCTCCTTGCGGCGCGGCCGGCGCTTCAGATGGCGCGGGTGCGGGTGCAGGCGCGACGGTTGTCGGCGCTGCCGCAGGCGCAGGTTGCGCCAGCAAGTTACGCACGCGAGTCTGCATCAGTTTTTCCAGAATTTGCTGGCTCTGCAGGGTTTCCGGTACGTTCATGTTGATGCTCTGCTGGCTGAGTTTATCCACTTCATCCAGGAAGGCTTTGGTCGTGGCGTCCTCGGTGTCGTAGTAAGCGCGCACCCAGGTAGAGACGTTATCCAGCGCCTGTTTGTAGGTTTCTTCCTGATGGCGGGGAACGGCCTGAGCCGCGACCAGCAGGCGGGAGCGGATATTCTCGCGCAGGTAGATGTCCTGATTCGGCGCCAGCAGGGGAACGGCGGTTTCATCACGGCGACGGATAGTGATAAAGCTGTCCATAAAGTTCTGCCAGCTCTTTTGCAGGTTCACGCGCCATTCGCTAATGGAACTTGAAAGCTCGTTGCTGTCCGAATCCATCGGCGCATCATCGTCGTTGTTGTCCGCCAGACGCAGATTATCAATCTGGTTCGACAGCTGATTGACCTTCAGGATAATACCGTCGTAATCCACCTGGGATACCGACGACAAGCTGGCGATGTCGTCAGTGATGGCGCGACGGGCGTTGATAAGGCTGGGATCGTTCATGTCCGCCAGGCTGGCGTCGGCGCTTTTCAGCAGCGCGGCGGCGGTGGTGACGTCCTGATCGCTCCACAGCTTGCGTCCGGCCAGTTTGACCAGAAAATCCGCCTGTGCGAGCAGCCAGGTTTTGGCATCACTGCCGGAAATTGTGGCGACTTTCTGCTGGATTTCACCGAGCTGTTTGCTCAGGGCGTCCTGCTGGCGTTTGGCATCGGCAAGCTGCTCCGCCTGCTGCTTAATCACGCCTTCCAGTTCGTTTTTCTGCGTTTCCTGCGCCTTTTGCAGGGCGGTGACCTGATTAACCAGCACGTCGTTGGCGGTGGTTTGATTGACGCCTTGCTGCTTCATCAGACTATACAGACCAACGCCCGCAGCCAGCGCAATGGCGATGGCGACAGCGCTCAGGACAAGGCTGGTTTTATTGCTGCCGTTTTTTTTCTCAGCATGTTCCTGCTGTGGCGAAGTGTCCACGGCTTCCCTGGTCTCTTCAACCACGGCGGAGTTGTCTTTTTGTTCCGTCATTATGGCTTCCAATTATGAGAGTTATATATACCCAAATAACTTAGGGTATAGCACGCAGCAGCGCGTCGTTGTCGGCGCTATCAGCCACCTGAATATCCTTCCAGCCCAACTCGCGGGCCAGACGGGCGAGCCGCTCGCTGACGACCACCATTTTGCACTCCAACAACCAGCGTTCGCGATACCACGGCGGGATCAGCGACCAGAGTTGTTGTAACATTTCCCCGCTGGTGGTGACCAGCGTCGTCACCCCGCGCGCTTGCCAGCGCATGGCTTCTTCTGCGCCGTCATAGTGTCGTGGAGTACGTTGATAACATTCACAAAACGTCACATCGGCGCCGCGGGCGCTCAGCGTATCGCCCAGCAGTTCCCGTCCGCCGTTGCCGCGCAGAATCAGCGCCTTTTTGCCCGTAATATTTTGTAATTCAGGTAATTGTAGCAAGACTTCGCTGATTTCCCGATCCAAAGGATAACGAACGTCGATGCCGCTGACGGTATGCAGCGCCAGCGCGGTGGTGCGTCCGATGGCGAAGTAGCCAGGCTGCGACGGCCAGCGCTGACCGGACTGCTGCAACTGCCCGTGGGCGAAGTCGACGGCATGCTGCGACAGGGCGAACAATAAATCGCCTGCGCCCAGCGCGGACATCGCCTGCGTGAGGCCGGGAAGGTCGCGGCCGGGGGTAAATTCAATAAGCGGAAAGCTCCAGGCCTCTCGCCCCAGCGCCTGCAGACGGCGGACCAGTTCTTCTCCTTGTGGAGAGGGGCGAGTGACCAGAATACTCATTGCGGGGCTTCTCCGTTATACACGTCAGCGAGGATCTCGCGCGCGCCATTGTTGAGCAGTTCTTCGGCAAGCGATACGCCAAGGCGATCTGCCTCTTCCGGCTTGCCGCGGCGCTCTCCGAGCACCATACGGCTGCCGTCCGGAGCGCCAACCAGCGCGCGCAGCCACAGCTCACCGTCGTGTAATTCAGCATAGCTACCAATAGGCACCTGACAACCGCCCTCCAGGCGGGTATTCATGGCGCGCTCTGCGCCGACGCGGACCGCGGTTTCCGGATGGTTCAGCGGTGCCAGCAGGGCGCGCGTGACGTCATCATCCAGTCGGCACTCGATGCCGACTGCGCCCTGGCCGACGGCGGGCAGCGACTGTTCTGGCGACAGAGCCTGGCGAACACGCGATTCAAGGCCAAGTCGTTTCAGACCGGCGACAGCCAGGATAATGGCGTCGTAGTCGCCGTTATCGAGTTTGCTCAGGCGCGTGCCGACGTTGCCGCGCAGAGAGCGGATCACGAGGTCCGGGCGCTGTGCGGCCAGCTGGCACTGGCGGCGTAAACTTGATGTGCCAACGATGCTGCCGACAGGCAGCGCATCTAAGGAGGCATACTGATTTGAGACAAACGCATCGCGAGGGTCTTCGCGTTCGCAGATGGTCGTCAGGCCGAGTCCATGCGGGAACTCGACCGGCACATCCTTCATCGAGTGAACGGCGATGTCGGCGCGATGCTCAAGCAACGCCAGCTCCAGTTCTTTGACAAACAGCCCTTTTCCACCCACTTTGGCCAGCGGAGTATCAAGGATGACATCACCGCGGGTGACCATGGGAACCAGTTCAACCTGTAGCCCCGGGTGACACGCGACCAGGCGGTCTTTGACATAATGTGCCTGCCATAGCGCCAGGGGGCTTTGCCGGGTGGCAATTCTTAAAACTTTGTCTAACATGCTTGTTACCGTCATTATCGTCTACTAAGCATCCTAACATTGTTGCCATAAGGATGTTAGTTTTCACCGATTTCCGAATTTTGCATAAAAAAGCGGGACGAGCCGTATTAAGGAATTTACACGTTGCAAACGGTGCTAGACTTGTATGTAGCGCATCTTTCTTTACGGTCAAACCGCAAGGTGTTAAATTGATCACGTTTTAGACCATTTGTTCGTCACTACTACGCTAACTATCTCTGACGACAAACGGGAACGGTTCTTGTTGAAATACTGAAAACCCCTATCTCATGCGCACCTGTGGCCTGGACGATACGGCGGTTTTGAACATCAGGCGATATGTCTTGTACCTCTATATTGAGACACTGAAACAGAGACTGGATGCCATTAATCAATTGCGTGTGGATCGCGCACTTGCTGCCATGGGGCCTGCTTTTCAGCAGGTCTACAGTCTACTGCCGACATTACTGCACTATCATCATCCGCTGATGCCGGGTTACCTTGATGGTAACGTTCCCAAAGGCATTTGCCTCTACACGCCTGATGAAACCCAACGCCACTACCTCGACGAACTTGAGCTGCATCGCGGCATGCCGCCGCAGGAGACCGCTAAAGGGGAACTGCCGATCACCGGCGTGTACTCCATGGGCAGCACCTCCTCGGTCGGGCAAAGCTGCTCTTCCGACCTCGACATCTGGGTCTGCCACCAGGCATGGCTGGATAACGAAGAGCGTCAACTGCTGCAACGTAAGTGCAACCTGCTGGAAAGCTGGGCGGCATCGCTGGGCGTTGAAGTCAGCTTCTTTCTGATCGACGAAAACCGTTTCCGCCATAACGAAAGCGGCAGCCTTGGGGGTGAGGACTGCGGTTCCACTCAGCATATCCTGCTGCTTGATGAGTTTTACCGTACCGCTGTGCGCTTGGCCGGGAAACGTATTCTGTGGAATATGGTGCCGTGCGAGGAAGAAGAGCATTACGACGATTATGTCATGACGCTTTACGCGCAGGGCGTACTGACGCCAAACGAATGGCTGGATCTCGGCGGGCTTAGCTCGCTGTCGGCGGAGGAGTACTTCGGCGCCAGCCTGTGGCAACTGTATAAAAGCATCGACTCTCCGTATAAGGCGGTGCTGAAAACGCTGCTGCTCGAAGCCTATTCCTGGGAATACCCCAACACGCATCTGCTGGCGAAAGACATCAAACAGCGCCTGCACGACGGCGAAATTGTGTCGTTTGGTCTCGATCCTTACTGCATGATGCTTGAACGCGTTACCACCTACCTGAAGGCGATTGATGACGACACGCGCCTTGACCTCGTACGCCGCTGTTTCTACCTCAAGGTCTGTGAAAAACTGAGCCGCGAGCGCGCCTGCGTCGGCTGGCGTCGCGAAGTCGTGGGGCAACTGGTGAAAGAGTGGGGCTGGAGCGAAGAGCGCCTCGCCATGCTGGATAACCGGGCGAACTGGAAAATCGATGAGGTGCGTAAAGCGCATAACGAACTGCTCGACGCGATGATGCAGAGCTATCGTAACCTTATCCGCTTCGCGCGTCGTAACAACCTGAGCGTATCGGCAAGCCCGCAGGATATTGGCGTGCTGACCCGTAAGCTGTATGCCGCGTTTGAGGCGCTGCCGGGTAAAGTGACGCTGGTGAACCCGCAGATTTCCCCGGACCTGTCCGAGCCGAATCTGACGTTTATCTACGTGCCGCCGGGACGCGCCAACCGTACGGGCTGGTATCTGTACAACCGCGCGCCGAAGATGGAGACTATCGTCAGCCATCAGCCGCTGGAATATAACCGTTATCTTAATAAGTTGGTGGCCTGGGCCTGGTTTAACGGCCTACTGACCTCGCGCACTCGCCTGTTTATTAAGGGCAACGGTATTGCCGACCTGGCAAAACTGCAGGAGATGGTGGCGGATGTGTCTCACCACTTCCCGCTGCGTCTGCCGGCGCCGACGCCGAAAGCGCTGTACAGCCCGTGTGAAATTCGCCATCTGGCGATCATCGTCAACCTGGAATATGACCCGACGGCGGCGTTCCGTAATCAGGTCGTTCATTTCGATTTCCGCAAGCTGGACGTCTTCAGCTTTGGCGAAGAGCAGAATTGCCTGGTCGGCAGCGTTGACCTGCTGTACCGCAACTCGTGGAACGAAGTGCGTACTCTGCACTTCAACGGCGAACAGGCGATGATCGAAGCGCTGAAAACGATCCTCGGCAAAATGCACCAGGATGCCGCGCCGCCGGACAGCGTCGAAGTCTTCTGTTACAGCCAGCACCTGCGCGGCCTGATCCGCACCCGCGTGCAGCAGCTGGTTTCCGAATGCGTCGAGCTGCGTCTTTCCAGTACCCGCCAGGAAACCGGGCGCTTTAAAGCACTGCGGGTCGCCGGGCAAACCTGGGGACTGTTCTTCGAACGTCTGAACGTCTCAGTGCAGAAGCTGGAAAACGCCATCGAGTTTTACGGCGCGATTTCGCATAACAAACTGCACGGCTTGTCGGTACAGGTCGAGACCAACCAGGTACAGTTGCCGCAGGTGGTGGACGGATTCGCCAGCGAAGGGATCATCCAGTTCTTCTTTGAAGACACCAGCGATGACAACGGCTTTAACATCTATATTCTCGATGAAAGCAACCGCGCTGAGGTGTATCACCACTGTGAGGGGAGTAAAGAGGAGCTGGTGCGCGACGTCAGCCGTTTTTATTCGTCATCGCACGATCGCTTCACCTACGGCTCAAGCTTTATTAACTTCAACCTGCCGCAGTTCTATCAGATTGTGAAAACCGATGGCCGCGCCCAGGTGATTCCTTTCCGTACCCAGGCGATTAGCGCAGCCGTTCCGGCAAACCAGGAAGTGACTGCCCCCCTGCTGCAGCAGTATCTCTCTTAGCATTATCGGTCTTGATAGACCTTGGCATCATCCATAAAATCGAAATATATACTCTGGTTCAGTTCTTCAGAAGTGGATAGTGTGAATTGTTACGCACAGGCAAGCGTAGTTATAACGCAGAATAACTTGGGAAAATACAAATCAATAGCAAAATTAATCAATTGTACGGCTTCGCACTCCCGCGCTGTTGTCAGTGCTTTTACCCAAGCTCTCTGAATAGATATTTTTTGGACATGTCTGCAGCATGAACTTTGTAATTATCACATGTCTATCAGCTAAGGATAGTATGAATGTTAATATATCGGCCGAATTATCCATAAGCATCCAGTAAAATTTTTTATCTATAATTCTATATTCTTAATGTCATAAATTAGCATTTATTTCTTTTATTTCTTTCTTTAAAAAATCAACGAATGCTTTAACTCTCGCTGATAGATGTCTATTTTGAGGGTAGAGTATTGAAAATTGCCTTGTTCGGCCTGAGTAATTCTTCAAAACTTCCACTAATTTCCCACGGTAAGATGATGATTCAGCAATAAAATGATATGTTTGAAATAATCCGCCATTTGATACAGCCCAGTTTACCGTACCTAAAACATCATCAGATACGCTATAACAACTTTTAATTGGCATATCAATATCATTACCCCTCTCGTCTTTAAAAACCCATGGCCTGGGTTTACCTGTGCTGGGTAGTATAAATGTAATGCAGTTGTGATTACAAATATCATCTAAAGTAACAGGTTCCCCCCATTTTTTAAGATAATCTGGTGAGGCAAAAATTCCTAGTGTAGCGTCTTCAAGTTTATGTGCGATGAGTCTAGAATCCTTAGGTTTCCCTAATCGGATTGCCAGGTCGAATCCGTCATCAACAAAGTCTATAACTCTATTTGATATACTAATTTCGAGTTCAATCTGTGGATATTGTGACTGAAACTTTGAAATTAAGGGTAAAAGTCGATGATGTGCGTAAGGAGTACCAACACTTATGCGCAAATTTCCGCTCAGAACTTTTTGTGTGCCCGTAATCAAGCGTTCTACTTCAGCGATCTGTTCCAGTGCTTGCTGGCATTGCCTACGGTAAATTTCACCTTCAGTTGTAAGTCTGATGTGCCGGGTAGTTCTGGCAAACAGCCGAACACCCAATCTCGACTCAAGTCTGCTTATCGAGCGACTGATTGACGCTGGCGTTAAGCCTAAAACTTCAGCTGCCGAACTAAAACTGTGAAGTTCTGCTGCTTTACAAAAGATTTCTATACTGCCTAATTGTACTGGATCGAAGCTTCTCATTTATTCATTCGTGTAATAAGTGAATTGTGATAATGATACTTTATTATCTTTTACTATTGCAATAGAGTCTGCCTAACGGCGATTAGCTGGTTTCAATCTGTTGCACACGAATCTCCAATATTGAAAAGATAGGTAAAAATGAAAAATACATTAAGAAAAATTGTAACGATTGCTCTCTTAGCAGTTAGCGCAACATCTGTTGCTGCAACGAAAGGGGAGGTGTTAGTTTTGCTTTCAAGTGAAACAGAATTACCTCTACAGAACGGTAAAACCTTTCCATCTGGTTACTATTTAAATGAATTTGGTGTGCCAGCAGATGCGCTCATTCGTGCAGGTTATCACCTCACTATTGTAACCCCAAAGGGTAATCAACCTCAGCCAGATAAACGTTCCATTAAGCCAGTATACTTTGGCGGAAATGTTAAAGAAATGGATAGGATACAAAAGGTTGTAAATGGTATAACACAACCTGGAAATATAAAATCCCTCAAGTCAGTTATTTCTAATGGATTGGACCGTTATGACGCAATTTTTATTCCAGGCGGCCATGCTCCATTAATTGATCTTTCAAATAATCCAGAAGTAGGTACGTTGCTTCGTTATTTCCATAAAAATAGTAAGCCGACAGCGGCTATTTGTCATGGTCCAATAACCCTACTTGCTGCTCAAGATGATCCAAAAGGGTATGAAAATGGATTAGTTTCAAAACAAAACATCGGTGCAGATAATTGGATTTATAACGGATATAAAATGACTATTTTTGCTGATGATGAAGAGAAAGCATTCGAATCTTCCTTGAACGGCGATAAACTTCGTTATTACCCAGCTAAAGCAATGGAACTCGCAGGTGGATCAATGATTTTCTCACCGGCATGGCAACCAAATGTAGTTGTTGACCGTGAATTGATCACTGGCCAAAACCCTTACTCAGATCATCTTATTGCTTCAGAATTACTGAAAGCACTTAATACACGTAAATAATTTAATAGCTAAAGGATAAAGGTAGAATATGTCATCTAAAGTATTAATGATTGTCACATCCAGGCAGTGTCCCTTAATTGCATAATCTTTTGTAAAACAGTCTGATGCAACCCAGTTTTACCATCGCCAGATAATTTCTCGCTGTTTTGTCGTAGCGTGTGGCGATGCGACGGTATTCTTTCAGGCGACCAAAGCAACGTTCAACAACGTTGCGATTGCGGTAGGCATCATGATTGAGCTGTGAACGACCATCCGTCGCCATTTTCTCATTTGATTTGCGGGGATGACAGTTTTTATACCTTTGTTTTTCAGTTCGTTACGTAAAGCATGTCCGGAGTATAATGCCGATCGTTTAAGGGTACTTGAACGATCCAGCCAGTGAGAGACAATCCGGGATCAGCCCTCTGATTCCGGATTTTTTTATGTCTGAGCACAATGCTTTTTCCCGCTCGCTTGATCCTGCATGGATCCATCAGGCACTCACGGTCTGTAACAAGGCCAGCATTCGCCGCCGCCTCCCTGCTGAGCAGGCTGTCTGGCTTGTCCTGATGATGGGATTGCTCCGCGATTTGTCCATTAGATGTCTGCCATTACCTGGATGTCGTTCTTCAGCCTGATGAAGGCTATCAGAGCCTGGTACACAGCGTTCTTACCGCTGGCCCATCGTCTGTCAATGCTGCTTTTTTCCTTGAGTGGCAACAGGCTGGGACTCTGACTCACTGGCTGACACTGGTAAAAAGTAAGCATCGTTATAAAGTTATCGAACACTACAGCGATTATGACATGCTGATTGAGATTCCGGTTTCTCCGCAGGCGCGCAGGGCAGCCCAAAACAGGCCAAGCCATTTGGCATCAATGGACGGTTTCTCCGCAGGCGCGCAGGGCAGCCCCCCATTTGCCATCAGTATGGAGGGCAAGAATGGTGAGTTATGTCAGCGGCAGCAATAAAGGGAAATTGAGCTGGGTTACGGAGAGCTGAAACAGCGGCAATTAAAGGGTGAGGTCACGCTGAGAAGTCGTTTTCCGGAAGGTGTGAAGCAGGAGTGGTGGGGGGAGCCTGGTGGCCTACAGTGTTGGGCGCCGCGTTTACCTGGCTGGGCGATAAACTGTAGCTGTATATTATGAAGAGCAAAAATGACCAGCAATCCCAATCCGCGAGACTGGCACAATGGGAAGTGCCTGTCGCGTATGGCGATCGGGTATCGGCAGGAGCGTTACCCGATCAGATGTTCTGTCTTGCCGACGAGTAATGCTTTATTAACGAAAACGTACCGCTTCGCCGGCCTGTTGGCTGGCGGCGTGTTCCAGCAGATCCCAGAAGGTTTCGCCGCTGCGATCGCAGACCCACGTATCACCTTTGAGACTGAAGTGGTAGCCGCCCTGGCGGGTCGCCAGCCATACCTGATGCAGCGGCTCCTGGCGATTGATAATGATTTTGCTGCCGTTTTCGAAGCTTAAGGTCAGCACGCCGCCGTTAATCTCACAATCAATGTCGCTGTCGCCGTCCCAGTCATCCAGACGCTCTTCAATGGTGAGCCACAGGGCGTCGGCAAGGCGATGAAATTCACTGTCGTTCATTTTTATTTCCCATTATTGCGTGATGGCGGCAGTATAACGCTAAACGCTTGCTTTTACGTCTTCTCCTGCGATGATAGAAAGCAGAAAGCATCAACTACAGGCACTTTAGAATGAAGAACGTTTTTCGACCTTTGGTCATGTTGACTGTGCTCTTTACCCTTGCCGGTTGTGGTTTGAAGGGGCCGCTTTATTTTCCGCCAGCGGACAAGACGGCGCCTCCGCCGACGAAACCGGTCAATCCGGGGACGCAAAGCGCGGAACCAAGCCGCAACGATCGTGGCGATACGGGTGGACCATCACAGGTCAATTATTAATACTGAGCCGCTGTTTCTGCGTGTATGGAGTTGATGATGCAGTTCTCTAAAATGCATGGCCTCGGTAACGATTTTATGGTCGTTGATGCGGTAACGCAGAATGTGTTTTTTTCGCCGGAACTGATTCGCCGCCTGGCGGATCGGCACCTTGGCGTGGGGTTCGATCAACTGCTGGTGGTTGAGCCGCCGTACGATCCCGAACTGGATTTCCACTACCGTATTTTTAACGCCGACGGTAGCGAAGTGGCGCAGTGCGGTAACGGTGCGCGCTGCTTTGCCCGGTTTGTACGCCTGAAGGGGCTGACCAATAAACGCGATATTAATGTCAGCACCGCCAATGGGCGCATGGTGTTGAGCGTCACCGACGACGACCTGGTGCGGGTGAATATGGGCGAACCTAACTTTGAACCCTCGCAGGTGCCGTTTCGCGCCAACAAAGCGGAAAAGACCTATATTATGCGGGCGGCGGAGCAGACAGTATTGTGCGGCGTTGTTTCCATGGGCAACCCGCACTGCGTGATTCAGGTCGATGATGTCGACACCGCAGCGGTAGAGACGTTAGGACCGGTGCTGGAAAGCCACGAGCGTTTTCCGGAGCGCGCCAATATCGGCTTTATGCAGGTGGTGAAGCGTGAGCATATCCGCCTGCGCGTTTTTGAGCGTGGCGCCGGGGAGACGCAGGCTTGCGGCAGCGGCGCCTGTGCGGCGGTCGCCATCGGCATTCAGCAGGGGCTGCTGGCCGAAGAAGTACGCGTGGAATTACCAGGTGGGCGTCTTGATATCGCCTGGAAAGGTCCGGGTCAACCGTTGTTTATGACTGGCCCGGCGGCACATGTCTACGACGGATTTATTCATCTATGAAACTCATCGGGGAAGAACAGCAGACCGAACTTGCCGCGCTCGACGATCGCGCGGTCGTCGAGTATCTGCTGCATCATCCTGACTTTTTCATTCGCAATGCGCCAGTGGTTGAGCAAATACGCGTACCGCACCCGGTACGCGGTACCGTTTCGCTCGTGGAATGGCACATGGCGCGAGCGCGCACGCACATTAACGTGCTGGAAGAGAATATTTCTCAGTTGGTGGAGCAGGCTACCGCCAACGAGAGCCTGTTCTACCGTCTGCTTCAGCTGCAGTCCCGGCTTGCCGGTGTGGATAGCCTGGAGGCATTTCTTAACCAGTTTCATCGCTGGGCAAGAGAGCTGGGGCTGGCGGGTGCCTCGGTGCGGCTGTTTGCCGATCGCTGGCGTATCGGCGCGCCCTCCAGATTCACGCAGCTGGCGCTTTCCCGCCAGGCGTTCGAACCGATTCGTATTCAGCGCCTGGGCCAGGAGCGGCACTACCTCGGTCCGCTCAACGGGCCGGAGCTGCTGGTGGTGATGCCGGACGCCAAAGCGATCGGCTCGGTAGCGATGTCGATGATGGGCAGTGATGGCGACCTTGGCGTAGTGCTGTTCAGCAGCCGCGATGCGCACCATTATCAGCCCGGACAGGGCACCCACCTGTTGCAGGAGATTGCGCTGCTGCTGCCGGGGATGCTGGAGCGCTGGATTGAACGGGTATGAACGACTCGCCGCTTTCCGCCGCTGTTGAGCGCTTCCTGCGTTATCTGGGCGTTGAGCGCCAGCTCAGTCCCATGACGCTACTGAATTATCGGCGTCAGCTTGATGCCATCATGGCCCTTGCCGGTGAAAGCGGCGTGGCGCGTTGGCAACAATGTGATGCTGCAATCGTCAGGAACTGGGCGGTACGCAGCCGCCGTAAAGGGCTGGGCCCGGCAAGCCTGGCGCTGCGTCTGTCGGCGCTGCGCAGTTTTTTCGACTGGTTGGTCAGCCAGGGCGAGCTTCCGGCGAATCCGGCCAAAGCTGTCTCTGCGCCGAAAGCGCCGCGTCACCTCCCTAAAAATATCGACGTCGATGACGTGAACCGTCTGCTGGATATCGATCTTAACGATCCGCTGGCGGTGCGCGACCGGGCGATGCTGGAAGTGATGTATGGCGCTGGTCTGCGTTTGTCTGAGCTGGTGAATCTCGATCTCCGCCATCTCTCGCTGGAATCCGGTGAAGTGTGGGTGATGGGCAAGGGCAGCAAAGAGCGTCGCCTGCCGATTGGCCGCAGCGCTGTACTGTGGTTAGAGCATTGGCTCGATCTTCGCGGCCTGTTCGGCGCTGAAGAAGAGGCGCTGTTTTTGTCTAAGCTCGGCAAGCGTATTTCCACGCGCAATGTGCAAAAACGGTTTGCCGAGTGGGGGATCCGGCAGGGGCTCAACAGCCATGTTAATCCGCACAAGTTGCGCCATTCGTTCGCCACGCACATGCTGGAGTCGAGCGGCGATCTGCGTGGGGTGCAGGAGCTGCTGGGGCACGCGAATCTCTCCACCACGCAGATCTATACCCATCTTGATTTTCAACACCTTGCCTCGGTGTACGATGCGGCGCACCCACGCGCCAAACGGGGGAAATAATGCGTTTTTACCGTCCATTAGGCCGAATCTCAGCCCTGACATTCGACCTTGATGACACCCTTTATGACAACCGCCCGGTTATTCTGCGCACTGAACAGGAAGCGCTGGCGTTTGTGCAAAACTACCATCCGTTGTTAAAAAACCTGCAAAACCGCGATCTTCAGCGCGTGCGCCAGTTGCTGCGCGAGCAGGAGCCGGAGATTTATCACGACGTGACCGAATGGCGGCGTCGTGCGGTCGAGCAGGCGATGCTTAGCGCTGGCCTGAGCGCGCAGGAAGCGGCTGCAGGCGCGGTGGAGTCGATGGCGCACTTCGCCCACTGGCGCAGCCGTGTCGATGTGCCGCAGGAAACGCACGATACCCTGCAAAAGCTGGCGGCAAAGTGGCCGCTGGTGGCGATCACCAACGGCAACGCGCGACCGGAACGGTTTGGTCTTGGCGACTATTTCAAATTTGTGCTGCGCGCGGGCCCGGACGGACGTTCGAAGCCGTTCAACGACATGTATCATCTGGCGGCGGAAAGGCTCGGCCTGCCGCTTTGCGAGATCCTGCATGTCGGCGACGACCTGACCACCGACGTGGCGGGCGCCATTCGCTGCGGTATGCAGGCCTGCTGGATCAGGCCGGAAAACGCCGACCTGATGCAGACGCTCGACAGCCGCCTGCTGCCGCACATTGAAATTTCGCGGTTGGCATCCCTCACGACGCTGATATAATCACCAGCAGTATTGTATAAATCAACAGTATGCCCGCCAGGCTTTCCGCCAGCGGGCAGCGCATTTTTCGGCGGTGCCAATGGACGTTTCTTACCTGCTCGACAGCCTCAATGACAAACAGCGTGAAGCCGTGGCGGCGCCACGTACCAATATGCTGGTGCTGGCGGGCGCAGGCAGCGGTAAAACGCGCGTTCTGGTGCACCGTATCGCCTGGCTGCTGAGCGTGGAAAACAGCTCGCCGTACTCCATCATGGCGGTGACGTTTACCAACAAAGCGGCGGCGGAAATGCGCCACCGTATTGGTCAACTGATGGGTACATCGCAGGGCGGGATGTGGGTTGGCACCTTTCACGGGCTGGCGCACCGCCTGCTGCGTGCGCACCATCTGGATGCTAACCTGCCGCAGGATTTTCAGATCCTCGACAGCGAAGATCAGCTCCGCTTGTTAAAACGCCTGATTAAGGCGATGAATCTCGATGAGAAGCAGTGGCCGCCGCGCCAGGCGATGTGGTACATCAACAGCCAGAAAGACGAAGGTCTGCGGCCGCACCACATCCAGAGCTACGGCAACCCGGTCGAACAAACCTGGCAGAAAGTCTATCAGGCCTATCAGGAAGCCTGCGATCGCGCCGGGCTGGTGGATTTCGCCGAGCTGCTGCTGCGCGCCCACGAGCTATGGCTTAACAAACCGCATATCCTCCAGCACTACCGCGAGCGCTTTACCAACATCCTGGTCGACGAATTTCAGGATACCAACAACATTCAGTATGCGTGGATCCGCCTGCTGGCCGGTGACACCGGCAAGGTGATGATCGTCGGCGACGATGACCAGTCTATTTACGGCTGGCGCGGCGCGCAGGTGGAAAACATCCAGCGTTTCCTCAACGATTTTCCCGGGGCGGAAACCATCCGTCTTGAGCAAAACTACCGTTCGACCAGCAATATTCTTAGCGCGGCGAACGCCCTGATCGAAAACAACAACGGGCGTCTGGGCAAAAAACTGTGGACCGATGGTGTCGATGGCGAGCCGATTTCGCTCTACTGCGCGTTCAACGAGCTCGACGAAGCGCGGTTCGTGGTGAACCGCATCAAAACCTGGCAGGACAACGGCGGCGCGCTTGAACAGTGCGCTATTCTGTACCGCAGCAACGCCCAGTCGCGCGTGCTGGAAGAGGCGCTGCTACAGGTCAGCATGCCGTACCGTATTTACGGCGGCATGCGCTTCTTCGAGCGCCAGGAGATTAAGGACGCCCTCTCTTACCTGCGTCTTATCGCTAACCGTAACGACGATGCGGCGTTTGAGCGGGTGGTCAATACCCCGACGCGCGGCATCGGCGACCGCACGCTGGATATCGTGCGCCAGACCTCCCGCGATCGCCAACTGACGCTGTGGCAGGCCTGCCGCGAACTGCTGAAAGAGAAAGCGCTGGCGGGCCGCGCGGCCAGCGCCCTGCAGCGCTTTATGGAGCTGGTCGACGCGCTGGCGCAGGAAACTGTCGATATGCCGCTGCACGTGCAGACCGACCGGGTGATTAAGGATTCCGGGCTGCGGATGATGTACGAGCAGGAGAAAGGCGAGAAAGGCCAGACGCGTATTGAAAACTTAGAGGAACTGGTGACGGCGACGCGCCAGTTCAGCTACAACGACGAAGATGAAGATCTGATGCCGCTGCAGGCTTTTTTGTCCCATGCGGCGCTGGAAGCCGGAGAAGGCCAGGCGGATACCTGGCAGGACGCGGTACAGTTGATGACCCTGCACTCGGCCAAAGGGCTGGAGTTCCCGCAGGTGTTTATCGTCGGCATGGAAGAGGGAATGTTCCCCAGCCAGATGTCGCTGGATGAAGGCGGACGTCTGGAGGAAGAACGGCGTCTGGCCTATGTCGGCGTGACCCGGGCGATGCAAAAGCTGACCCTGACTTACGCGGAGACCCGTCGTCTGTACGGCAAAGAGGTGTACCATCGACCGTCGCGCTTTGTCGGCGAGTTGCCGGAAGCCTGCGTTGAAGAGGTGCGCCTGCGGGCGACGGTCAGCCGACCGGTCAGCCACCAGCGCATGGGTACCCCAATGGCGGAAAACGACACTGGCTATAAGCTCGGTCAGCGCGTGCGCCACCCGAAATTCGGTGAAGGCACCATCGTTAACCTGGAGGGAAGCGGCGAACACAGTCGTTTGCAGGTCGCATTTCAGGGGCAGGGAATCAAATGGCTGGTCGCGGCGTATGCCCGGCTGGAAAATGCGTAACTTTAAGAAAAATATAATAAATTCTTCATTTTCTGCTAGTCTTATAGGCCAGAAGGGGCTAAATACCTTCTGGCGCTTCGCTGTGTGTTGACGCTGCATTTCGGCTGGCGTAACATGCGCGCACGATTACGCTAAGAGGACATTCGCCTTGGACACACCCAGTAGATGCTGGCTCATTTTCCTGTCATCCAGGAACAACTTCTAAGGCTATCCTCCTGTGCTGATGGCCTTAGTGGTTGTCAGCGACCTGTTCTATTCCCGTCGCGCTGAGTCAGGCTTTATGGTCTGAAACCCAATTTGTTTCTGTGTGCCCACCGAACTGTCCGATAATTTTTTGCATTGGGAGTCCCGGTCATGCTGAGCGCATTTCAACTGGAAAACAATCGCTTAACGCGTCTTGAGTCTGATGAAATCAAACATCTGGCCAGCTCAGTCTGGGTCGATTTGGTGGAGCCGGATGACGACGAACGTAACCGCGTACAGGCAGAACTGGGTCAGAATCTGGCGACACGCCCTGAACTGGAAGACATCGAAGCATCGGCACGTTTCTTTGAAGACGAAGACGGCCTGCATATTCACTCCTTTTTCTTCTTTGAGGATGCCGATGATCACGCCGGTAACTCCACCGTGGCGTTTACCATCCGCGAAGGCCGCCTGTTCACGCTGCGTGAGCGCGAACTGCCCGCCTTTCGTCTTTACCGTATGCGCGCCCGCAATCAGGCGATGGTGGAAGGCAACGCCTTCGAGCTGCTGCTCGATCTGTTCGAAACCAAAATCGAACAGTTGGCGGATGAAATCGAAAACATCTACAGCGATCTGGAAAAGCTGAGCCGCGTCATCATGGAAGGCCATCAGGGCGATGAGTATGACGAAGCGCTCTCGACGCTGGCGGAGCTGGAGGATATCGGCTGGAAGGTGCGTCTGTGTCTGATGGATACCCAACGCGCGCTGAACTTCCTTGTGCGTAAGGCCCGGTTGCCTTCGGGGCAACTGGAGCAGGCGCGCGAGATCCTGCGCGATATCGAGTCCCTGCTGCCGCACAACGAATCGCTGTTCCAGAAGGTGAACTTCCTGATGCAGGCGGCGATGGGCTTTATCAACATCGAGCAGAACCGCATCATCAAGATCTTCTCGGTGGTGTCCGTGGTGTTCCTGCCGCCGACGCTGGTGGCCTCAAGCTATGGTATGAACTTCGAGTTTATGCCGGAGCTGCACTGGAGTTTCGGCTATCCGGGGGCGATTGTCTTTATGCTCCTCGCGGGCCTGGCGCCATACCTCTATTTCAAACGCAGAAACTGGCTGTAACGCTCGCGACGCCCGGTGGCCCGGGCGTCGGCGCGTCAGGATTTCGGCGTGCGGTGCAGCGTGTAGACCGCATCCATAATGAAGATGGCCAGCGCCGCCCAGATAAAGCCGAAGGTGACCATTTTGTCCGCTCCCGGCGTTTCACCGTAGAACATCACCGCCAGCAGGAACATCAGCGTCGGGCCGATGTACTGGAAAAAGCCCAGCGTTGAAAGGCGCAGTTTGGTGGCCGCGCCGGTAAAGCACAGCAGCGGTATGGTGGTGACGATACCCGCCGCCATCAGCAGCAGATTCAGCGACCACGGGTTTTGCGTTAAATGGCTGGTAGGGCTGTCGGCAATCCCGAACAGCCAGATAGCGGCTACCGGCAGCAGCCACAGCGTCTCCACCAGCATGCCGGTCTGCGCATCGACAGCTATCTTCTTGCGCACCAGGCCGTAGAAGGCGAAGCTGAACGCCAGCCCCAGGGCTATCACCGGCAGTGATCCGAACGTCCATAGCTGCACCAGTACGCCGCAGGCGGCGAGCAGTACCGCCAGCCACTGCATACGACGAAAGCGCTCGCCGAGGAACACCATGCCCAGCAGGATATTCACCAGCGGGTTAATAAAGTAGCCGAGGCTGGCTTCCAGCATATGGTGATTATTCACCGCCCAGATAAACAGCAACCAGTTTCCGCCGATCAGCACCGCAGAGAGCGCCAGGAAGACGATTTTCTTCGGCGTTTGCCACAGCTTTTTCAGGCCGTTCCACTGTCGGCTAACGGTGATCAGCGCCACCATAAAGAAAAACGACCAGATAATACGGTGGGTCAGAATTTCATCCGCCGGAACGTAGTGGATAAGCTTGAAGTAGGCCGGAGCGATGCCCCAAATGAAATAAGCGGCAAGGGCCAGTAATACGCCCTGCCGCGTTTGTTTAGCGTCCATCGGTTAAATCCGTGACAGAAAAGTAAAGCAATGTTACCCGATTTCACCCGCTCAACCCACCATATAAGTGGCGGTCGCGCTGGCGATATAAAGCTGCTCTTCGTTATGGAGTTCTACGCGCGCGACCGCCACTTTATTGCCCGCGCGCAGCAGGCTGCTGCTGGCGGTAAAGCGGTTGCCGCGGCCAGGGCGAAGATAATCGACGCGCAGATCGATAGTCCCCATGCGGGAAAGACGCTGGCGCAACTCGTCTTCATTGATCGTGTCGTGACGCGTCAGCGTGCTGCCGACGCAGACCAGGCCTGCGGCAACATCCAGCGCTGAGGCGATAACGCCGCCGTGGAGAATGCTCTGGGTCCAGTTGCCGACCATCATTGGCTGGTTATTAAAACTGAGTTGCGCGAAATCTTTCTCATAGCGCTCAAGCTCAAGGCCGAGCGCGCGGTTAAACGGCATGTGATAAACGAACATTTCGCCCACCAGCCTGAGGACGGCTTCGGCCGTCAGTTCTGCAGACATGAAACTTTTCCGATGGTTATGAAAATGTTGATTTTATGCTTATTAAATGTTGATTTCCACCATTGTGACAGAACTGAAGGGCAGAAAGGGGTAAACAGGTAAGATGACGCCATCGCGAGAAATATTGATAAACCATTTTGCTCAGGAGAACAGCATCAATGCGAACCCGTCCGGGCGGGTTGCTGGTGGGAGAGCGTGGGTGACGACCCGGTGCGGAGCGATTTGTTCTAGCCCCCTCGAAGGATTTTGCGTTAAACGTTGCAGTTTCTTGCTCAGACGCTGAAAATAGCGCCTGTTTTAATTTTGGCAATGGGGTTAACGTGGCGCAGGCGGAAGTATTCAATCAGGCATCGCTGGCGAAGCAGGTTTTGCAGGAAACCTTTGGCTACCAGCAGTTCCGTCCGGGCCAGGAAACCATCATTGAAACCGCGCTGGAAGGCCGCGACTGTCTGGTCGTCATGCCCACCGGTGGCGGTAAATCGCTGTGTTATCAAATCCCCGCGCTGGTACTCAACGGCCTGACGGTTGTCGTGTCGCCGCTCATTTCTCTGATGAAAGACCAGGTCGACCAGTTGCTTGCCAACGGCGTGGCCGCCGCGTGCCTGAACTCGACTCAGAACCGCGAACAGCAGCTTGAGGTCATGGCGGGCTGCCGTACCGGTAAAATCCGCCTGCTGTATATCGCGCCGGAACGCCTGATGCTGGATAACTTCCTCGAACACCTGGCGCACTGGAACCCGGTGATGCTGGCGGTCGATGAAGCGCACTGTATTTCCCAGTGGGGCCATGATTTCCGTCCGGAATATGCCGCGCTGGGTCAGCTTCGCCAGCGTTTCCCGGCGGTGCCGTTTATGGCGCTGACCGCCACGGCGGATGACACCACGCGTCGCGATATCGTGCGGCTGCTGGGGCTGAGCGACCCGCTTATCCAGCTCAGCAGCTTTGACCGCCCGAACATCCGCTACATGCTGATGGAGAAGTTTAAACCCCTCGATCAACTGATGCGCTACGTCCAGGAACAGCGCGGCAAGTCCGGTATTATTTACTGTAACAGCCGTTCGAAGGTGGAAGACACCGCCGCCCGCCTGCAAAGCCGCGGCTATAGCGCGGCGGCCTATCATGCCGGGCTGGAAAACAATATCCGCGCCGACGTGCAGGAGAAGTTCCAGCGCGACGACCTGCAAATCGTGGTGGCGACCGTGGCGTTCGGTATGGGGATCAACAAACCCAACGTGCGTTTCGTGGTGCATTTTGATATTCCCCGCAACATCGAATCCTACTATCAGGAAACCGGACGTGCCGGGCGCGACGGCCTGCCTGCCGAAGCGATGCTGTTTTACGATCCGGCCGATATGGCGTGGTTGCGCCGCTGCCTGGAGGAGAAACCCGCCGGGCAGTTGCAGGATATCGAACGCCACAAGCTTAACGCGATGGGCGCGTTTGCCGAGGCGCAAACCTGCCGCCGTCTGGTGCTGCTGAACTACTTTGGCGAAGGGCGTCAGGAGCCCTGCGGCAACTGCGATATCTGTCTCGACCCGCCGCGCCAGTACGACGGGCTGGAGGATGCGCGCAAGGCGCTGTCGACCATTTACCGCGTCAACCAGCGCTTCGGCATGGGCTATGTGGTGGAGGTGCTGCGCGGCGCGAACAGCCAGCGCATCCGCGAGCTGGGGCACGACAAGCTGCCGGTGTACGGTATTGGCCGCGAGCAGAGCCATGAGCACTGGGTCAGCGTGATCCGCCAGCTGATTCACCTCGGCTTCGCCACCCAGAATATCGCGCACCATTCGGCGCTACAGCTTACCGAGGCGGCGCGCCCGATACTGCGCGCCGAAGCGCCGCTACAGCTGGCGGTGCCGCGTATCGTCGCCCTCAAGCCGCGGGTGGCGCAAAAATCCTATGGCGGCAATTACGACCGTAAGCTGTTTACCAAACTGCGCAAGCTGCGTAAAGTCATCGCCGATGAAGAGAATATTCCGCCTTATGTGGTCTTTAACGACGCCACGCTTATCGAAATGGCCGAGCAGATGCCGGTCAGTCCCAGCGAAATGCTGAGCGTCAACGGCGTCGGGATGCGTAAGCTTGAACGTTTTGGCCGGGAATTTATGGCGCTTATTCGCTCCCACGTCGACGGCGATGATGAGGAGTAGTCAGTTGGATAAAAAAGTGCCAGGATAATGACTCGGTAAACTATTCTCCCCGGGTATCCCATGTTAATGCTATTTATGACCGTTGCGCTGGTGCACATCATTGCGCTGATGAGCCCCGGCCCGGATTTCTTCTTTGTATCGCAAACTGCCGTCAGTCGTTCCCGTAAAGAGGCGATGATGGGGGTGCTCGGTATTACCGCAGGCGTCATGGTGTGGGCAGGCGTTGCGCTGCTTGGCTTACATTTGATCATCGAAAAAATGGCCTGGCTGCACAACATCATCATGCTCGGCGGCGGTCTGTATCTGTGCTGGATGGGTTATCAGATGCTGCGCGGCGCGCTGAAGAAAAACGAAGCGCCGGGAGATGCGCCGAAGGTCGAGCTGGCGAAAAGCGGCAAAAGCTTCCTGAAAGGGCTGCTGACCAATCTTGCGAACCCAAAAGCGATTATCTATTTCGGCTCCGTGTTTTCGTTGTTCGTGGGGGATGACGTGGGCACCGCCCAGCGCTGGGGCATCTTCCTGCTGATCATCGTCGAGACCTTCGCCTGGTTTACTATCGTGGCGAGCCTCTTTGCCCTACCGACCATGCGCCGCGGCTATCAGCGCATGGCGAAATGGATTGACGGCGTTGCAGGTACCCTGTTCGCCGGTTTCGGCATCCACCTGATCATCTCCCGCTAATCACGCATGGCGTGCTGACGCGAGCAGCGCGCCTACCAGCATAAACAGCGAACCAAACACTTTATTCAGGGCTTTCATCTGCCGTGGGCCTTTGATCCATGCCGCGATGCGCGTCGCAAGCGTTGCATAGCCAATCATCACGATGATATCCACCACAATTGTAGTCACGCCCAATACGACATACTGCATCACCTGGGGCTGGTTCGGCATGATAAACTGCGGAAACAGCGCAGCGAGGAAAACGATGCTCTTCGGGTTGGTGAGGTTGACAAACACGGCGCGTTTAAACAGCCGACCGCGCGATTGCGTTTGCGCCAGCGCGTTCAGATCGATTGCGCCAGCGGCACGCCACTGCTGTATCCCAAGCCAGATAAGGTAGGCGGCGCCCGCCCACTTCAGTACTTCGAAGACAAGGACCGAGCGCGAAAACAAGGTGCCCAGACCCACGCCCACCAGCACAATATGAATACCCAGCCCGGTTTGCAGACCCGCAATCGACGCGCCCGCGCCGCGATAGCCGTGGTTAATGGCGGTCGTCATGGTATTAATGGCGCCGGAGCCGGGTGAAAGGCTGAGAATAATGGACGTCAGCAGGTAGGCGAACCACCACTCAAAGGTCATGAGAATCTCCCTGATTGTCTGTTTTTATGCCACAATACGCTATTGTCTGTGTGTTGTGTGACACGCCATAAAAAAACGATCTTCCGCGGTTAACGAGGGCGGATACCCGATGTTTCGGCAGCAAAAGGACTGGAGTACAAGAGAAAACGCGTTTGCTTCCTTCACGATGGGGCCGCTCAATGATTTTTGGCGCCAGCGAGAAGAGGCGGTCTTTACCGGCGTGGACGGCGTCCCGGTGCGTTTTGTGCGCTTCCATGCGAGCTATCACGATCGGGTGATTGTCGTTTGTCCCGGGCGTATCGAAAGCTATGTTAAGTACGCCGAACTGGCGTACGATCTGTTCCGCTGCGGGTTTGACGTTCTGATTATCGACCACCGCGGGCAGGGGTTCTCCGGACGCATGCTCTCCGACACCCATCGCGGGCACGTGGTGAACTTCAGCGACTATGTAGACGACGTCGCCGCGTTCTGGCAGCAGGAGGTGGCGTCAGGGCCCTGGCGTAAGCGCTTTATTCTCGCGCATTCAATGGGCGGCGCGATTGCCACGCTGTTTTTACAGCGCCATCCCGGGGTGTGCGACGCGATGGCGCTTAGCGCTCCGATGTTCGGCATCGTGATGCGTTTTCCGGACTGGATGGTGCGCCATATTCTCGACTGGGCTGAGGGCCATCAGCGTGTTCGGGAAAGCTATGCCATGGGCACCGGGCGCTGGCACGCCCTGCCGTTTAGCCTCAATATCCTGACGCACAGCCGTGAACGTTATCGACGGAACCTGGGGTTTTATGCCGATAATCCCGATTTGCGCGTCGGTGGGCCAACGTACCACTGGGTGCGTGAAGGGGTACTGGCGGGCGAAGAGATCCTCGCTGGCGCCAGCGACGACAGGACGCCTGTGTTGCTTATTCAGGCGCAGGAAGAACGCGTTGTGGATAACCGCATGCACGACCGTTATTGTGAATTACGCGCCGAAGCCGGCCATCCCTGCGAAGGGGAGACGCCGCTTGTCATCAAAGGCGCTTACCATGAGATCCTTTTTGAAAAGGACGTTATGCGCTCAGTCGCGCTCCATGCCATCGTCGATTTTTTTTGTCGACATGATTAATCCGGCGATAACGCCGCTCTTACTTAGAGGTTGAATTCTTTTATGTACCAGGTTGTTGCGTCTGATTTGGATGGCACGCTCCTTAATCCCGACCATCGTTTGTCCCCCTACACCAAAGAGACCCTGAAGCTGCTGACGGAAAAGGGCATTAATTTCGTTTTCGCCACCGGCCGCCATCATATCGACGTGGCGCAAATCCGGGACGGTCTGGGGATCAAAGCGTTTATGATCACCTCCAACGGCGCGCGCGTACACGACACTGACGGTAATCTGATTTTTGCGCATAACCTCGATCGCGATATTGCCGCCGATCTGTTCGGCGTAGTGAGTAACAACCCGGATATCGTCACCAACGTGTATCGCGACGATGAGTGGTTTATGAACCGCCACCGCCCGGAAGAGATGCGTTTTTTCAAAGAGGCGGTCTTCAACTACGCGCTGTACGAACCGGGTTTGCTGGAGCCAGAGGGTGTCAGCAAGGTGTTTTTCACCTCGCCGGACCACGACGTGCTGCTGCCGCTGGAGCAGGCGATTAACGCGCGCTGGGGCGATCGCGTCAACGTCAGTTTCTCCACCTTAACCTGTCTGGAAGTCATGGCGGGCGGCGTATCGAAAGGTCATGCGCTGGAAGCGGTGGCGCAAATCATGGGTTACAACCTGAAAGACTGTATCGCTTTTGGCGACGGCATGAACGATGCGGAGATGCTCTCTATGGCGGGCAAAGGCTGCATCATGCAAAACGCCCACCAGCGTCTGAAAGATCTGCACCCGGAGCTGGAGGTCATTGGCAGCAACGCCGATGACGCCGTGCCGCACTACCTGCGCCATATGTTCCTCCATCAGGACTGACTGCGTCTGTCAGCACACCACTGAATAAAAGCCCTGCTGGCCAGGGCTTTGCTGTAATACCACCCTTGCGCATAAACCACGCCCAGCGTTTTCAACCGGTTGCGCTGCGCCGGGGTCTCCACGCCTTCCGCCAGCGGCTCCAGCGATAGCGAGCGCGCGAACGCGATGAGTTGCGGCAGCACGCTGTTGTCCGGCGCGGCGCTGACCAGCGTCTTGTCTATTTTTAGCATGTCGAAGGTCAGCGCCTGAAGATAATTCATATTGGCGTAGCCGCTACCGAAATCATCGAGAAAAAGCGCATGCCCGGCCTGGCGATAGCGGGCGGCGGTCTCGGCAATATCCCAGGGGTTTATTTCGCTGTTCTCGGTTAACTCAAGGGCGATTTGCTGCGGGCGAACCTGATGCGTTTGGCAGAGGAAGGCGAGGCGGTCGAGCAGCGCCGTCGTTGACAGGTCGTCAGGTTCGATGTTGATGGAGACGTAGTACTGCGGGTGCTGACGTAGCCAGCCGCCCACATCGACGAAAACCTGGTCGACAATCCAGCGTGTCATCAGATTGAGCAGGCCGGTTTCGCGGGCAAAAGGGATAAAGCTGTCCGGCGGGATGCACTGGCCGTTGCGCTGCGGCCAGCGAACCAGCGCTTCGGCGCCTGCGACGCTGTCGCCGTCAAGACGCATGATGGGCTGGTAGCGCATCTCCAGTTGCTGGTTGCGAATCGCGTGCAGGAGCCTGGCGCGCGAGGCGGCGAGTTGGCCGAACAGGCCTGGCAGGAGGTGATGCTCATCCACAAAGTCCATTTTACACGCGAAACCCTCAGCAAATAGTGGCGTTCAGTATTGGGGCTTTTCCGCAAGGGGACCATCAGCGAGGGATCAATCTTGTCCAGGAAAACGCTGAATCTGATTGTCTTCTTTTTGCTCAGTTGTCAACTTATTGATTCGCTACAATGCGTTTTCATTCTTCAAAGAGAGTTTCATTGTGGCGTTACTGATCGTTACCACCATTTTGTGGGCCTTCTCATTCAGCCTAATTGGCGAGTACCTGGCCGGGCACGTGGACAGCTATTTCTCAGTGCTGATGCGCGTGGGGCTTGCCGCGCTGGTTTTTTTGCCGTTCCTGCGCGCGCGCGGTCAGTCGCTACGTACACTGCTGTTGTATATGCTGGTCGGCGCATTGCAGCTCGGCATCATGTACCTGTTCAGCTTCCGGGCTTACCTCTATTTGACGGTATCGGAATTTCTGCTGTTCACCGTGCTCACGCCGCTCTACATCACCCTGATCTATGACTTGCTGAGTAAGCGTAAGCTGCGCTGGGGCTATCTTCTGAGCGCGCTGCTGGCGGTGATTGGCGCCGCGATTATTCGCTATGACAAAGTCAGCGATCATTTCTGGACCGGGTTAATGTTCGTACAGCTTGCCAATATCAGCTTCGCTGTCGGGATGGTGGGCTACAAGCGGTTGATGGAGGTTCATCCTATGCCGCAGCACAATGCGTTCGCCTGGTTCTATCTGGGGGCGTTTATCGTGGCGGTAGCGGCCTGGTTTATGCTCGGCAACCCGCAGAAGCTGCCGACCACCACGCTGCAGTGGGGGATTCTGGTGTGGCTGGGCGTTGTTGCTTCCGGCCTCGGCTACTTTATGTGGAACTACGGCGCGACGCAGGTCGATGCCGGTACGCTGGGGATCATGAATAACGTGCATGTTCCGGCTGGCCTGCTGGTGAACCTGGCTATCTGGCAACAGCAGCCGCACTGGTCGAGCTTTATCACAGGCGCGTTGGTGATAATGGCTTCACTGTGGGTCCATCGCCACTGGGTCGCTCCGCGTTCCGCACAAACGGTAGATGATCGCAGGCGTGGCTCCGCGCTGAACGAATAAACGCATCGACGATCGGCTGGCGCTGTTCGCCATCGCGAACCGCGGCGTACAGTCGACTCCACAACCCCTCGCCCAGGGTTTTGGTCACCACCAGGCCCTGGCGCTCAAAGCTCTCCACCACCCAGTGTGGCAGCGCGGCAATCCCCATTCTGGCGGCAACCATCTGGATCAGCAGCAGCGTATTATCGACGCTCTTAAGCTGCGGGCTAATCCCGGCAGGTTGCAGAAAATGGCGCCAGATATCCAGGCGACTGCGTTGTACCGGGTAGATAAGCAGCGTTTCGCTGGCGATATCTTCCGGTGTCACGCGCGTCCTGGCCGCCAATGGGTGTTCCGGCGCGAGGACGAGACGCACTTCATAATCGAACATTGGGGAATAGTGCAGACCGCTGCGCGGCAGAATATCGGAGGTCAGGACCACATCCAGCTCCCCTTGCTGTAGCGCAGGCTGCGGGTCAAACGTCACCCCGGATTTAAAATCCATCTCCACCTGCGGCCAGCTGGCGCGAAAATTCTCCAGCGCGGGCGTCAGCCACTGAATACAGCTGTGGCATTCGATGGCGATGCGAAGCGTGGTTTGCTGCGGTTCATTACAGGCCTGTAGCGCGCGGTTTATCTGCGGCAGCACCTGGTTGGCCAACTGCAACAGGATCTCGCCCTGCGGGGTAAAGCGCAGTGGTTGACTCTTGCGGACAAAAAGCCGAAAGCCAAGGCGTTGTTCCAGATCGCTGAACTGGTGAGAAAGCGCGGATTGCGTCTGATGCAGCGTCGCGGCCGCCGCCGCCAGCGATCCGCTGTTTCGCAACGCCAACAGCGTTTTCAGGTGTTTTATCTCGATCATGAATGTCCTTCACTTCGGCATGAATAAATTGCGCTTGAGGAATATACAGTACCTGCTGATTATGGATGTGTAAACATCTGGATGGCTAAATACATCAAAACCGCATCAGACAAGGGGCATCACATGACAGTTCGTAACCACACCCTCGGGTTTCCTCGCGTCGGCCTGCGTCGCGAATTGAAAAAAGCGCAAGAGAGCTACTGGGCGGGCAATTCCACCCGTGAAACGCTGCTGGCTGTGGGGCGCGAGCTGCGCGCTCGTCACTGGGAACAGCAGAAAGAGGCCGGTATCGACCTGCTGCCGGTCGGTGATTTTGCCTGGTACGACCATGTGCTGACCACCAGCCTGCTGCTCGGCAACGTGCCGACTCGTCATCAGAACAACGACGGCTCCGTGGATATCGATACCCTGTTCCGCATCGGTCGCGGTCGTGCCCCGACCGGTGAGCCGGCGGCGGCGGCGGAAATGACCAAATGGTTTAACACTAACTACCACTATATGGTGCCGGAGTTCACGAAGGGCCAGCAGTTCAAACTGACCTGGACTCAGTTGCTGGATGAAGT
Organism: Pluralibacter sp.; assembly: GCF_019237635.1. GTDB lineage: Bacteria > Pseudomonadota > Gammaproteobacteria > Enterobacterales > Enterobacteriaceae > Enterobacter_B. The sequence goes on from NZ_JAFAGS010000186.1 coordinate 51,415, forward strand.
GGACGAAGCGCTGGCGCTCGGCCACAGCGTGAAGCCGGTGCTGCTGGGGCCGGTGACTTATCTGTGGCTGGGTAAAGTGAAAGGCGAGCCATTCGACCGTCTGAGCCTGCTAAACGATATCCTGCCGGTGTATAAGCAGGTGCTGACTGATCTGGCTAAACGCGGCGTTGAGTGGGTGCAGATTGATGAACCGAGCCTGGTGCTTGAGCTGCCGCAGGCGTGGCTGGACGCTTTTAAGCCAGCCTATGACGCACTCGCGGGGCAGACGAAACTGCTGCTGACCACCTATTTCGAAGGCGTGACGCCGAACCTCGATACCATCACCGCGCTGCCGGTACAGGGCCTGCACGTTGATCTGGTACACGGTAAAGACGCGGTTGCCGAACTGCACCAACGTCTGCCAGCGGACTGGCTGCTCTCTGCCGGTCTGGTGAACGGTCGTAATGTCTGGCGCGCGGATCTGAGTGAGAAATATGCGCAGATTAAGGACCTCGTGGGTAAACGTGAGCTGTGGGTGGCGTCGTCCTGCTCCTTGCTGCACAGCCCTATCGATCTCAGCGTTGAAACGCGTCTGGATGCGGAAGTGAAGAACTGGTTCGCCTTCGCGCTGCAAAAATGCCACGAACTTTCCCTGCTGCGCGATGCGCTGAACAGCGGCGAGACGGCGGCGATTGCCGGGTGGAGCAAACCGATTCAGGCTCGCCGCCATTCTACGCGTGTACATAATGCCGCCGTTGAGAAACGCCTGGCGGCGATCACCGCCCAGGACAGCCAGCGCCAGAACCCGTATCCGCAGCGCGCGAAAGCCCAGCGCGAGCGCTATAACCTGCCAGCATGGCCGACGACGACCATCGGCTCTTTCCCGCAAACCACAGAGATTCGCGGTCTGCGTCTGGACTTCAAAAAGGGCGCGCTGGATGCCAACCACTACCGTACCGGCATTGCCGAACACATCAAACAGGCGATTGTTGAGCAGGAGCGCCTGGGGCTGGACGTGCTGGTGCATGGCGAAGCGGAACGTAACGACATGGTGGAGTATTTCGGCGAGCATCTGGACGGATTCGTCTTCACCCAGAACGGCTGGGTGCAGAGCTACGGTTCACGCTGCGTGAAGCCGCCAGTGGTTATCGGCGATATCAGCCGTCCGCAGGCGATTACCGTTGAATGGGCGAAGTATGCTCAGTCGCTCACCGACAAGCCGGTAAAAGGCATGCTGACCGGCCCGGTGACGATCCTCTGCTGGTCATTCCCGCGTGAAGACGTCAGCCGTGAAACTATCGCCAAACAGATTGCGCTGGCGCTGCGTGATGAAGTGGCGGATCTGGAGGCGGCAGGGATTGGCATCATTCAGATTGATGAACCGGCGCTGCGCGAAGGTTTACCGCTTAAGCGCAGCGACTGGGATGCTTATCTGGCCTGGGGCGTAGAGGCGTTTCGCATCAACGCCGCGGTGGCGAAAGATGACACGCAGATCCACACCCATATGTGCTACTGCGAGTTCAACGACATCATGGATGCTATCGCGGCGCTGGATGCTGACGTGATCACCATCGAAACCTCGCGTTCGGATATGGAACTGCTGGAGTCGTTCGAAGAGTTCGAGTACCCGAATGAAATCGGCCCGGGCGTGTACGACATCCATTCCCCGAACGTCCCGAGCGTGGAATGGATTGAAGCCCTGCTGAAGAAAGCCGCCCAGCGTATCCCGGCGGAACGTCTGTGGGTGAACCCGGACTGCGGCCTGAAAACCCGCGGCTGGCCGGAAACGCGCAGCGCGCTGGCGAACATGGTGAAAGCGGCACAGAATTTGCGTCAGGAATAAGCAAGGCATTATCTGTAAACAGGCCCGGGAAACCGGGCCTGTTTTGCTTTATTTTTTGGCGCCGTAGCGCGAAAACCATTCCAGCATCCGCTGCCAGCCGTCTTTCGCCGATTCTTCGTGATAGCTCGGACGGTAGTCCGCATTGAAGGCATGCCCGGCATCCGGATAGATGATGATTTCCGCATGGGCATTGGCTGCCCGTAACGCGTGGCGCATGGTCTCCACGCTCTCTGGCGAAATACTGGCATCCTGGCCGCCGTACAGTCCTAAGACCGGCGCATTCAGCTCAACGGCAATATCCACCGGGTGTTTCGGCGAGTTCAGCGATTTCTCGCCAACCAGCTTGCCATACCAGGCCACGGCGGCTTTAAGCTGCGGATTATGCGCGGCATACAGCCAGGCGATACGCCCGCCCCAGCAAAACCCGGTAATCAGCAGGCGATGGACATCGCCGCCGTTGCGCGATGCCCAACTGGCGACATGATCGAGGTCGGCCAGCACCTGGGTATCGGGAACTTTAGACACCAGCCCGCTGAACAGTGAGGGGATGTCAGCATAATCGTCAGGATTGCCCTGGCGGAAATAGAGTTCCGGCGCAATGGCCAGATAGCCCTCCAGCGCCAGGCGACGACAGATATCGCGGATATGCTCATGCACGCCGAAAATTTCCTGTACCACAATAACTACCGGCAGCGGGCCAGTCGCCTGTTTGGGGCGGGCATGGAACGCCGGCATGTTGTCGCCTTGCGAGGGGATTGACGTCTCTCCTGAGGAAATCGCGTCTTCTGGGGTACTGACGATGGTAGAGGCCAGGGGGGAGGCCGCAGGTGCAAAACCTGTTTTTTGAGTCATGGTATTCTCCGTACCTTCTGAAACTGTGCCATGTCGCGCAATGTTAACTATAGACCGCAGGTTAACGATCCACAGTGCCAGAAACGGGCTATCTTTTGTGCAGTAACGGAAGGGACAGTCTGTTAATGTGATTGAGGTCACCATTTAACGGAAAATTAATGCAATCATTTTCATTGGTGGTGATAGGCGTCACGAAAAGAGTCCCGTGGCTTCTGTAAAGTACCTTTTTGCTTGTGCTGACAAATCGACCCACAGAGGAGTTTTATATGTCCAAGTCTGATGTTTTTCATCTCGGCCTCACCAAAAACGATTTACAAGGGGCCCAGCTTGCTATCGTCCCTGGCGATCCTGAGCGAGTGGAAAAGATCGCCGCGCTGATGGATAAGCCGGTAAAACTGGCATCACATCGTGAATTTACGTCCTGGCGCGCTGAGCTTGATGGCAAACCGGTTATCGTGTGCTCCACCGGTATCGGCGGCCCGTCCACCTCCATCGCGGTCGAAGAACTGGCACAGCTGGGCATTCGCACTTTCCTGCGCGTTGGGACGACCGGCGCTATTCAGCCGCATATCAATGTCGGCGACGTGCTGGTGACCACCGCTTCTGTGCGTCTTGATGGCGCCAGCCTGCACTTCGCGCCGATGGAATATCCGGCGGTGGCGGATTTCACCTGTACCACGGCGCTGGTTGACGCGGCGAAAGCCGTTGGCGCGACCACCCACGTGGGTGTGACCGCGTCTTCAGATACTTTCTACCCAGGTCAGGAACGTTATGACACCTTCTCCGGCCGCGTGGTGAACCGCTTCAAAGGCTCCATGGAAGAGTGGCAGTCCATGGGCGTGATGAACTACGAAATGGAATCCGCAACGCTGCTGACCATGTGCTCCAGCCAGGGGCTGCGCGCCGGTATGGTGGCGGGCGTTATTGTTAACCGTACCCAGCAGGAAATTCCGAACGCGGAAACCATGAAGCAGACGGAAAGCCACGCGGTGAAAATCGTGGTGGAAGCCGCCCGTCGCCTGCTGTAATCGACCCCTCCCTTATTAAGGCCGACATGTTCGGCCTTTTTCTTTTTGCGTAGCGCCTCGCAGGAAACTCCTTTCAAACTGGACGTTTATACAGCACAATTCTATTTTGTGCGGGTAATACCTTGATGCAGGGGGCGTTGTGGATATCTCTATCATTATTTATGCCGTTGTGGCGCTTGCGGCCATGCTGGTCGGGTGGCTGGCGGCAAGCTACCGTCACGCGCAGCAGCAGGCGGATTTACTGGCCGAACAACGGGATATCTTTGGTGAGCTAAGCGCGGCAAAACAACAGCTTGCGCAAAATGAGCACTGGCGCGACGAGTGTGAGCTGCTGAACAATGAGCTGCGCAGCCTGCGTGAAATCAACACCTCTCTGGAGGCGGATCTCCGTGAAGTCTCTACCCGTCTGGAATCCACCCAACTGCACGCCGAAGATAAAATTCGCCAGATGATGAACAGCGAGCAACGTCTTAGCGAGCAGTTTGAAAACCTTGCCAACCGCATCTTTGAACACAGCAACCGGCGGGTAGATGAGCAAAATCGCCAGAGCCTGCATGGGTTGCTGACGCCGCTGCGTGAGCAACTGGACGGCTTTCGCCGCCAGGTGCAGGAGAGCTTTGGCCAGGAGGCGAGGGAGCGACACACGCTGGCCCATGAGATTCGCAACCTGCAGCAGTTGAATGCGCAGATGGCGCAGGAAGCCGTCAACCTGACGAAGGCGCTGAAGGGCGACAACAAAACCCAGGGCAACTGGGGAGAAGTGGTGTTAACCCGCGTGCTGGAGGCTTCGGGGCTGCGCGAAGGCTATGAATATCAGACCCAGGTCAGCATTGAGACCGAGTCCCGCGCGCGTATGCAGCCGGATGTCATCGTCCGTTTGCCGCAGGGTAAAGATGTGGTTATTGACGCCAAAATGACGCTGGTGGCCTATGAGCGCTATTTCAATGCGGAGGATGACGGCGTGCGGGAAGTCGCGCTGCAGGAGCATGTCGCCTCGCTGCGCAACCATATCCGACTGCTTGGCCGCAAAGATTATCAGCAGCTTCCGGGACTGCGCAGCCTTGATTATGTCCTGATGTTTATTCCGGTCGAACCCGCGTTTTTGCTGGCGATAGACCGCCAGCCGGAACTGATTACCGAAGCGCTGAAAAACAACATTATGCTGGTCAGCCCCACGACGCTGCTGGTGGCGCTGCGCACGATAGCCAATCTGTGGCGCTATGAGCTCCAGAGTCGCAATGCGCAACAGATTGCCGACCGTGCCAGCCGCCTGTACGACAAAATGCGGTTGTTCGTCGATGATATGTCTGCAATTGGGCAGAGTCTCGACAAAGCCCAGGACAACTATCGGCAGGCAATGAAAAAATTGGCCACCGGACGTGGCAATTTACTGGTACAGGCGGAGTCCTTTCGCCACCTCGGCGTTGAGGTCAAACGCGAGATTAATCCGGATTTAGTCGAGCAGGCCACGGCAGCAGAGGAAGAACCGCGCCTGCACGATGCTCAGGCGTCAAATGAAGACCGCACGTTAACCTCGTCTGATGCGGCGCACGGCGTTTCCCCGCGCTTTTCGCAGCAAGGTTGAACCATAGGGTAAACGCGCCCAATCTGTTACACTCGACGAACATTTTTTGGATAAGCAGGCATTGAGATGGTTGAGGATTCACAAGAAACGACGCACTTTGGCTTCCAGACGGTCGCCAAATCGCAGAAGGCTGACATGGTGGCACATGTATTCCATTCTGTTGCCGCTAAGTACGATGTCATGAATGACCTGATGTCATTTGGTATCCATCGTTTGTGGAAACGCTTCACCATCGACTGCAGCGGCGTGCGCCGTGGGCAGAAAGTGCTCGATCTGGCTGGCGGAACCGGCGACCTGACCGCGAAGTTTTCGCGTCTGGTTGGTGAAACGGGCCGCGTCGTTCTTGCTGATATCAACGACTCTATGCTCAAAATGGGGCGTGAAAAGCTGCGCAACATCGGTGTGGTCGGTAATGTGGAATATGTGCAGGCGAACGCCGAAGCGCTGCCTTTTCCGGATAACACGTTTGACTGTATCACCATTTCCTTTGGTCTTCGCAACGTGACAGATAAAGACAAAGCCCTGCGCTCCATGTACCGCGTACTGAAGCCGGGTGGGCGTCTGCTGGTGCTGGAGTTTTCCAAACCGATTATCGAGCCGCTGAGTAAGGCCTACGATGCCTACTCGTTCCACATACTGCCGCGTATTGGTGAAATGGTTGCTAACGATGCGGAAAGCTATCGCTACCTGGCAGAATCTATCCGTATGCATCCGGATCAGCCGACCCTGAAGGCGATGATGCAGGATGCGGGTTTTGACAGTGTGGATTACTACAACCTGACGGCGGGCATTGTGGCGCTGCATCGCGGCTACAAGTTCTGACAGGAGTGCATCATGCCTTTTCAACCCTTAGTGACCGCAGGTATTGAAAGCGCGTTGAATACTTTCCTGTGGCGCGAACGCGCGCTGAAACCGGCGCGCCAGCGGCTCTTGGGGAAAGTGCTGCGTGTGGAGTTGAAAGAGTTCACGTCGCCGCTGGTGCTGGTGTTCAGCGATCGGCAAATTGACGTACTCGGCGCATGGGAAGGCGAAGCCGACTGCACGGTCATGACGCGCGTCGGCGTGTTGCCGCAGTTGCGTAACCGACAGCAACTGACGGCGCTTATTCGCAGCGGCGATCTCGAAGTCGATGGTGATCTGCAGGTTGTACAGAATTTTGTCGCGCTCGCCGACCTGGCGGAGTTCGACCCCGCCGAGTTGCTGGCGCCCTATACTGGAGATATCGCCGCAGAGGGCGTCAGTAAAGTGTTGCGTGGCGGCGCAAGGTTCCTCAAACGCGGTCTGCAGCGCCAGCAGCAGTATGTTGCACAAGCGATCACTGAAGAGTGGCGCATGGCGCCGGGACCGTTGGAAGTCGCGTGGTTTGCTGAAGAGACGGCGGCGGTTGAACGCGCCGTCGAAGCCTTCAGCAAACGGCTGGAAAAACTGGAGGGGAAATGACGCCAGGGGAAATTCGGCGCCTGTATTTTATCATCCATACTTTTTTGAGTTACGGGCTTGATGAGCTCATTCCCAAAATTCGTATTACGCTGCCGCTACGTATCTGGCGACGTATGCTTTTCTGGATGCCGAACCGCCATAAACATCAGCCGTTAGGCGAACGCCTGCGTCTTGCGCTGCAGCAACTGGGGCCGGTATGGATCAAATTCGGTCAGATGCTCTCTACCCGCCGCGATCTTTTCCCGCCGCAAATCGCCGATCAGCTGGCGCTATTGCAGGACCGCGTGGCGCCGTTCGACGGCGCGCTGGCGCAAAAGCAGATCGAAAAGGCGATGGGCGATATTCCGGTAGAAAGCTGGTTTGACGATTTCGATGTTCAGCCGCTGGCGTCTGCGTCTATCGCGCAGGTACATACCGCGAAGCTGAAAGAAAACGGCCAGGAGGTGGTTATCAAAGTGATCCGCCCTGATATCCTGCCGGTCATCAAAGCGGATATGAAGCTTATCTATCGCCTGGCGCGTTGGGTGCCTCGCCTGCTGCCGGATGGTCGCCGTCTGCGTCCGCTGGAAGTGGTGCGCGAGTATGAAAAAACGCTGATTGACGAGCTGAACCTGCTGCGTGAGGCGGCGAACGCCATCCAGCTGCGGCGCAATTTCGAAAACAGCCCCATGCTGTATGTGCCTGAGGTTTTCTCCGACTATTGCAGCCAGAACATGCTGGTAATGGAGCGTATCTACGGTATCCCGGTATCGGATATCGAAACACTGGAGAAGCAGGGTACGAACATGAAACTGCTGGCCGAGCGCGGCGTGCAGGTATTCTTCACCCAGGTGTTTCGCGACAGCTTTTTCCATGCGGATATGCATCCGGGGAATATCTTTGTCAGCTACGAGCACCCGGAAAACCCAAAATATATCGGCATTGACTGCGGTATCGTCGGCTCGCTGAATAAAGAAGATAAGCGCTATCTGGCGGAAAACTTTATTGCCTTCTTCAACCGCGATTACCGCAAGGTTGCCGAGCTGCACGTGGATTCCGGCTGGGTGCCTGCCGATACTAACGTTGAAGAGTTTGAATTTGCGATTCGTACGGTGTGTGAACCCATTTTTGAAAAACCGCTGGCGGAAATTTCCTTCGGCCACGTGCTGTTGAATCTGTTTAATACCGCGCGCCGCTTCAATATGGAAGTGCAGCCGCAGCTGGTTTTACTGCAAAAAACATTACTTTACGTTGAGGGCGTAGGAAGGCAGCTCTATCCTCAGTTAGACTTATGGAAGACGGCGAAACCTTTCCTTGAATCATGGCTCAAAGATCAGGTGGGGCTTCCGGCGCTGGCGCGTGCATTAAAAGAGAAAGCGCCGTTCTGGATCGAAAAAATGCCGGAAATTCCTGAACTGATTTATGACACTTTGCGCCAGGGCAAACACCTGCAGCTGAGCATTGATAAAATCGCCCGCGCAATGGAAGCGAATCCTGTTCGTCAGGGGCAGTCTCGTTATCTGTTTGGCGTCGGGTCGGTGCTCATGCTCAGCGGTACATTACTGTTGATCAACCGTCCTGAGTGGGGAATGCATCCCGCCTGGCTGATGGCAGGAGGTCTGGTGGTGTGGTTTATCGGTTGGCGGAAAGGTCGCTGATTTTTGCATCATCATCAAGAAGGCGTGTAACATGCACGCCAATGGTTAATTTATCATCTGGCACAGAGGAACATGTATGGGTGGTATCAGTATTTGGCAGTTATTGATTATCGTCGTTATCGTAGTTCTGCTTTTCGGGACGAAAAAGCTGAGCTCGTTGGGGTCTGACCTGGGCGCATCGATCAAAGGCTTTAAAAAAGCCATGAGCGATGACGAAGACAAAGACAAACAGGACAAATCCTCTCAGGACGCTGATTTCCCAACGAAATCATTGTCTGAAAAGCAGGATGACGCCAAAAAAGACGATGCAAAACGCCACGACAAAGAGCAGGTGTAATTCGTGTTCGACATTGGTTTCAGTGAACTGTTGCTGGTATTTATTATCGGCCTGGTCGTCCTTGGGCCGCAGCGGCTACCCGTTGCGGTGAAGACCGTTGCGGGATGGGTGCGTGCGCTGCGCTCCCTGGCATCAACGGTACAAAATGAGCTCGCTCAGGAGCTGAAACTGCAGGAGTTTCAGGAAAGCCTGAAAAAGGTCGAAAAAGCCAGTCTGGATAATCTGACGCCCGAGCTAAAAGCCTCTATGGATGAGCTGCGTGAAGCGGCGGAGTCGATGAAGCGTTCCTACACGCAGCACGATCCGGAAAAAGCGGGCGACGAAGCCAATACTATCCATAGCCCGGCGGCGAAGGCGGATGACGCGCCGCCTGCGGCGGCGGAGCTTCAGACCCACGGCGACGCTCGGGCAACTGAATCCATGTCCACTGAACAGAACGCGGCGGCGCCTGACGAGAAGGTCAGCGCGAGCGTAAAGACGACGGCACCGGTTGCCGAACCATCCCCCGTATCGAGTGATAAACCGTAAACATGGGCGTAGAAGATACTCAACCGCTGATCGCGCATTTGATTGAGCTCCGTAAACGCCTGATCAACTGCATCATTGCGGTCTTTGTGATTTTTCTGGCGTTGGTTTACTTCGCCAATGACATTTATCAGCTGGTTTCGGCGCCGCTCATCAAGCATATGCCGGCAGGGGCGACGATGATTGCGACCGACGTCGCGTCGCCGTTCTTCACCCCGATCAAGCTGACCTTTATGGTCTCCATCATTCTGTCTGCGCCGGTTATTCTTTATCAGGTGTGGGCGTTTGTGGCGCCAGCGCTGTATAAACATGAACGCCGTCTGGTGGTGCCGTTGCTGGTCTCCAGTACGCTACTGTTCTATATCGGTATGGCGTTCGCGTACTTCGTGGTCTTCCCGCTGGCGTTTGGTTTCCTGACCCACACCGCGCCTGTCGGCGTGCAGGTGTCGACGGATATCCGCAGCTACCTCGATTTCGTTATGGCGCTGTTTATGGCCTTCGGCGTGTCGTTTGAGGTGCCGGTCGCCATTGTGCTGCTGTGTTGGGTGGGCGTGACCACGCCGGAAGACTTGCGTAAGAAGCGCCCTTACGTGCTGGTTGGCGCGTTTGTGGTGGGGATGTTGCTGACGCCGCCGGACGTGTTTTCGCAGACGCTGCTTGCCATTCCGATGTATTGCTTGTTTGAAGTGGGGATCTTTTTCTCGCGCTTCTATACCGGCAAACGGTTGACGCGCGATAGCGACGCTGAAGAAGACAGCGAATCCGAAACGGAAACCAAAGAAGAATAATCACCAGCCGCCCGAAAGGGCGGTTGTTGTATGGGAGTCTGTATGTTTGATATCGGCGTAAACCTGACCAGTTCGCAGTTTGCCCGCGACCACGATGCGGTCGTTGAGCGCGCCTTTGCGGCGGGGTTGAGCGGTATGTTGCTGACTGGTACCAATCTGCACGAAAGCGAGCGGGCGCTGACGTTAGCGCAACGCCACGCGCGCTGCTGGTCGACGGCGGGCGTGCATCCGCATGACAGTAGCCGTTGGACCCGGGAAACGGAACAGCGTGTTCGTATGCTGGCGCAGGCGCCTGAGGTGGTGGCGATCGGTGAGTGTGGTCTCGATTTCAACCGTAATTTTTCCACTCCACAGGAGCAGGAGGCGGCGTTCAGCGCTCAGCTTGCGCTGGCGGCAGAGTGCGGGATGCCGGTATTTCTCCACTGTCGCGACGCGCATGAACGGTTTATGGCGCTGCTGTCGCCCTGGCTTGATAAGCTGCCGGGTGGGGTACTGCACTGTTTTACCGGGCACCGCGACGAACTCCAGGATTGTCTGCGCCACGGGCTGTATATCGGCATTACCGGGTGGGTATGCGATGAGCGTCGTGGTCTGGCGCTGCGCGATATGCTGCCGCTGATTCCGGCGAACCGTCTGATGGTGGAAACCGATGCGCCATACCTGTTGCCGCGCGATATGATGCCAAAGCCCAGTTCACGACGTAACGAGCCTGCTTATCTGGCGCATATTATGGCGCGAATTGCCCACTGGCGGGGTGAAGATGCGCAGTGGCTTTCCCGGGAGACGGATAACAACGTGAGAAGCCTGTTTGGCGTGGCGTTTTAGCCTCAGGACTTACGGAAGTCGGTGTTTTTCACGCTTTGCAGGATCTGCTGGTTGAGCAGATTGAGCAGCAGCATGGATCGGGCCTCGCCATCGGGCTCGGTGAAAATGGCTTTCAACCCTTCAAACGCGCCTTCGGTGATAACGACGCTGTCGCCAGGGTGCGGCGTTTGCGGGTCCAGGATACCTTCCGGTTTGTAGACCGAAAGCTGGTGAATGACCGTGGAGGGAACCAGCGCCGGGTGCGCGCCAAAGCGAACGAAGTGGCTGACGCCACGCGTCGCATTGATGGTGGTGGTGTGGATGACTTCAGGGTCGAATTCCACAAACAGATAATTGGGGAAAAGTGGTTCGCTGACGGTGGTACGCTTGCCGCGGATGATTTTCTCCAGTGCAATCATAGGCGTCAGGCAATTTACGGCCTGTCGTTCGAGATGTTCCTGAGCACGCTGAAGTTGCCCACGTTTGCAGTACAGTAAATACCAGGCTTGCATAATCACTCTTTCCAAAATATCGCAGTAAGCATAACAAAAGCGCGCCGCGATAGCGAAGGCGATTCTTACCTGTGCGGATGTTCTCAGACTTCACGCTAATTTAACAAAATTACAGCATAGCGCGGCTGAAGGCCGTATAATGAAGCGCTTACAAAGAGGTTATTGTTGACTCCATGAAATACCACGATCTGCGCGACTTTCTGACATTGCTGGAACAACAGGGGGAGCTTAAACGCATCACCCTGCCTGTCGATCCCCATCTTGAAATCACCGAAATTGCCGATCGTACCCTGCGTGCGGGAGGCCCGGCGCTGCTGTTTGAAAACCCAAAGGGTTTCGACATGTCGGTGTTGTGCAACCTGTTCGGCACGCCGCGTCGCGTCGCCATGGGCATGGGGCAGGAAGATGTCAGTGCGCTGCGTGAAGTCGGAAAGCTGCTGGCGTTCCTGAAAGAGCCTGAGCCGCCGAAAGGGTTCCGTGACCTGATCGATAAGCTGCCGCAGTTCAAGCAGGTGCTGAATATGCCGACGAAGTGCCTGCGTAACGCGCCGTGTCAGCAGAAAGTGATGCAGGGCGACGACGTGGATCTCAACCGTATTCCGATCATGACCTGCTGGCCGGAAGATGCCGCGCCGCTGATTACCTGGGGGCTGACGGTAACCCGTGGCCCGCATAAAGAGCGGCAGAATCTCGGTATTTATCGTCAGCAGCTCATCGGTCGCAACAAACTTATTATGCGCTGGCTGTCGCACCGCGGCGGCGCGCTGGATTTTCAGGAGTGGTGTGCGGCACATCCGGGCGAGCGTTTCCCGGTATCGGTCGCGCTGGGCGCCGATCCTGCGACGATTCTTGGCGCGGTCACGCCAGTGCCGGACACACTGTCTGAGTACGCGTTTGCCGGGCTGCTGCGCGGCACCAAAACCGAAGTCGTGAAGTGTATCTCCAACGATCTTGAAGTTCCGGCCAGCGCGGAGATCGTGCTGGAGGGCTATATTGAAGCAGGTGAAACGGCGCCGGAAGGTCCGTATGGCGACCATACGGGTTACTACAATGAAGTAGATAGTTTTCCGGTATTTACCGTAACGCATGTGACGCAGCGCGAAGATGCGATTTACCACTCCACCTATACTGGCCGTCCGCCTGATGAGCCTGCGGTGCTGGGAGTGGCGCTCAATGAAGTGTTCGTGCCGATTCTGCAAAAGCAGTTCCCTGAGATTGTCGATTTCTACCTGCCGCCGGAAGGGTGCTCCTATCGTCTGGCGGTGGTAACGATGAAGAAACAGTACGCCGGGCACGCCAAGCGCGTCATGATGGGCGTCTGGTCGTTCCTGCGGCAGTTTATGTATACCAAGTTCGTGATTGTCTGCGATGACGACGTGAACGCGCGTGACTGGAACGACGTGATATGGGCGATAACGACCCGCATGGATCCGGCGCGTGATACGGTTCTGGTGGAGAACACGCCAATAGATTATCTGGACTTTGCCTCGCCGGTTTCCGGTTTGGGTTCAAAGATGGGGCTGGATGCCACCAATAAATGGCCTGGCGAAACCCAACGCGAATGGGGACGCCCGATTAAAAAGGATCCCGAGGTGACGGCGAGAATCGACGCCATCTGGGACGAGCTGGCTATCTTTAATGACGGTAAAAGCGCCTGAGGGCGGCCGTGTTTGCCATATAGACCCGACAGAGGGAGCGCATGACAACCTTAAGCTGTAAAGTGACATCGGTAGACGCTATTACCGACACGGTATATCGCGTTCGTTTAGAACCCGAAGCGGCATTTTCCTTTCGCGCTGGCCAGTACCTGATGGTGGTGATGGACGAGCGGGACAAACGTCCTTTCTCCATGGCGTCCACCCCCGCAGAGCACACGTTTATTGAGCTGCATATTGGCGCATCCGAGTTGAATCTGTATGCGATGGCGGTGATGGATCGCATTCTGAAAGAGCGCGAGATCGTGGTGGATATTCCCCATGGCGACGCCTGGCTGCGCGACGATGACAACACGCGTCCGATGGTGCTGATTGCCGGGGGAACCGGGTTCTCCTACGTGCGTTCTATTTTGTTAACCGCGCTGGCGCAAAACCCGAATCGCGATATCGCGATTTACTGGGGCGGGCGTGAAGAGAAGCATTTGTACGATTTAGCCGAGCTGGAAGCGCTGGCGGTTGAGCACCCGAATCTGCGGGTGGAGCCGGTGGTTGAGCAGCCTGAGCCGGGCTGGCGCGGTCGTACGGGTACGGTGCTGACGGCGGTGCTGCAGGATTACGGTACGCTGGTAGAACAGGACATCTACATTGCAGGTCGTTTTGAAATGGCGAAAATTGCCCGCGACCTGTTCTGCAACGAGCGCAACGCGCGTGAAGATCGCCTGTTCGGCGATGCGTTCTCTTTCATTTAGCGCCAGCGAAAATAAAAAAACCCGCCCCTGACAGGCGGGAAGAACGGCAACTAAACCACAGGCCGGGCTGCATATCGCAGCCCGGCTTTTTTCTACACACGTTCAAAGACGGTAGCGATCCCCTGACCTAAGCCGATACACATTGTCGCCAGGCCAAACTGGGCGTCTTTACGCTCCATCTGATTGATAAGCGTGGTGCTGATGCGCGCGCCGGAGCAGCCCAGCGGATGACCCAGGGCGATCGCGCCGCCGTTGAGGTTGATCTTCTCATCGATCTGCTCCAGCAGCCCCAGATCCTTGATACACGGCAGGATCTGCGCGGCGAACGCTTCGTTCATCTCGAAGACGTCGATATCGCGGGTGGTCAAACCGGCTTTTTTCAGCGCCAGCTTCGACGCCGGAACCGGACCGTAACCCATGATGGACGGGTCGCAACCGACGACTGCCATTGAGCGCACGCGGGCGCGTGGGGTGAGGCCCAGTTCGCGGGCGCGACTTTCGCTCATCACCAGCATGGCCGCAGCGCCATCGGAGAGGGCGGAAGAGGTGCCTGCGGTGACGGTGCCAGTCACCGGGTCAAACGCCGGGCGCAGCGTGGAGAGCGTTTCGACGGTGGTTTCCGGGCGGATAACTTCATCCCAGGTAAACTGCTTCAGCACGCCGTCAGCGTCATGACCACCGGTCGGGATAATTTCGTTTTTAAAGGCGCCCGACTGGGTGGCGGCCCAAGCGCGAGCGTGGGAGCGCGCGGCAAAGGCGTCCTGCATTTCGCGGCTGATGCCGTGCAGGCGGGAGAGCATTTCTGCGGTCAATCCCATCATACCCGCCGCTTTGGCGACATTGCGGCTCATGCCAGGGTGGAAGTCCACGCCGTGGCTCATCGGCACGTGGCCCATGTGTTCCACGCCGCCGACCAGGCAGACCGCAGCGTCACCGGTCATGATCATCCGGGTAGCGTCATGCAGCGCCTGCATTGAGGAGCCGCACAGGCGGTTGACGGTAACAGCCGGTACCGAATGCGGGATTTCCGCCAGCAGCGCCGCGTTGCGGGCGATGTTGAAACCTTGTTCCAGGGTTTGCTGTACGCAGCCCCAGTAAATATCGTCAATCGTAGTGGCATCCAGCGCCGGGTTGCGCGCCAGCAGGCTACGCATCAGGTGCGCTGAGAGATCCTCAGCGCGCACGTTGCGAAATGCGCCGCCTTTTGAGCGGCCCATCGGGGTACGAATTGCATCGACAATGACAACCTGTTCCATTGTGACTCCTTAAGCCGTTTTCAGCTCGCCAACCGGACGGGCAGGCTCAACCGGGGGATAATATGCGTCGTTATGGCGCGCTTTGCCGCGCAGGCCTTCCGGTACCTCATACAGGGCGCCGAGGTGCTGGTACTGCTGCGCCATATCGAGATACTTCGCGCTGCCCAACGTATCCAGCCAGCGGAAGGCGCCGCCGTGGAACGGAGGGAAACCTAAGCCATACACCAGCGCCATATCGGCTTCCGCCGGGCTTGCGATGATGCCTTCTTCCAGGCAACGCACCACTTCGTTGACCATCGGAATCATCATGCGGGCGATGATCTCTTCGTCGGTGAAGTCGCGCTTCGGCTTACTGACCTCGGCGAGCAGGCTGTCCACTGCCGGGTCCTCTTCTTTTTTCGGCTTACCTTTGCTGTCTTCTTTATAACGCCAGAAGCCGAGGCCGTTTTTCTGCCCATAGCGATTGGCGTCAAACAGCGCGTCGATAGCATCGCGGTAATCTTTCTGCATCCGCTGTGGGAAACCGGCCGCCATCACCGCCTGAGCGTGATGCGCGGTGTCGATGCCGACGACGTCCAGCAGATACGCCGGGCCCATCGGCCAGCCAAACTGTTTCTCCATGACTTTATCGACTTTGCGGAAATCCGCACCGTCGCGCAGCAGCTGGCTGAAACCGGCGAAATACGGGAACAACACGCGGTTAACAAAGAAACCAGGGCAGTCGTTCACCACGATTGGCGTTTTGCCCATCTTACTTGCCCATGCCACCACTTTAGCGATGGTGGTATCGGACGTTTTCTCGCCGCGAATGACCTCAACCAGCGGCATGCGGTGCACCGGGTTAAAGAAGTGCATGCCGCAGAAGTTTTCCGGGCGCTGCAGGGCGTTTGCCAGTTCGCTAATCGGTATCGTCGAGGTGTTAGAGGCCAGCACGGTATCCGGGCGAATCTTGTCTTCGGTTTCCGCCAGTACCGCTTTTTTCACTTTCGGGTTTTCGACGACGGCTTCCACGACCACATCAACGCGCTCAAAACCGGCATAGTCAAGCGTCGGGTGAATGGTCGAAATGACCCCCGCCAGCTTCAGACCATCGATTTTTCCACGTTCCAGCTGTTTGTTAAGCAGCTTGGCCGCTTCGGTCATGCCGAGCGTCAGGGACTTATCGTTGATGTCCTTCATAATGACTGGCACGCCCTTCCAGGCCGACTGGTAAGCGATACCGCCGCCCATGATGCCTGCGCCCAGTACGGCGGCCTGCTTTGGCGTCTCAACGTTTTTGGTCAGCTTTTTCGCCTGACTTTTCACAAACTGATCGTTAAGGAAGATACCGACCAGCGCGCGGGCTTCATTGGAGTGCGCCAGGGGAACAAAACTCTGGTTCTCAAGCGCCAGGGCCTCGTTGCGGCCAAGGCGGGCTGCCGCTTCAATGGTTTTTACCGCCGTCATCGGCGCCGGGTAATGCTTACCTGCCGTCTGCGCCACCATACCTTTGGCGATGGTGAAGCTCATGGCGGCTTCAATTTTGCTGAGCTTCAACGGCTCCAGTTTTGGCTGGCGTTTGGCTTTCCAGTCAAGGGCGCCGTCGATGGCCTGACGCAATATCGCCATCGCGCCATCGCGCAGCTTCTCCGCTTTGACAATGCCGTCGACCAGGCCAATTTTCAGCGCTTCTTCTGCGCCGACGTCTTTACCTGCGGCGATGATCTCCAGCGCGCTGTCGGCGCCGAGCATACGCGGCAAACGAACCGAGCCGCCAAAGCCGGGCATAATACCCAGTTTGGTCTCCGGTAGGCCGATACGCAGATCGGCCGTTGCCAGTCGATAGTCGGTCGCCAGTACGCATTCGCAACCGCCGCCAAGCGCATAGCCATTGACGGCGGAGAGGGTCGGAACCGGCAGGTCTTCCAGGCGGCTAAAGACGCTGTTGGCAAAATGCAGCCACTGGCTTAATTGTTCCTGTGGAACCTGGAACAGGGATAAAAATTCGGTGATATCGGCGCCGACGATAAACGCGGCTTTTTCAGAACGCAGCAGCAGGCCCTTGAGATCTTTTTGTTTTTCGAGGACGTCCAGCGCCTGGCCGAGGCTGGCTACGGTTGCAGTATCGAGCTTGTTGACCGAACCGGGGGCATCGAACACCAGTTCGGCAATGCCATCTTCCAGCCAGTCGAGGTACAGGGTATCGCCTTTGTAGAGCATGTCAGTCTCCTGAATCCAGCAAAGTGATCTGGTCATACCAGATGCATCGGAGTGTGGATTTTATGTTAAAAAAATGCAAATTACTCTTTAAGAAAATGACGACTGGATCACGCTCGGTAGAAATCACACCCCTGAATCGATGTGCTAAGATGCGGGGACTTATGGTCAAAAAACAGAAGGGTAAAACATGGAATCGCTGGCCACGCTCTATAAAAATCATATCGTTACGCTACAGGAACGGACCCGCAATGTGCTGGAGCGTTTTAAGCTTGATGCGCTACTTATTCATTCTGGCGAACTGTTTAACGTCTTTCTTGATGATCATCCGTACCCGTTTAAGGTAAACCCGCAGTTTAAAGCGTGGGTGCCTGTTACCCAGGTGCCGAACTGCTGGCTGCTGGTGGATGGCGTCAATAAGCCGAAGCTGTGGTTTTATCTGCCGGTAGACTATTGGCACAACGTCGAGCCGCTGCCGACCTCTTTCTGGACCGATGACGTCGAGGTGATTGCTCTGCCGAAAGCCGATGGTATTGGCGGCCAACTGCCTGCCGCGCGCGGTAATATCGCCTATATTGGGTCGGTCGCCGAGCGTGCGCTGGGGCTGGATATTGCGGCGGACAATATCAACCCGAAAGGGGTTATCGATTACCTGCACTACTACCGCGCGTATAAAACCGATTATGAACTGCTCTGCATGCGCGAAGCGCAGAAGATGGCGGTTAACGGCCACCGCGCCGCGCACGAAGCGTTTTTGTCCGGAATGAGTGAGTTTGATATTAACCTCGCTTACCTGACCGCAACGGGGCAGCGCGATACCGATGTGCCTTACAGCAATATCGTCGCGCTCAACGAGCATGCCTCCGTGCTGCATTACACCAAACTGGATCATCGCGCGCCGTCGGAAATTCGCAGCTTCCTGCTTGATGCAGGGGCGGAGTACAACGGTTATGCGGCTGACCTGACCCGAACCTGGGCGGCGCATGGCGATAACGATTTTGCTCATCTGATTAAAGATGTGAACGATGAACAACTGGCGTTGATCGGCACCATGAAGGCGGGCGTAAGCTACGTCGATTACCACGTGCAGTTCCATCAGCGCATCGCGAAACTGCTGCGTAAGCACCGCATCATTACCGATATGAGTGAAGAGGCGATGGTGGAAAACGACATTACCGGGCCGTTTATGCCGCACGGTATCGGTCATCCGCTGGGGCTGCAGGTGCACGATGCGGCTGGGTTTATGCAGGATGATACCGGCACGCATCTTGCCGCGCCGTCTAAATATCCGTACCTGCGCTGCACCCGTGTGCTGGCGCCGCGTATGGTGCTGACCATTGAACCGGGCATCTACTTTATTGAGTCCCTGCTGAGGCCATGGCGTGAAGGCCAGTTCAGCAAGCACTTCAACTGGCAGAAAATTGAAGCGCTGAAGCCGTTCGGCGGCATTCGTATTGAAGATAACGTCGTGATCCACGAGAAGAGCGTGGAGAACATGACGCGGGACCTGAAGCTGGCGTAATGGAGAGCTGGCTTATTCCGGCGGCGCCGGTCACGGTCGTTGAGGAGATCAAGAAAAGCCGCTTCATTACGCTTCTGGCGCATACCAATGGCGTAGAGGCGGCGAAAGCGTTTGTTGAGTCGGTGAAAGCGGCGCACCCGGACGCGCGCCACCACTGTGTGGCGTGGGTGGCGGGGCCGCCTGATGATTCGCAGCAGTTGGGGTTTTCCGATGATGGTGAACCGGCAGGTACCGCGGGAAAACCCATGCTTGCTCAACTGATGGGGAGCGGTGTTGGTGAGATAACCGCGGTGGTTGTCCGCTATTACGGCGGGATCCTGCTGGGTACCGGCGGTCTGGTGAAAGCCTACGGCGGCGGTGTCCATCAGGCGCTGGCGGCGCTTGTCACCGAGCGCAAGACGCCGCTAACGGAATATACGTTGCAGTGCGATTATGCCCAACTGGCGGGGGTTGAATCCTTACTTGGGCAGTTTTCCGGCAAAATTGTGAGCAGCGATTACCAGGCTGTTGTGCAACTGCGTGTGGCGCTGGCGCAGGCTGAACTGGCGGCTTTTTCGGTCAAACTGGCTGATTTTAGTCGTGGCGCGTTGCAATTGCGCGAGATTGACGAATAATCCCCGGTTTACTTTTGTTTATCTAAGGAAGCGGTAGTGATGCATTTTCGCGCCATAACCCGAATCGTTGGCCTTCTGGTCATTTTGTTTTCAGGAACGATGATTGTTCCCGGGCTGGTGGCATTGATATACCGCGATGGCGCAGGACGCGCGTTCACGCAGACGTTTTTCGTCGCGCTGGCGATTGGCTCTCTGTTGTGGTGGCCTAACCGTAAGCAAAAAGGCGAGCTCAAATCCCGCGAAGGTTTTCTTATTGTTGTGCTGTTCTGGACGGTGCTGGGGAGCGTGGGTGCGTTGCCCTTCATTTTTGCCGAGCAGCCGAACCTGACGGTGACTGACGCTTTCTTTGAATCCTTCTCCGGCTTAACGACGACCGGCGCGACGACGCTGGTGGGGTTGGATTCGCTTCCCCATGCCATCCTCTTTTACCGCCAGATGCTACAGTGGTTTGGCGGCATGGGGATCATTGTGCTGGCGGTGGCCATCCTGCCGATACTGGGCGTCGGGGGAATGCAGCTCTATCGGGCCGAAATGCCCGGACCGTTGAAAGATAACAAAATGCGCCCGCGTATCGCTGAGACGGCGAAAACGCTGTGGCTGATTTATGTGTTGCTGACGGTAGCCTGCGCGCTGGCGCTGTGGTTTGCGGGGATGCCCGCCTTTGACGCGATTGGGCACAGCTTTGCCACTATCGCTATCGGCGGTTTCTCCACGCACGATGCCAGCGTGGGCTACTTCAACAGCCCAACGATCAACACCATCATCGCTATCTTCCTTTTAATCTCCGGATGTAACTATGGCCTGCACTTTTCACTGCTGAGCGGTCGTAGCCTCAAGGTTTACTGGCGCGACCCCGAATTCAGAATGTTTATCGGTGTGCAGCTGACGCTGGTGGTGGTGTGTACCTTGGTGCTGTGGTTCCACGATGTTTATAACTCGGCGATGACGACGCTCAACCAGGCGTTTTTTCAGGTCGTGTCAATGGCGACGACCGCAGGTTTCACCACCGACAGCATCGCACGTTGGCCGCTGTTCCTGCCGGTACTGCTGCTGTGCTCCGCGTTTATCGGCGGTTGCGCGGGGTCAACGGGAGGGGGGTTGAAGGTTATCCGTATCCTGCTGTTGTTTAAGCAGGGCAATCGCGAGCTGAAGCGTCTGGTACACCCGAATGCGGTGTACAGCATCAAGCTTGGCAACCGCGCGCTGCCGGAACGTATTCTGGAGGCGGTGTGGGGCTTCTTCTCCGCTTACGCGCTGGTCTTTATTGTCAGCATGCTGGCTATCATCGCGACTGGTGTGGATGATTTCTCGGCATTTGCG
The DNA here is from genome assembly GCF_019237635.1 of Pluralibacter sp. Lineage (GTDB taxonomy): Bacteria > Pseudomonadota > Gammaproteobacteria > Enterobacterales > Enterobacteriaceae > Enterobacter_B. Next base: position 72,057 of record NZ_JAFAGS010000186.1, read on the forward strand.
TCCGTTGTGGCGACCCTCAATAACCTCGGACCGGGACTTGGCGTGGTAGCCGACAACTTTGCCAGCATGAACCCGGTTGCGAAATGGATCCTGATTGCCAATATGCTGTTTGGTCGTCTGGAGGTCTTTACGCTGCTGGTGCTGTTTACCCCCACCTTCTGGCGCGAATAACAGGAGTGTCTGTGAAACTATTGATTCTGTTCTCCACGCGCGATGGGCAAACGCGCGAAATTGCCGCTTCGCTGGCGTCCGAACTTAAAGAGCAGGGCTTCGACGTGGATGTCGTGAACCTGCATCGTTCGGAGCAGATTGACTGGCAGGCCTATCATGGCGTGGTGATTGGCGCATCGATTCGTTACGGACACTTTCATCCGCTGCTCGAGAGCTTCGTGAAAAAGCATCAACAGTCGCTGGCGCAGGTGCCTTCCGCGTTTTACTCGGTGAACCTGGTGGCGCGCAAGCCGGAGAAGAGTACGCCGCAAACCAATAGCTATACGCGCAAGTTTCTGTTGCACTCACCGTGGCATCCGGATCTTTGTGCCGTTTTCGCCGGGGCGCTGCGTTACCCCCGTTACCGCTGGTTCGATCGCTTTATGATTCGGTTGATTATGAAGATGACCGGTGGGGAAACCGACACACATAAAGAGGTGGTGTATACCGACTGGCGTCAGGTTGCCGTTTTTGCCCAGGAAATCGCTCATTTCGTGCGCAAATAGCCTGTAAAACCGGCTCATCGCCTGGAAAATAGCCGAACGAAAAGTTTTTTGAAATTTCCTCTTGTCACTTCAGAATTACTCCCTATAATGCGCCTCCACTGACACGGAACAACGGCCTGTAAGCCGCCGGGTCAGCGGGGTTCTCCGGTGAAAACCAGCGATGAACACCACAGAGAAAAGCAAAAATAAACGCTTGACTCTGAATGAGGAAAACGTATTATACGGGACCTCGCAACGGTGAGCGAAAGCCGCGTTGCACTGCTCTTTAACAATTTATCAGACAATCTGTGTGGGCACTCAAAGTGACATGGATTC
>NZ_JAFAGS010000057.1 GCF_019237635.1 Pluralibacter sp.
AGACCCTTCCACAACCCGAAGCCCAGCGCCAGGGTCAGCGCCGGCACCGGCAGCAGGAACCACAGATTCGGGAAGCTGAACCAGCGCTCGGCGATGGCCGGATGCGCGAGCGGGGTCCACAGGCTGATAACGGCAATGACCGTCAGCATCGCCAGTAGCAGCGTGCGGGAGACCTGGCGCATTCTGCTAAGCAGCGGCGCCTCGCTTTTCATCACAAGCCAGGTGGCGCCCAGCAGGGCGTAGGCGATGACCAGCCCAACCCCGCAAAACAGCGTAAACGGCGTTAGCCAGTCGAACGGTCCGCCTGCATAGGTCCGGTTTTCCACCGGGAAGCCGTTCAGGACGGCGCCGACCACCACGCCCTGACAGAAGGTGGCGAGGATAGAACCGCCGAGAAAGGCGTTATCCCAGAACGGACGGTGCGAAGGTGTGGCTTTAAAACGAAACTCAAACGCCACGCCGCGAAAGATGAGGCCGATCAGCATCAGCGTCAACGGAATGGTCAGCGCGTCGATGATCACCGCATACGCCAGCGGAAATGCGCCAAACAACCCCGCGCCGCCGAGCACCAGCCAGGTTTCATTGCCATCCCAGACGGGGGCGACGCTGTTGACCATCACGTCCCGGTCCTCTGCATCCCGCACGAAAGGGAACAGGATGCCGATACCCAAATCAAAGCCATCCATCACGATATACATCAGCGTGGCGAAGACGATGATGACAAACCAGATAACCGATAAGTCGATACCCATTAGTGCGTCTCCTTGTGCTGATAGCCGTCAATCGCCGCAGAAAGCGGGCGAGCCGGAGTGCCGTGTTCAGGCGGCAGGAGGTCCTGCGGGCCTTTGCGAATCAGGCGCACCATATAGCTGTAACCGATGCCGAACACCGACATATAAACCACGAAGAAGGTGAGCAGGCTGATGCTCATGTGCAAATCGCCGTGGGCGGAAACCGCATCCGACGTGCGCTGCAGGCCATACACGACCCACGGCTGGCGGCCCACTTCGGTGGTGACCCAACCGGCGAGGATGGCGACCAGGCCGGAAGGCCCCATCCACAGGGCAAAACGCAGGAACGGACGCGAGGTGTAAAGACGTTTGCCTTTACGCAACCACAGCGCCAGCACGCCAAGCAGGACCATCAGACCGCCGAGTCCGGCCATGATGCGAAATGACCAGAAGACGATCGTCGAATTTGGCCGATCCTCTTTGGGGAACGCTTTTAACGCCGGAACCTGTTTATCCAGACTGTGGGTCAGGATAAGGCTGCCAAGCGCGGGAATTTCCAGCCCAAAGCGAGTGCGTTCCTGCGCCATATCCGGCCAGCCGAACAGCAGCAGCGGCGTCGGCTCTCCCGGCACGTTTTCCCAGTGTCCTTCGATGGCGGCAATTTTCGTGGGTTGGTGCTTGAGGGTGTTCAGCCCGTGCATATCGCCTATCAGCGCCTGCAACGGCGCGACAATCAGCGTCATCCACAGCGCCATTGAGAACATCGCCCGGATAGCTGGCGTGTTGTTGCCTTTGAGCAGGTGCCAGGCGGCGGAGGCGCCGACGAACAGTGCGCTGCTCAGGAAAGCGGCCACCGACATATGCAGCAGGCGATACGGGAAGGAGGGGTTAAAGACCACCGCAAACCAGTCGACCGGCACCACCTGACCATTGACGATTTCATACCCCTGCGGTGTTTGCATCCAGCTGTTGGAGGCGAGGATCCAGAAGGTGGAGATAATGGTACCCAGCGCCACCATGCAGGTGGAGAAAAAGTGCAGGCCCGGGCCGACCTTGTTCCAGCCGAACAGCATAACGCCGAGGAAACCCGCCTCAAGGAAGAAGGCGGTCAGCACTTCATAGGTCAGCAGCGGGCCGGTGATGCTGCCCGCAAACTGAGAGAACCCGCTCCAGTTCGTGCCGAACTGATAAGCCATGACCAGGCCCGAGACAACGCCCATACCGAAGTTCACCGCAAAGACCTTCGACCAGAAGGTATACAGCGAACGCCAGACGGGGTTCTTCGTCTTCAGCCACAAACCTTCCAGTACCGCCAGGTAACTGGCAAGCCCGATGGTGATCGCCGGAAAGATGATGTGAAAAGAGACGGTAAACGCGAACTGTATTCGCGCAAGGTGGAATGCGTCTAAACCGAACATGCAAACTCCGCATTGAAAATGGTGTCAGCGCGATTGTAGGCCGTGTCACGCCGGTGTTGCAGAAACAGAAACCCTCGATTTACCTATAACAGTTCAGGTACTGTTATCCCTCTTCTCCAAAACTTCCCCCCAAAACTGGCGAAAGTTACAGCGCTATATCAGAGCCAGCCTCAGAATATTTGATGCCCAGGGGTTATGATGCTCAATAGCCTCCGCCAGTATTTTTTTCCAGTCACCCAAACTTAGACGTGCGCGGGTATTTGAGCGGTTTCGGCATTTTTTATTGAGAAAAAAAACGGGTTTTCGCGTATTGACTCCTTATTAACCATACCCAAAGGAAATAAGGATGAGCTGGAACAAACAAACGGCTATTTCATATCTTCGGTCACATGCCCTCGGGCACTCTCATAGCGAATGCGCTAAGTTTACCCGCCTGGCTATTCAGGCTGGTGGCGTCAATGTACCGAACACGGAATATGCAAAGGATTATGGCGCAGAGCTTTTACGGGCTGGATTCAGGGAAGTCCCTCCGGGGTCTGCCTTAATTTCTGGTGATGTCGCTGTGATACAACCCTATCCGGGAGGGAATGGCATCGGTCATATGACTATGTATGATGGCACAAAGTGGATTTCTGACTTTGTTCAAACAGGCATGTATCCGGGGCCAGGGTATCGTAGGATGCAGCCTTCTTTCAAAATCTACCGGATGAATTGATGAAAAAGCTACTTTTGTTAATCGCCATATTACTGACGGGGTGTAGTTCGGTTACCCGTCAAAGCCAGCAAGCAAAAGTCCAGACCGAGAAATTCTATAGGTCCTACCTGACTGCTTTCGGCAGCGATGAGGCAAAACCTTATCCTATTGATGAGTTACGTAAATACGTTGCTGCTGATACTGTTGCTCGTATTGATGCCGTCCAGAACATTCCTGAGCAAGAGTTAATGGAATCTGATTATTTTACCTACGTACAGGATTACTCGCGTGAATGGGTTCCGATGTTACGTATTGGGAACGCTCAGCCATTTTTAGGCGGCGAGGTAGTTCAGGTGATGGAAGGGGTAGGAAACGGAGGGTATATCCATTTGGAAGCGTTTCTACGCCATGAAGAGGGTACCTGGAAAATTTACCGCGTACGCGATGTGACGAACGATCACGAGCATCCAATTTTTAATGCCGGGGCAATAACTCGGGCAAAGGCCGCAGCAGGAACAGGACTGTAAGTTGTGGCAAGGCTCTTATCAGTTCAACATTGATGGTTTTCACGCCGGAGACCTTCACCACCAGATTGACGCGGCGCGGGAGAATGACGGTTCAGTCATCATTGCGCCGCGAGTCGAAAAAACACAGCCATTCCGGTAAACGATGCTTTTGATGTTGCGACGTACATCATCAACGATGCCCCGATAATCTGAACGAACAATTCGTGAAAGAAACTTCCCCAAAAAGAATTATATCCAGTTGATTTTTAAATAAAAATTTTGAAGTAAAATGCAGTGATTTTAAAGCGCGGTTTTGCAAACTTCGCATTGAAAATGGTGTCAGCGCGATTGTAGGCCGCGTTGTGCCTGTGTTGCAGAGACAGAAGGGTGAGATTTACCTATAACAGTTTCGGCACTGTTATTCGTTGCATCGATAGTTTTTGTCGATGCAAACATTCACTCCGTTGTTAAGAAAATGTATATCCTGAGAAACTGTTATATATGACAGGAAGTTAACTGTGATGGTATTCACAGTTGGATAAAGGAAAGATAGAAAAATAAAACCATTGAAGTAATGTAATCACCATCTTTCGTGGGAGTTGATATATTATGGCTATGTCTAATAACGTCTGCCAAACCGCAAAGTGGTTCAATATTGACACTATGATTGTCAATCATCGCCCTTGAGTCCTCGCTTTTCCCTGTCTGTGTAAAATAAACATCAACGGATTTTTTAATCTGTTCTGTTTGTTATGTCCTGAATAAATTTAAACTTATGTAAACCATCAGCAGTTAACTCCGGTGCCTCAAAGGCCTCTGCTGTTGTTGTTTTGCATGGGGTGATTTGTTCTGGATTATCGCTGTGACATTAATTTCGCTAAGCACTTTCACAATAAGTGTTATCGGTCTTTGCATGCCAAAATAAAGGAATACATGATGAATAACTTTCAGCATTTACCAGAACCGTTCCGTATCCGTGTTATCGAGCCTGTAAAACGCACCACCAGAGAACATCGCGAAAATGCAATATTAAAAGCTGGGATGAACCCGTTCCTGTTGGATAGTGAAGACGTCTTTATCGATTTATTAACGGATAGCGGCACCGGCGCCATCACGCAAAATATGCAGGCGGCAATGATGCGTGGCGATGAGGCTTACAGCGGCAGTCGGAGTTACTATGCATTAGCGGACGCTGTCAAAAAGATATTTGGTTATAATTACACCATTCCAACACACCAGGGGCGTGGGGCCGAGCAGATTTATATTCCCGTTTTAATCAAAAAGCGTGAACAAGAAAATGGTCTGGACAGAAGTAAAATGGTGGTGTTCTCCAACTATTTCTTTGATACCACACAGGGGCACAGCCAGATAAACGGTTGTACCGTGCGCAATGTTTACGTGAAAGAGGCGTTTGATACCTCAGTTCGTTATGACTTTAAGGGAGATTTTGACCTTCAGGCGCTGGAAGAGGGTATTAAAGAAACGGGGGCGGAAAACGTCCCTTATATTGTGGCCACCATTACCTGTAACTCCGCTGGCGGGCAGCCGGTCTCTATGGCGAACCTGAAAGCGATGTACAGCATTGCGAAAAAATACAATATCCCGGTAGTGATGGACTCGGCGCGGTTTGCGGAAAACGCTTACTTTATTAAGCAGCGGGAAGCGGAATATAAAGACTGGAGTATTGAAGCCATTACCTTCGAAGCCTATAAATACGCGGATATGCTGGCGATGTCGGCGAAGAAAGACGCGATGGTGCCGATGGGCGGGCTGTTGTGCTTTAAGGACGATAGTTTCTTCGATGTCTATACGGAATGCCGAACCCTCTGCGTTGTTCAGGAGGGGTTCCCCACCTACGGCGGTTTAGAAGGCGGCGCCATGGAGCGTCTTGCTGTCGGGCTTCAGGATGGTATGAACTATGACTGGCTGGCCTACCGCATTACGCAAATTCAGTATCTGGTGGATGGGCTGGAAGAGATTGGCGTGGTCTGCCAGCAGGCAGGCGGTCATGCGGCGTTCGTTGATGCCGGGAAGCTGCTGCCGCATATTCCGGCAGACCAGTTCCCCGCTCAGGCGCTGGCCTGCGAGCTGTACAAAGTCGCCGGGATCCGGGCTGTGGAAATAGGCTCGTTTTTACTGGGCCGCGACCCTAAAACAGGCAAGCAGTTACCGTGTCCGGCAGAACTGCTGCGTCTGACCATTCCGCGGGCCACCTATACCCAGAGCCACATGGACTTTATTATCGAAGCCTTTAAACACGTGAAGGAAAATGCTGCAAACATTAAAGGATTAACGTTTACCTATGAACCTAAAGTGCTGCGTCACTTTACGGCGAAACTGAAAGAAATTTAATAAAAAATATTATGCATGGCTATCTCTGTTATAGCCATGCATGTTTTTTCCATTGCGCTAAAGGCCGCAATGAATTACCGATCCGCTCAGCATGAGAGGGTATCATGGAAAATAAGTCGAATACGAAACATTCCTCCTTTTGGGGTATTATGGTGATAGCCGGTACCGTGATCGGCGGAGGAATGTTTGCTTTACCTGTCGATCTGGCAGGGGCATGGTTTTTTTGGGGCGCCTGTATTTTAGCTATTTCGTGGTTTTGCATGATGCATTCAGGGTTGTTGTTGCTGGAGGCAAATTTAAACTATCCAGTGGGCTCCAGTTTCAACACCATAACAAAAGATTTAATTGGCAACGGCTGGAATATTTTTAGTGGTATCACCGTCGCTTTTGTATTATATATATTAACATATGCCTATATCTCTGCAAATGGCGCTATCATTAGTGAAACCATTGCAATAAATTCCGGTTATCAGGTTAACCCCAGATTGATTGGAATTTTAACAGCGATTTTTGTTGCTGCCGTTTTATGGTTTAGTTCACTGGCCGCAAGTCGAATTACCTCGCTGTTTCTTGGGATTAAGATTATCGCATTTATCGTGGTGTTTGGATCACTGTTCTTCCAGGTCGACTATTCCATTTTGCGTGATGTTAAAGAGGGTGCTGAACGCAACGAATCCTATTTTTTATATGTTTTTATGGCAATTCCTGTTTGTCTGGCCTCTTTCGGGTTTCATGGAAATATCCCGAGCCTTATCATTTGCTATGGCAAACGCACCGATAAATTAATAAAAAGCGTTGTGATCGGTTCACTATTAGCGCTCGGCATCTATCTGTTTTGGCTGTACTGTACTATGGGCAATATCCCGCGGGTGAATTTTAAAGAGATCATTTCATCCGGCGGCAACGTCGACTCGTTAGTGCACTCTTTTATGGGCACAAACCAAACCCGAGTGGTTGAAATATTCCTGCTGGTTTTTTCTAACCTCGCGGTAGCCAGTTCATTTTTTGGCGTAACCCTGGGATTATTTGATTATCTGGCGGACCTGTTTAAGTTGGACAGTTCTAACAGCGGGCGATGTAAAACGGTGTTGTTAACGTTCTTACCGCCGAGCCTGCTGTATCTGATTTTCCCGAACGGGTTTATCTATGGAATAGGCGGTGCAGGACTCTGCGCCACGATATGGGCGGTGATTGTACCGGCGATTCTTGCATTAAAAGCAAGACAAAAATTCCCGAATAAACCCTTCACGGTCTGGGGCGGAAACGTCATTCCCGGCGTGGTCATTACCTTTGGGGTAGTGGTCATACTGTGCTGGTTCGGGCGTACCTTCAACCTGTTGCCGCAACTGAGCTAAACGCCTCGCACTATTACGGTTTCCGTGATAGTGCGTTTATTCCTGCTTTCGCATTTTTATGCATAACAGTTTTCATAACAGGCAAGCTTTGTGAATCTGTTATATGATGGCGAAAAGGTCATCAGCGGAAGCGGTCATGAAAAAATACCAGCGCCTGGCGCAGCAAATCACCGAACAGATAGCCCTTGGCGTGTGGCAGCCGGGCGATCGTCTACCTTCGCTTCGCGAGCAGGTCACGATAAGCGGCATGAGCTTTATGACCGTCGGCCATGCCTACCAGCTGCTGGAAAGTCAGGGGCGGATCGTGGCGCGTCCTCAGTCTGGCTACTACGTGGCGCCGCGTCCGGTGAAACCGCTCAACACTGCGGCGCCCGCCCAGGTGATGCGCGATGAGGCGGTGGATATCAACACCTATATTTTTGACGTGCTGCAGGCCAGCCGCGAGGCGGCGGTGCTGCCGTTTGCCTCCGCGTTTCCCGACCCGCGTCTCTTCCCGCTGCAGCAGCTTAACCGCTCGCTGGCGCAGGTCAGCAAAACCGCGACGGCGATGAGTGTGATTGAGAACCTGCCGCCGGGCAACGCCGACCTGCGCCATGCCATTGCCCGCCGTTATGCGCTGCAGGGTATGAACATCTCGCCGGATGAAATTGTGATCACCGCTGGCGCGCTGGAAGCGTTGAACCTCAGTTTGCAGGCGGTGACTGAACCGGGAGACTGGGTTATCGTCGAAAACCCGTGCTTTTATGGCGCGTTGCAAGCGCTTGAGCGGCTGCGGCTGAAAGCGCTGTCGGTGGCGACCGATGTGAAAGAGGGGATCGATCTCAACGCGCTGGAACAGGCGCTCAACGACTACCCGGTGAAAGCCTGCTGGCTGATGACCAACAGCCAGAACCCGCTCGGTTTTACCTTAAGTCCGGAGAAAAAGGCGCAACTGGTGGCGCTGCTCAGCGCGCACAACGTGATGCTGATTGAGGATGACGTGTACAGCGAGCTGTACTTCGGCCGGGAAAAACCACTGCCGGCAAAAGCCTGGGATCGCCAGGACATGACGCTGCACTGCAGCTCGTTTTCCAAATGCCTGGTGCCGGGGTTTCGTATCGGCTGGGTGGCGGCGGGCAAACATGCGCGGCGGATTCAGCACCTGCAGCTGATGAGTACGCTGTCGACCAGCTCGCCGATGCAGATGGCGCTGGTGGATTATCTGGATACCAAACGCTATGACGCCCATCTGCGGCGACTGCGTCGCCAGCTGGCGGATCGTAAACAACTGGCTTGGCAGGCGTTGCTGCGCCATCTCCCCGCCGAAGTGAAAATTCACCATAACGACAGCGGCTACTTTTTGTGGCTGGAACTGCCCGCTGGGGTTGACGCCGGTATCCTGGGCGCCCGGGCGCTGGAGTATAAAATCAGCATTGCGCCGGGAAAAATGTTTTCAACGACCGACAGTTGGGCCTCGTTCTTTCGTTTTAACACCGCCTGGGGGTGGGGGGAGCGGGAAGAGCAGGGGATTAAAACCCTTGGGCGGCTTATTCGTGAAATGATTAAATAAACGCCATTCTTATTTTCTGAAGACCTTATTCTCATTTAAAAAATAATCCACCGGTATAAGATGAAACGTCCGGTGGATTATTTAACCCTACGCATCCACAGGGAATTCATATACGTACCCTGCCTGCATAACACGTTGTCTATACTGCAATTTGTTGCACCACAAAGTGCTATTCTCAGCGTAATGCGTCCTTTGTCACAACCTGATGAAATTTCCGCGAGCGAGCGGGAACGGCTGCATTACGCCGTCTACTGTTATTAGGGGAGATATTTTTACGGCACGGCTGCCGCCAGATTAATTCTGACAGGAGTAAACACGTATGAGCAAGAAATTTGCCCGCAGTAGCCTGTGCGCGCTGGGTTTAACCGTAATGACTGCACACGCGGCCGAACCGCCGACATCGCTTGATAAAGGCGAAGGCCGCCTGGATATTATCGCGTGGCCGGGGTATATCGAACGGGGTCAAACCGATAAGCAATATGACTGGGTGACCCAGTTTGAGAAAGAGACCGGCTGCCAGGTGAATGTGAAAACGGCCGCCACCTCCGACGAAATGGTCAGCCTGATGGCGAAGGGCGGCTATGACCTCGTTACCGCCTCCGGCGATGCGTCACTGCGCCTGATCATGGGCAAGCGCGTGCAACCGATTAACACCGCGCTTATTCCGAACTGGAAAACCCTCGATCCCCGGCTGGCGAAAGGCGAATGGTTTACCGTCAAGGATAAGGTGTACGGCACACCGTATCAGTGGGGGCCGAACCTGCTGATGTATAACACCAAAACCTTCCCGACCCCGCCAGACAGCTGGAGCGTGGTGTTCATCAAACAAAACCTCCCGGACGGTAAAACCAACCAGGGCCGCGTGCAGGCCTATGACGGCCCTATCTACATCGCCGATGCCGCGCTGTTTGTGAAAGCCTCTCAGCCGCAGTTGGGCATCCAGGACCCTTACCAGTTGACGGAAGCCCAGTACCAGGCGGTACTGAAGGTACTGCGCGACCAGCACGCGCTGATCCACCGCTACTGGCACGATACCACCGTGCAGATGAGCGACTTTAAAAACGAAGGCGTGGTCGCTTCCAGCGCCTGGCCGTATCAGGCGAACGGCCTGAAAGGCGAAGGGCAGCCTGTCGCCACCGTGTTCCCGAAAGAGGGGGTCACTGGTTGGGCGGATACCACCATGCTGCACGCGGAAGCCAAGCACCCGGTTTGCGCTTACAAATGGATGAACTGGTCGCTGACGCCGAAGGTGCAGGGCGATGTCGCCGCCTGGTTCGGCTCGCTGCCGGTGGTGCCTGAAGGATGTAAGGCCAGTTCGCTGCTCGGCGACAAAGGCTGTGAAACCAACGGCTACAACTTCTTCGACAAGATTGCTTTCTGGAAAACGCCGATCGCTGAAGGCGGTAAATATGTTCCCTACAGCCGCTGGACGCAGGACTACATTGCCATCATGGGCGGTCGTTAATGCCCGGGAGTAAAACATGACGTACGCAGTTGAATTTCATGATGTCTCGCGTCTGTATGGTGATGTTCGCGCAGTCGATGGCGTTAGTATCGCGATTAAAGATGGGGAGTTTTTTTCCATGCTGGGGCCGTCAGGCTCCGGCAAAACCACCTGTCTGCGGCTGATTGCCGGTTTTGAGCAGCTTTCCGGCGGCGCCATTACGATTTTTGGTAAAGAGGCCAGCGAGCTGCCGCCCTGGGAACGCGACGTCAATACCGTGTTTCAGGATTACGCGCTGTTCCCGCACATGTCGATTCTCGATAACGTCGCCTACGGGCTGATGGTGAAAGGTATCGATAAAAAGCAGCGTTACGCTAAAGCGCAGGAGGCGCTGGAAAAGGTGGCGCTGGGTTTCGTGCAGTCGCGCAAGCCCTCGCAGCTTTCCGGCGGTCAGCGCCAGCGCGTGGCGATTGCCCGCGCGCTGGTCAACCAGCCTCGTGTTCTGTTGTTGGATGAACCGCTGGGCGCGCTGGATCTCAAGCTTCGCGAGCAGATGCAGTTTGAGCTGAAGAAGTTGCAGCAGGAGCTGGGGATCACCTTTATTTTCGTTACCCACGATCAGGGTGAAGCGCTGTCGATGTCCGATCGCGTGGCGGTGTTCAACAACGGCCGTATTGAGCAGGTCGATACCCCGCGCGACCTGTACCTGCGCCCGCACACGCCGTTTGTCGCCGGTTTCGTCGGCACCTCTAACGTTTTTGACGCGCCGCTCGCCGAGAAAGTCTGCGGCATGTCGGGGCTGTGGTCGCTGCGTCCGGAACACATTCGCCTGAATGAGGGCGGTGAGATTCAGGTCAATGGCGTGGTGCAGGCCGTGCAGTATCAGGGGGCGGCCACCCGGTTTGAGATTCGCCTGCCGGACGGTGAAAAACTGCTGGTGAGCCAGCCGAATTTTACCGGTGGCGCGCAGCAAGACGGGCCGCAGCCCGGACAAACCGTGCTGGCGTCCTGGACTCGCGAAGCAATGGTGGCGCTGGACGGAGGGAGGTGAGATGGCGATGAGTATTGCACCGCTTCCTTCATCGGGCCGGATAAGCCGCCTCTCGGGCTTATTCTGGCGCAAACCGTCGCTCGGGCTGTTTCTGTTATTACTCGGCCCGCTGATGTGGTTTGGCATCGTGTACTTCGGCTCGCTGCTGACGCTGCTGTGGCAGGGGTTTTACACCTTTGACGACTTCACCATGTCGGTGACGCCGGACTTAACCCTTGCCAACCTGAAAGCGCTGTTTAACCCGGCGAATTACGACATCATCGTGCGTACGCTGGTGATGGCGATTGCCGTCACGCTCGCCAGCGCGATTCTGGCGTTCCCGATGGCGTGGTATATGGCCCGCTACACCTCCGGCAAATGGAAGGCGTTTTTCTATATCGCCGTGATGCTGCCGATGTGGGCGAGCTACATCGTCAAGGCTTACGCGTGGACGCTGCTGCTGGCGAAAGACGGGGTAGCGCAATGGTTTTTAAGCCGCATGGGGCTGGAAGGGTTATTAAATCTGTTTCTGACGCTACCCGCCGTGGGCGGCAATACGCTGTCGACTTCCGGACTGGGGCGTTTTCTGGTGTTCGTCTACATCTGGCTGCCGTTTATGATCCTGCCGATTCAGGCGGCGCTGGAGCGTTTGCCGCCGTCGCTGCTGCAGGCGTCGGCTGACCTCGGCGCCTGGCCGCGCCAGACGTTTCGTTACGTGGTGTTGCCGCTGGCGATCCCCGGCGTCGCGGCAGGGTCGATATTCACTTTTTCTCTGACGCTTGGCGACTTTATTGTCCCACAGCTGGTGGGGCCGCCCGGGTACTTTATCGGCAACATGGTCTACTCTCAGCAGGGGGCTATCGGCAACATGCCGATGGCGGCGGCCTTTACCCTGGTGCCGATTGTGTTAATAGCCCTTTATCTGGCGTTCGTAAAGCGCCTGGGAGCGTTCGATGCACTCTGAACGAGCACCGTTGTTCCTGAAAATCGCGGCCTGGGGCGGGGTGATTTTCCTGCATTTCCCGTTGGTTATCATTGCCATCTATGCCTTCAACACCGAGGACGCCGCCTTCAGCTTTCCACCGAAGGGGTTAACGCTGCACTGGTTTTCCGTGGCGGCATCGCGTGGCGATATCCTCGACGCGGTGACGTTGTCACTTCAAATCGCGACGCTGGCGACGGCCCTGGCGCTGGTGCTGGGAACGCTCGCCGCCGCCGCGCTGTGGCGCAGCGAGTTTTTCGGTAAAAACGCGATTTCGCTGCTGTTGTTACTGCCGATCGCGCTGCCGGGGATCATTACCGGCATCGCGTTGTTAACCGCGTTTAAGGCCATCAACCTTGAACCGGGGTTTTTCACCATCGTCGTTGGGCACGCAACCTTCTGTGTGGTGGTGGTTTTTAACAACGTGATTGCGCGCTTTCGGCGGACGTCCTGGAGCCTGGTCGAAGCTTCCATGGACTTGGGCGCCAACGGCTGGCAAACCTTCCGCCACGTAGTGCTGCCGAATCTCGGCTCTGCGCTGCTGGCAGGCGGCATGCTGGCGTTTGCGCTGTCGTTTGACGAAATCATCGTCACGACCTTTACCGCAGGGCACGAACGCACGCTGCCGCTGTGGTTGCTCAACCAGTTGGGTCGCCCGCGTGACGTACCTGTCACTAACGTGGTGGCGCTTCTGGTGATGCTGGTAACGATGTTGCCAATTTTAGGGGCCTGGTGGCTGACCCGTGACGGCGAAACGGTCGCCGGTCACGGAAAATAAGACAATGACGGAGAAGGCTATGCAACACAACTTATTGATAAATGGTGAACTGGTTGCGGGTGAAGGTGAAAAGCAGCCTGTTTATAATCCGGCAACGGGCGAGGTGCTGGTGGAAATCAATGAAGCCACGCCTGAGCAGGTCGATGCTGCCGTTAAGGCGGCCGATCGCGCCTTCCAGCAGTGGGGGCAAACCACGCCGAAAGCGCGTGCGGAGTGCCTGCTGAAGCTGGCGGATGTCATTGAGCAGCATGCGGAAACCTTTGCCCGAATCGAATCGCTGAACTGCGGTAAACCGCTGCACAGCGTACTGAATGATGAGCTTCCGGCGATCGCCGACGTGTTCCGCTTTTTCGCCGGTGCGGCGCGCTGCCTGAACGGTCAGGCGGCGGGAGAGTACCTCGAAGGCCATACCTCCATGATTCGCCGCGACCCGCTTGGCGTGGTGGCGTCCATTGCCCCCTGGAACTACCCGCTGATGATGGCCGCGTGGAAGCTGGCTCCGGCGCTGGCGGCGGGTAACTGCGTGGTGATGAAACCGTCAGAAATTACCCCGCTGACCGCGCTGAAGCTGGCTGAGCTTGCAAAAGACATCTTCCCGGCCGGGGTGGTGAACGTCCTGTTTGGCCGCGGTAAAACCGTTGGCGACCCGCTGACCGGGCATGAAAAAGTACGCATGGTCTCGCTGACGGGCTCCATTGCAACCGGCGAGCACATCATTTCCCACACTGCATCGTCCATCAAGCGCACGCATATGGAGCTTGGCGGTAAAGCGCCGGTGATTATTTTTGACGATGCCGATATAGATGCTGTCGTGGAAGGTATTCGCACCTTCGGCTTCTACAACGCCGGGCAGGACTGTACGGCGGCCTGTCGACTGTATGCCCAGAAGGGGATTTACGACGAGCTGGTGGAAAAACTGGGGGCAGCGGTCTCCAGCCTGAAGATGGGGGCGCCTGACGATCAAAGCACCGAACTGGGGCCGCTCAGCTCTGCCGCGCATCTGGCGCGCGTCAGCGATGCGGTGGAGAAGGCGAAAGCGCAGGGGCACATTAAGGTGATCACCGGCGGGCGCAAAGGCGACGGCAACGGCTATTACTATCAACCGACGGTGCTGGCTGGCGCGCGCCAGCACGATGCCATTGTGCAGCGTGAAGTGTTTGGCCCGGTGGTGAGCGTTACGTCGTTTGACGATGAAGCGCAGGTTCTGGCCTGGGCTAACGACTCGCAGTACGGGCTGGCCTCTTCTGTGTGGACCAAAGACGTTGGTCGCGCTCACCGTTTCTGCGCGCGTCTGCAGTACGGCTGCACCTGGGTTAACACCCACTTTGTGCTGGTGAGCGAAATGCCGCACGGCGGGCAGAAGCTTTCCGGCTACGGCAAAGACATGTCGGTGTACGGTCTGGAAGACTACACCGTGGTGCGTCATGTGATGATAAAGCATGGCTAATGCCGTTTTCACTCAGGCCACTTTGGCATAACGATAAATCCCCTCAGGTCTGAGGGGATTTTTTTCGCCGACTCAAACTGTTGCGGGTTATTGTTGTGACGTCCATCACCTTTTGACTTTTCCCCTGACGCCGTGCGAGGATCGGCGGTTTTCGCATTCCTGGCGAGAAAGTCTGGTGATTATGATGAAGAAAGTGATTTGCGCCGTTGTCGCGCTGGCAGCATTGAGTGGTTGTACAAATTCTCCGGCACACCGTATTGCCGAATGTCAGAAAAATGGCGGAACCAGGGACGATTGCGTGGCGGCAGAGTGGGAGTATGAGAAAGCACACCCGCTGCCGAAATATGACGCGTCAAATTATGACAATGCGGCTGTGCTTCAGGCGGCGTTTAATGCCAATGCCGCACGCAGTAAAAGTACGGCTCAGTAAGACCGTCGATTATCCGTTACGGCGGATAATCGATATTTGCTCGCTTGATTGTCGTCACTCTCTGCTTACCCGGTTTAAAACCAGCCAAAACGCATCGATAAAAGCCAGAGTAGCGCTATTGCCAGTAACAGATTGATCAAAACGACTGTTCTACTGGAAACGTCCATTGTGCCTCCGTAGCAAATTAACCTCTAATCATATAGACGGCAAAAATGAAAAACGCCATTGCAGGGGGCAAAATTGCTGCAGCGATCGCCAAACCTTACATTTGTTATGTTAAAACTTGATGGGTTTCAAAAAAAGTTGCATATTGCCCACGATTTTTGATTTCTTCGCAGGCTTTCGCATGACGCTGTACCAAAAAATGTTGGTTTTCTATGCCGTTATGGCAGTCCTTTGTGCTTTTATTACCTGGTTCCTGACCAAAGAAAATTTCTGTATCCGCCTGATTGCCACCGTACTGATCGGCGCCACCTGGCCGTTTAGCTTCCCTGTCGCGCTGCTGCTGTCGATTTTTTAAATCACATCCGGACTGGTCATTCATCTTATTTTGCTGTATATAAATACAGTAATGGAGGGGCGAATAATGAACAGCATGCTCTCACGGATTGCTGGCGCGGTGGTGCGTTGGCACGATTTACCGGGCGACGGCGATCCGGTTGTGTTTATTCACGGGCTGGGATGCGCATCGTCCTACGAATACCCACGTCTGACGTCGGACCCGGCTCTGGCTGGACGCCGCGCAATTCTCATCGACCTGCCAGGCAGCGGCTTTAGCGAGAAGCCCGCTGATTACGACTACAGCACCACTCATCAGGCGGAGGTCGTCGCTGAGGTGCTCGCACATCTTGGCGTTAGCCGCTATTTCCTGTATGGCCATAGCATGGGCGGCAGTATCGCCATTCAGTTGGCGGAGCGCGCTTGCGCGCAGATTTTAGCCCTTGCGGTCTCTGAGCCGAATTTCCATGCGGGGGGCGGCGAGTTCAGCCGTCGTATCGTTGAGCAAACTGAACAGGCATTCATGGCGCGTGGATTCCGGCAGATGGTTGAGGCGGAAACCTCTGCGTGGAAAGGCTGTCTGCAAAATACGGCGCCATGGGCCGTGTGGCGGGGAGCAAGAAGCCTGGTGGAAGGGGTAACGCCCTCCTGGTGGGCGCGTTTTTGCCGCCTGTCATGCCCAACAGCGCTGATCGTTGGCGCGTATTCCTTGCCGGATCCTGATGCGCAAGAGGCCGTCGCGGTGGGTATCCCGCTGCACGTGATTGCCGATGCCGGGCATTCCATGTCGTGGGAAAACCCTTCCGCGCTAGCAGAAGCATTGGCGCGGGTTTTTATCCGCTAGCAGAGGATGACCGGCGCACGTCCTTGTGACCGGCTGTCGTCCTAAAATAACGCGTTAAGTGCGGCGCGGGCGTCGTCGGGGATATCCAGCGGGTGGCGGTAATCCGGCGCTTCGCAGGCCCGGGTGAAGAGCGCGACAAGCCAGTCGTAAACGTAGCGGGTTGCCGCATGCGCCGGAGTTTCGCCAAGTTCAGTGAGACGCCCGGTGCCGCGCGCGTCGGCGGCGAACAGCGTGCTGCCTTTGGCTATTCGGCTGGCCGGACGCGCCTGAGGCGGAACGCTGGCATAACCCAACCAGGCCAGATAATTGCTGATAATGGCGCGCAGCTGCGAGGCGCTGGCGCGCTCGTTTCGCATCACGGCCTGCAACTGCTGGGGCAGCTCGAGACGGTAGCTGGTGACGATCAGAATATCCGCCAGTTGCTGTAGCGTCTGGGGGGCGACACCGTAGCGGCGGGCATTATCCTCGCTGCGGCTCCACTGGCGTAAATAGTTAACCCACAGCGCATGAGCGGCGAAACCACGGTTCTGCTGTCCGGCGGCGTTGAGCGGGCCATCGTCCGGCAGGGCGAACAGGTCCACGCTGTCGTTAAACAGCGCGCTGACTTTCTCTTCCCGCGGTTGCTGGACCTGGCAAATCTGTTCAAAGTATTGCTGGACGGGAAGCAACCCCTCCAGCAGTTCGCCCAACGTTGCGGCCTGTTTTTGCAGCTCACGCACCACGCTCTCGGCCTGGGCGCGGCAATGCGCGGCATCGGCGCTGGCGGGCGTTTTCCACGCCGACATCAACTGCTGCGCCTGAAGCTGTAGCCGCGCGTCCTGAAGCTGCAGACGGTTCTGGCGCTGCGTCGGTACCGTCGCCTGCGACAGCCATTCGATTAACCGCTGAAGGCTGCTGCTGTCCAGCGCCTGTAGCGTTCCCCAGCGCTGGCCTGGCTTGCCGATAAGCTGCTGCACCGCTTCGTCCAGATTGCGTTTGTGTACGAAGCGGTCGTCCTGCGGGGTGATCGCCCACACCAGTCCGGGCAGCGCGCCCTCCTGTTGCGGTTGAGTCTCCTCCACCCACTGCAGCAGCCGTCTGGCGGTTGTCGGAATCTGCGTTCGGGCTGTCGCCGCGTTGCAGACGATCAGCAAATCAGGCTGACAGCGCTGGCGGTAGCTGTCGAGCAGCCAGTGGCATTTGCTGGCCCACAGCGGCGTGGCGTCAGTGCGTTCGGGAACCGGAATATCGACAAGGTCGACATTATCCAGAACGCCGTTTTCAACCGGCAGCACCAGCTCGCGGGTCAGCAAGGCGAGGGCATCCATCGACAGGCTCACGGCGTTGAGCAGGTTACCGTCCGCCAGCGGATGCACCAGCACTTCGCCTTGCGGCGCATACTCCGGCGTCAGAAAACCTTCTGCGGGCAGGGCAAAACCATCCACCAACAGGCTGAGCGGCACCGCCAGCGCGCTTGCGTGCCCGCACTGTTGCAGGACATGCGCTAACGTGAGCCACTGGCGGGTCAGATCCTGCTGCTCGCCCCACAGCAGCGCCCACGCGCTGGCGCGCGCGCTGAGGTCGAGGCAGGGGAGCAACTGAATAAACTGCTGCCAGAGCGCGTCATCGAACTGCTGCTGGCGCGTGGGAACCCGCCCCTGCCAGAAGCGGGCGAGCGCCGCGACCTCCTCGCGGCTGACGCCCGGAACGGGTTGCGCCTGGCGCAGTGCCTGCCATGCGGTGAGACGCGCCGCGACCACGGCCTTGTCGACCTGGCGAACCGCGCCCTGCCGCAGCGCGTGGGCGATAAACAGCTGCACCAGCTCCGTTTCGCTCATTAGATGCAGACGAAGCGGAAACGCATCATCAGGCGTTGCGGCTGTGCGAGAAAAACGCAGCGCCATGCGGGTCAGCGCATGGCCGGGGTTGATATGGCTAAAATAGTCGAGGGTTTTATTACCGGCGCGAACCATCAGCCGCCCCTGGCCGCTGGCGCACAATGCGCCGAGCAGATGCGCTTTCGCGCCCTGTGAGCCGCCGTACAGCGCGAGGCTTACCGGTGAGCGCTGCGCCAGCCGTAGCGCCTGCTGCTGCGCGTTCAGCGCCTGTAGCCGGGTGAGCAGCGCGTCGGCGTCGTTATCAAACAGCGGGGAGACCTGGCGGGTGGTCTGGGTCCAGTCGATGAATGTCTGTATACGACTCATTTCAGATATACGCTCCCGCTATCAATCCAGTAGTGGCTACCGCTGTGGCGGCGGTCGGCCAGGGTATTTAATTTCAGCGTCAGGGCATCCGGCGGCACCGGGGTGCCGTCCTGTAGCCAGGCGTCGCTCAGCACAAAGGCCTCCGGGCCTTCGCTACGGCCGCCGCCGGTCAATTGCAGACGAACCTGCAACACGCCGTCACCGGCAATCGCTTTTGCCACCTCCGGGGAGTTAATGCTCAGCGTGTACAGCGGCGTCGCTGGCCAGCGCGCGTTGGCCAGTTGACGAAAGCCGAGCGTGACGTTGCCGCGCAGCGGGAAGTGCAATCTGGCGTCGACTTTCGCCCCCGGCTTATCGAGATCGATATCGGCGTACCAGACGTTGTCCTCGCGCAGGGTATTGACGGTGTTATCCAGCACGCCGAGGTAGCGCACCGTGGAGTATGCCCCGATGTCGGCAGCCTTAAAGTTAAAGCGCGGCAGGCGGAGATCCAACGCCAGACTGCAGAGCATCGCGCCGACGGCGGCGGTCGATTTCGGGTTGCCGATACGACCCTGCTGGCTGAACGGATACCATTCATGCACGTGGTAGCTGTCCATCCAGACCATGCGGTTCACGGGGACCGGCTGCAGGTAGCGGATCAGCGCCTGCACGCCGGGCAGACAGCCGGGGCGTCCGGTCACCAGCAGCACATCGCACTGGTAGTGCGAGATGGCCTCGCAGACAGCGTGCAGCGGCGCGGCGAGGGTAAACTCACCCGCCAGCATCGCCTCGCGAAGCTCGCTGAAGCTCACCTGGAGCGGTACCGCCAGCAGGTCAAAAGGCTCCGAGCCAACCGGAAGCGCGTGGCCGATGGCCTGGCCGACGTAGTTCATGACGTTGCGGGTCGGCGCGTGTTTCAGCAGCTCGCCAAAGGTCGCATGCAGCCCGGCCAGCGGATCGTTAATATCGCAGCGCTCCCAGGCGGCGAGAATGGCGTGACCTATCGGCATAAACAGCTGTAGCGTCGTTTGCTGGCGCAGTACGGCCTGGGTATCGATACGCCCGGAGTCGCCGAACAGCGTCGCCATCAGCGCCGGGGCATCGGTAATACCCGATTTTTGCAGCTGCGTTTGCAGCGCAGGCAGCACGCAGCGCTGGATAACGTCCAGCAGGATATCGTCTCCCGCAATTTTAAATCCTTCGCGAAACAGCAGCAGCGGCGTGATTTTGACGTTGCTGCCGGTGCCGTCGTCGAGCTGATACTGGGTGATCGCCATATCAGTGGTGCCGCCGCCGAGGTCAACCGATGCCACGCGCAGCGTGCGTCCTGGCGCTGCGGTATCCGCCTGTCGGTCCGGGCGAGCAAGGGCGGCGAAGAAGGTTTCGGTCTGGCCGCCGAAATGCGACATTGCTTCGTTATACAGCCAGACGAGCTGACCACAGCTGGCCTCATCCCATTCCATATGAATGCGCGGCACCGGCACGACGCTTTTGTCCTGCTGTTTCGCCGTAACGAAATCGTCGTCCTGCGGATGCCAGCCGAGGGATTTCCACACCAGAGCGATGGCTTCAAACATCCGGCGGCGGAAAATCTCCCGTTCCTGCTTCGGCATCGCCGAGGGGAGCGTCAGGATAAGCGTGCGCAGCTGGCGCGGTGACGAGGGAAAACCCAAACGCAAGCGGGTGGCGACGCTGTTGATCTGCCCCAGCGCCTGCGCCAGCAGCTCGCACAGCAAGTGGGTCATCAGCGTGCTGCGGCTGTATTGCGGCGAAAATACCGGCATACGCTCGTCAGGCGGCAGCGTGAACAGCGGCTGGCCGTCGTCGTTCATCAGGTTGGTCAGCGGGAATGCCGTCGCCAGCGGCTCACGCTGGGTGCGGGCGTTCATCTGACTGAAGCGCCAGTCCTGCACGGCAGGTGTTTCATCCCACAGGTAGCGGCGGGGGCTGGAGATCCCGCTGTTACCTTCAGTGCCGAGACGCTGAGTGGCAAGCTTGCGGGCCTCGTCGCCGGTGCGAACTATCGACGGCCAGACAAAGGCGTCTTCACGCCCGCTCTCTACGGAATAATGCTGTTTGCCAAAACGGGCTTCGGAGAACTCAAGGCGGCTGGTGAACAGCGGGGCGTTGAGGAACTGCGGTTCGCTGAGTGAGCGCACCTGCAGTTCGGCGGTCTGACGCAGACCATCGTTGGCATCGCCATGATCTTCAATGATCACTCCGCAGGTGTGGCTGTTGCCGACGTCGAGAATTAAATCGACGGGGATCGCCGGGGTGCTGACCGTTTCGGTGACGATTTTCACTTCCGGCACCGACAGCTGTTCGCCCAGCAGCGCCAGCAGATTGAGCCAGTGCCCCTGATATTCAAAGCTGCGCAGCGCCTGGGCGATATCGCGTTCGCTGCGGGTTTCCTGTTGGGCGGCGTGCTGGGTGAAAACTTCGCGTAGCCAGCCGTCGATCCAGGTCTGGTCGAGAAAGTCGGCGATTTCGTCGTCGCGCCAGGCCAGCGCAAAACGCGTGCCGTTCAGCACATCGTTTTCGCCTGGGGCCAGGTGCGACGGCAGGTTGCCGTGGATCTGACTGTCCAGCGCGATAGTCACCCGGTGGCTGTGGCCCGCGCTGTCCGGTTGCGGCAGTTTGCGAATTTGCACCCGCGCCCAGTTATCCGGCCCTTCAACAAAGGTGCGCGGCGGGTTGAAGCGCAGGAACGGCAGCGGCAACCATACGCCGTCCAGCAGCGCGAGCGAGTGTTCAAGCGGCAACGTGCTTTCGGGCTTAACCACCTCCGGCGGGTTGTTGTTCACCGTCGGCAGGGTGTAGCGGCTGTTGACGATGTCATAATCCAGGCGCAATAGCGGGCCGTTGGCGGTTTTGCGGACAAAGCGGCCGCGGCTTAGCGCGTCCTGCGGCGTCAGACCGAAATCAAGGAACTGCACGCCGCTGTTGGCGATAAGCGTGACGCTCTGTTGGTAGTCGCACAGTGTAACCAGCATGGTCAGGCTCCCACTTTTTTGAAGGTTAACGGCACGACCGTGTTGGCGTCATAGCGTCCGGTACATTCTGCGACATCGCTGACGCCCGCTTTGCAGGCAATCTCCGGCATCGGGTAGCGTGAGCCGTCGCTACAGCGGGCGTTGCCGCGGCTTTTGATCATCAGCTCGCCGTTCTGGTGCAGGCCGGAGAAAATGTCGGCGCGGCAGACCACGTTATCGCCATGCACCAGACGGGCGCTGCCTTTATTGTTAAGCAACTGGTAGCGCAGCGACGGCACTTTGCCGGTGACCGGATCTTTGACGTCCACGATCACCCGCCAGCTGCCGTTCAGGAAGCGGGTGGTGCCAGCGCGCATCTGTCCGGCGTCCATCACCAGCGCATCTTTCGGGATTGCGGCAATCATCACCGGCTTGTCCTGCGGTTTTTCCTCCACGCGCGGCGCAGAAACGCTCGCCTGATGCAGCGGCAGCGTGGTGGTCAAGGCGGGGATCGGCGGCGACTGCTCCGTCCTGGCCGTGACGGGCGCAACGGGCGCTGTGCTCTGGCGCGTCCACAGCAGCGGCGCGGCGACGGCGGCGATAATCAGCGCAGCAACCGGTAAACTCCAGAGCGGAATTCGACGTTGACGCACCACCGCCGCGGGTTCAGCGGCAGCGGGCGCAGGCGCGGGCTCGACGGGAACGGGCGCTTGCGGCGGGAGTTCCGGTTCGACGTCCGGCTCGACCATAACCTGTACTGGCGGTGCGAGCAGGGGTTCATCCGGCTGCGCCAGCGTCACTTTCGGTGCGGGCAGGGGGGCCTCTTCTGGCTCAACGGCGACCAGCAGCGCGTCGAGCGTGGTGGTCTGCAGGCAGGAAAAGCGATCGTCGCGGGCGTGTTCGTTCAGATTCACAAAGCCCCAGAAGGTGATAACCGGTTTCCCGTCGATCAGGAAGACATGGTTTTCACCGGGAAACTGCAGCGCCTTTTCCAACAGGGCGCCAAACAGCTGCTGCGAGGTCTTCTCCGACTGAAGGCATTTGCGGCTCAGACTGTCCGCGCTGTCGGCCAGCTTTTCCAGCATCCGGAGCGCGCGGTGGCGCAGGTCGTCGTCCGCAGCTTTCCAGGATGTGACCTGACCTTCCACAGGTGCGTACCAGTCAACGCGATCGCCCTCGTCGTTGACCTGCGGTATCGCCAGACAATCCACCAGCGCCTGCTGCTTGCGCAGGCGCAGGGTTTCGCGAATCTGCAGCGCTAAGGCAAATACGGCCTGACCGCCGCCGCCCACGGCCTGGAAATCGTCCAGATCCCCGCTGCGCAATAACGTTTTTGCCACTTTCTTATCCCATCGACTTTTTCACGCCTCTACTCTACGAGATGCAGGCGGCGGATAAACGGCGGAAGAGAGGGCAAAAACGGTAAATCCTCGCACTATTGAGCGCGGTGTTATCGCTTGCATTTTTTAAAGGCGCCTAAGTGAAATTGCTGCTGATTAAACCAGCAATATTCCACGGTTGCGCATAACCTGATGACAATCGGTTATTTGCCAGTCCTTCCCGGCTGTGCTGTTATTAGCGGCATATAATAAAACAGAAGGGCATATTAATGATGTTCGCAAGGAAAACCTATCTGAACTAAGGAGTCAGTATGTCACACCTGGATGACGTGATAGCCCGCGTTGACGCCGCGGTAACGGAAAGCGTGATTGTCCATATGAATGAACTGCTGATCGTCCTGAGCGACGATGCTGAGTTGAGCCGGGAAGATCGTTACGCTCAGCAGCAGCGTCTGCGCAACGCGATTGCCCATCACGGGCGTCAGCATAAGGAAGACGCCGAGGCGCGCCACGAGCAGCTCACCAAAGGCGGGACTATTCTCTGAGTGTATCTTTATGCATAGCAGTTAAGATTAAAACGCGACTGCATTGATCGTGCATTATAGGGCACTTATTTTTAGAGGGTAGCGTGTGCAAAATCGCGCTTTACCCTCGCTATTGAGAGGAGTGGGCAATGCGTAAAATAACATGGATATTGATTGCGGTAGCGCTGATAACATTGGGGTATGAATATTTAACGCGTTAGACCCCAATTCAGCGCCCTGTCATCGGTCGTCAAAACTGGCGTCTGGCTACCAGTCAGACGTCAGTTTTTGCATTTTTTTCTTTTATTATCATATACATATTCGTTCTTTCCTGTCTGAATCCCATCATTTTCAATGAAAAAAATAATCCTTAATTATCAGAAGGATAAAAATAGTTTTGGGGAAAGGAATTTACCCCCAAATACCCTCTCCCTGTGATTGTCAGATCGTTTCGTAGCACAAAAAGTTAATTCCCCCCAGGGCTGATGGTGCCCGTTTCTGTGCTTCCCTAAAAAAGAGCCGCCAAGGATGGATGGCTTGCTGGCGTGTAAGGTAACTCACGTCAGTGCACCCCGTTCGTTGCCTTTACGGATTCGGAGCCGGGTGTGCAAGGGAAACCGGTCTAGCTTGGAACCTCCTGAGACCGGAGGCAACCCGCCCCCTACATGAGAGTGATTGAGTTCGCGTAGGTCTGTAGTTTGGGGTGGCGCTATGCCTGGAGACGGTAGGGTTAGCCGTAAATGAGCGCATGTTTTGGATGAGCAGCCACTCAGGCCGGAGCCGATAGCGATCACCGTCAGCGCAAGCTGCCTGTACTCTATTGGTTTTGGGGGTGGGGGGAACTATACCCCTATCTCCGCTCCTCCCATCTGCGCCGCCACGCTTGCATCCACCCGCCGCACCGCCAGAAAAAAATAAACCAACTCGTTAACATATGGCACTGGACACATCGAAACAAATCAAGGATGACCCGCAAGCCTGGGCTGAGTCTGGGCAAAAACTCTCATATGCTGACGCTATAAAGCTGATGCGTGCCGCCGGAATTATCGCCAAGAAGCAAAACCGCATTAAGGCGCAGCACTGGAAGGAACTGGAGGAACTACAGCTACAGCAGGCCCGCGCACTGTCGGCGATGAACATGCGCCACAACCTCGGACTCATCGCGTCCAACCGGTCCCGCCTCCTGGCGCTGCTTCAGGCCCGACTTGAGGACCCGGAGACTAAAGACTCCGCATTTGCCAGCCTGACGGCAACCTGGCACCGCATCGCTACCGCTCCGCTCAGCATCGCGGCGGAGGAGATTGAGAAGATCGTCGAGGACTCATTGTCTGATGATGAGCTGGAAAAACTCCGCCAGCAGTACGCGAAGGAGGGTATTCAATGACGACGCTCGCACACCGCAACGAGGTTCGTCGTCTGGCTATGGCGATTTGTGAAGCCGGTATCGATGCAATGCGAAAACACGCACATGTCATTGAAATGGCCCGCAAGTTCAACAAGTATTTCAAGCTGGATAACTTCCGTCCGTACGAATACCAGCGCCGATGGTTCTACAGCTCCAGTCATTCAACACTGCGCTATCTGTCCGCTGCGAACCAGATAGGTAAGACGTTCGGCGGCGCTGCGGAACTGGCCTATCACGCAACCGGGCTTTATCCCGACTGGTGGGATGGTCGACGCTTCAGCGTGACGCAGAAGGAGGTTATGTGGGCGATGGGTGTCAGCCTGGAATCAACCCGCAAGGTATTACAAAACTACCTTTTGGGAACGGATAACGCGAAGAAGGCCGCAGAGATTGGCAGTGGCCTGATACCCCGCGAGTGCATCAAGATGAGCACCCTGTTGCGCGACGGGGAGATTGTTAAATCGGTATCCATCCGGCACAAGGACGGTGGCTATGTTGAACTGTATTTCTATGCGTCCACTCAGGACACAACCACTCTCCACGGCCAGAAAGTTTTATATATTTGGCTTGACGAGCAGCCAGACAATGAGCTGGAGCTGGCGTCCATCTTTGCTGCCCGAACTATTAACACCGGCGGTATTGTTGCCATTACTGCAACGCCAGAAAAAGGCGCAACTGAGCTATGGCGGCAGTGCAAGGAGGATAACAGCCCACACATCCACTTTCAGAGCGCTACCTGGGACGACGCCGGACACATAACGCCGGAGGTCAAAGAGCGCATTCTGGCTGTCATTCCGTACCACGAAAGGGAAATGCGCTCAAAGGGGATACCGGTCGCAGGCGTGGGGGCTATCTACCCGTTTGCTGACGACGATATCACGTGCGCACCGTTCGAGATTCCTGACCACTGGCAGGTGCTGGCGGCGCTGGACTTTGGCGTGTCGGGGCTTAAAGACCCGTCAATCATCCTGTACATCGCCCGCAACCCTGAAACCGGCGTCCACTACGTGTTTGCTGAGTGGGGTTCGGACATGGATAAAGCGACCTACGCCAATGCGCACCTACCGCACTACCTGGCAGCGAAAATCACCGGCAAGGAGCCGGACAACTGGCCCCGACTGACCGACAACGCGGAGTTTCAGGGTATGCCGGTTAGTCTCCCGTCGATTGTCGTCAAGGCTCCGCACGATGGCGCGAACAGCCAGCCGGACGCACATACCGGAAGCAACATCCCCCGCGTGGAGATCATGAGCAAGCTGGGGGCCAATGTGCATCACCGGCTCTTTGAGATACCGCCGGACCTTGCACCGCTGGAGACGAACCGTCGCAGCCTTCATGGTTCGCTGGGGATCGTTAGCGAAATGTTCCGCACCGGCATGCTGAAGATATTCACCACCTGCACCGAGACGCTCCGCGAGCGGCGGGGCTATCAGTGGATTAAGAAGGGGCAAAAGACAGTACCAATCGACAAAGATAACCACTACATGGATGCGCTCCGCATTGGCGGCATACGCGTCCGTGATGACGGCGAGACCATGCAACAGGCAAGGCGGGCGGCTGTGGCCCAGGACGAATACAGCAACGCATTTGAGTTATCACTAGGAATCGGAGGATTTAGCCATTGAACCAGAAAGACCTGTTAACTGAGGTGCTGCGCCACAAGGATAACGCTGTGCTGCGCCAGACGGCGCTACAGAAACGTTACGCCGAGGCCTGGGGTTACTATCGCGGGGAACTGCCCGAAGTGATGCAGCCGGGCGACATCGCTGCTCGTAAGGTGATGTGGGAGGCGTACGAGACGCTACATCCGTCTCTGGTGGCTATCTTCACCGATGACCAGAAATCGCCGGTTGCGTTTCAGTCTGACGCATTCAGTGAAAACAAGCTGGCTACCGCCGTGACCAGGGCTATTCACGCCTCCGCGCTGGCGGTTGTGGATTGGGATGCCAAGATTTATCTGGCGCTCAAAGAGGTACTCATCACCGGGAATCAGGCCGCGCTGGTTGGCTATGACAGTAAGGTATACGAGACCGACACGCAGACGTTCGACAAAGCACCGGCGCAGCAGGCGATCATCGCCGAGCGAGTATTGGAGAAAGCGGGCTATAACGTCGAGTCAGAGCTGACCTTCGAGGATGTGGACGGCGTTCCTGTTGTGTCCGGGACCATGCGTGGGCGCCGCGAAATAAAATTCCCGGTCATCAATCTGATCCCGTTCAAGGACTTCTATCTGCACGACAAGGCCACCTCACCGGAGAACGCGATTTATTGCGGTTACAGCGAGGAGATCACCAACGCTGAAGCTGTCAAGCGCGGCTATCGCAAAACGGTTGTGGATAAGGCCATGCTCCAGGATACCAATGCAGGCCGCAGCATGGATACGAGTATGCTTGTCACTGGCAACCTCAACGCCCAGGGCGGCGAGCACGCAGGCGCAATGGAGGCGGGCGGCCCTAACAGCCTCATCACCGTTTTCCATCATTTCTGGCGAGGGTGCTACAACACCAACGATGAAAAACTGTGGTATGTCGTTACCACTGGCACTGAGTACCTGACCCACGAGGAGGTTGCGTACTGCCCGTTAATCTGGGGCGCTATGTCGCCGGTTCCCAACTCCGCCTATGGTGAAAGCCTGTTCGACTTCTGCAAGAGTACTCAGGACGGGACAACCCGCGCCCGCCGCGCGATTCAGCGCTCCGCAGACTTTGCGGCATATCCTGAGACTGAGGTTGTGGAAAGCATGATGACCAAGAAAGCGGTAGAGGCGTTAAACGACCACACCGCGCCGGGCCGCGTCTATCCCGTCAGGGAGGCGGGCGCAGTGCGCCGCATCGCCGCCGCAGACGTACCGCAGGCTATGCAGATTCTGAGTAACGAGCTGTCGCAGGACGTGGAGCGCGTGAAGCAGGGGAGCGCGAACCAGTCCGTGGCAATGGAGAAAACCCAGCAGTCAGGGACCGCGATCGCACTGACCCAGGCCAAGGAGGAGGTTAACGAGAACGCGATCGCGAAAGCCTTTGCGGAGACCTTCATCAAACCGGCGTACCGTATTTTCCTGATGGTTCAGCAGGAGATTAACAACGTGTTTGAACTGGACGGCGACAAAATCCCGTTCAAGATTCTGCGTGATGACATTGGCCTTAAGGTTAATGTGAAGTCCGCTGGAGACCGCGCTCAGAGCGCCGCCAACGTGCTCAACGCCTACACCGCGGCAGTGGCGACCGGCACGCTCCCGGCGAACTTTCAGGAGAGTAACGTATACGCAATTTACGCCGACTACCTCCGCGCCGTGACCTACTCCGAGGACGTCGACCGCTACATCACGCCACCAAGTGCAATGCCGAAACCGTCAGAGCTTCAGCAGAAACTGAAAGCGCTCATGACTGCCTGCCAGCTCCGCCACGCGATCGCGACAACCAAGCTCGCGGAGACCAAAGTGCAGAGCGAAACAGCAGACATTCAGAAGACCCTCAACGACGCCGCCAAGACCCTGGCAGAGATTGAGCAAATTGCCGGTGAAATGGATATCGACAAGCTGCGGCTCATTATGGAGGCCAACAAACAGGATCGCGAAGCCCTGAAGGACGTTAAAGAGTTGACAAACGACACCAATGACCAGACGGCTGAAAATCAGCAAGCCTGATTCCTGATTAAATCTGTTATTTTTCTTTCGACCATGCCGCACGGATGCGGCGATAACCAACCAAAGGACTAAAAATGTCAAATGAAAACACCACGAATGACTCCCGCAGCGTTACCGGATTCAACCCTTCAGCCCTGTTTTTCCCGCAAGACACCACGCGAGCGCCAGTCGACGAAAGCGTCGAAGAGGGCGGAGAAACATCACCAACAATCACAGACGATGCAACCATCGTTGCACCCGTCGACGGCGACCCGGCTGCGCCAATTACTGCGGGAACATTCTGGAAGCTCGGCGAGACCGAGTACAACGAGGAACAAGTAAACAACGCCCTGAAGCACGCCGACACGTTCGAGCGCTTCAATCAGTCAATCGCCCCGTTGGTGCAGAACATCAAGGGCTTTGGCGACCAGGCGGCGCGGTTCCAGGCTATGGCGGTGACTGAGTGTGACAACCAGATTAAGGAGCTGACCACCGAGCTGCAATCGGGGCGCCTGGACGCTCAGCAATACCAACTGGCACACCAGGCGCTGACCTCCGCCGAACTGCGCAAGGCAAGTCTCATTGCCGCAGGCAACCAGGTAGCGCAGCAGCGCCAACAGGCATTGCAGAACACCCGTCACCACAACTTAAGCCAGGTCGCAACCAATCTCGCCCGCGCTGGCTGGAGCATGGACAAGATGAAAAACGCTCAGGGGCTGGCAATATCAGCGGGCCTGTCGTTTGACTCGTTCGCGGACGTGGCGAACCCGGCGCTTATGGAGATTTTCCATGATGCCTTCGAGTACCGCGCCCAGCGTGAAGCCGCAGCTCAGCGCCTGAAGAAAGAGGGACGCAAAGTGGTGCGTACGCACACCAAAACCACGACCGCTGCACCGGAAACGAAAAAGAAAGGCGAGATGGGCGATGCAGACTGGATTTCTAAAAACATCTGGGGTGCAAAATGAGTTCGCGACTCAACAGCTCGAATGACTCCAGCAGTAGCAGCACTAATGAGAGCTGGCTGTATGAGTACCTGAGCCCAATCATGATTGACTTTATCGACTCGAACCCATCCATCGACTACGAGGAGAGTCAGGTTGCTGACATGACCGAAGCGCAGAAAAAAGCGCTGGAGGCATACGGCAGCGGTGCGTCAATCGAGCTGGGCAAGCAAATCATGACCGGCGGCGCGGGCCTGGTGTCAGACTCGATTACCTGGATGCAGAACATGCTGAGCGGTGGCGCGAACACCATGTTTAAGCAGGGCGTTTCCGGCATGTGGGAGGCCATGACACCGGCAATGGAAAACCAGGCCGCAGCGATTCAGAGCGGTGTTTATGCGGACATGGGCGCAGCTTTCGGGTCAACCGCACAGAGCACCATGAGCAACTCCGCCGTATCTGGCAGTAGTTCAGCCAGTCAGACCCAGGCGCAGGTTATGGCATCCGGCGCGAACGCAATGACGCAGGGGATCGCATCAATGCAGGCTGACGTCCTGAGTAGTGTTATCGGTCTGACGACTGATGCAATGGGGTCTGCAATGGATCTCAATCAGGTGTTGTTGGGTGCTGGTGGCGATATCTTTGGCGCAGGCGCTGGCATGGTCAAAGAGGGGACGAAAAACCAGTTCAACGCAGGACTGTTTGAGCAGTGGTATAACCAGGAGGTTCTCAACAACGATCGCCGCAACAGCATGATTAACAACAACATGGAATGGATTGACATGGCGGCTCTTATGGCTGTGACCATGCCGGGTGCAGGGCTGAAGACCGAGAGCAGCACCGAGAGCAGCACCGACACATCGCGGGGTATCTTCTGATGAGTGGATGGGATTCGATTTTCTCGTTTGGTGTCGATGTCATCGACAACGGGCTTGACGCCACTCAGGGCGACATTGCCACCGTGGTGAGTCAGGCCGTAGGAGGAATGGTTGACACGGCAGGTCAGCCGGTAGTGCAGGGTACAAACGGCGATAGCTGGTGGGTTGCGCCGATTAAGCAGGCGCTACCGCAAATCATGCAGATGACCGGCAAACGAGCGCGATCGCCGGGAAGCACCGCTACCGCCAGCGCAAAACCGGTGTCGGGTAGTGCAGGGTCGGCGATGGAAGTCCCGAAAATGATTGGTAAGGCCGCCAGCAACAACCCGTTAGACGGTATCCAGCAGTGGGGGAATTTATTTTGAGTCAGTTCCGTGACCAGTTTGCGCAGATGTTCGCACAGTACGACCAGCTCGCATCCCAAATCCGCGCCACCAAGCCGGAAGAGGTTATGAATGACCCTGTTAAGCTCCAATGGGCGCAGCAGGAGGGTTACAAGCCGACGTTCAACCCGAATTCGAATAGCGTTTCGTGGGTGCCGGTGGCGAAGCCGGTTTATCAGCAATCCCAACTGCATAACCTTCAAGGCTCAATGTCACCGGAGCGGCTGGTCGAGAGCTACCCAGCTTTCGCCTGGAAGGCCAAAAACGCTGACCCGTACATCACTGAAGTTATTCGGCAGGCGGCGTCAGGGGAGATCACCGCGCAGCGTGCAAAGGAAATTCTTTACCAGTTCGCGCTGGAGACGTTTAAAGAGGCTCGGAAGGAAGGCAAGGCCACCGGGTCAGCAAAAACGGCTGTAACGTTCGCTGAGGCGTTGGAATCGGCATCCACAAATAACAAGGCGGCAGGATGAAAACGGAATTAGACCAACAAACACAAACGCAGGACGCGTTAACTAACGCCCAAGCTATCTCCCCGTACGCGCTAAACCCGCAGCAGGGAACGGTTATCCCGTCATTTTACGAGCAGGACGATATCTGGCGAGAGGCCGCTAAATCAGCGCAATTGGTTAACCCGCCATCGGTGGAGGAAATCGATAAACAGATGTGGATAGGTTCCTTCATGACCGCGCTGATGGTTGGCCTGACAACGGGCGATGCAGGTGCGGCAATCGCTGGTGGCCTGTGGGGTGCGATCGCAATCCATGACGGCGGTTACTCACTGCGTAAACGTGCTGAGCATGTCCCGCAGTTGCAAAAAGATGGTTACTCCGCTCAATCCATCCTCCAGTGGTACGAGACCGGCGACCAGAAAGGGCTGGACGCTGAGCGTGACGATATGCTTGCCCGTGACAAGTTCAATGAGCAGAACCTCGATGATGTTCGGGACTTCAAAGAGGGGCAGCGTCGATACAACGAAAACCAGCAATTCCGGGATGAGCAGGCCGCGCGTAACGAGCGTTACCGCAATGAGAACTTGGGTTTGCGCCGTGAGGGGCTTAATCAGCGAAAAGCGCTGTTTGACCAAAAGCAACAGATGATTGACCGCCAGCTTAAACAGCAGCAACGCGCAGACACCGCAAGTGGTATGTCGCTTCGAGACCAGGCGCAGGCGATCGCGTCGGGCATTGACCCAGCAACCGGCAAGGCTCCGACCGCCGCCCGTATCAAACAGTCAAACGACTGGAAGCAGGGAAATCTTGCGTATTCAGCAGGGCGTAACGGGCTGGTGTCGAACCTCGCGCAGGTGGACAAGCTTTTGAGCCTAGATGTTTCTGAAGGCACTGGCGCGGTGGCTGGGTACCTCCCGGCGTGGATGAACATGATTGACGCGCAGCAGGTGCGCGGGTTAATAGGCAACCTGAAATCTCAGGAGTTTATGCGCGGCATCCAGGGGATGAAGGGCATGGGTGCCCTTTCAGAGAAGGAGGGGCAGGTTGTGCAGGGATTGATTGCGCAGCTCGACCCGCAATCGTCACCTGAGCAACTGATGAGTGAGCTGGGTCAGATTCGAGACGCTATTCTTCGTGGGCTCAATGCGGCAGACAATGAAGCCGACCTGTACCAGTACGATATGCCGGTGGCGCCAGTGCTTAACGCCCAGCAGCCGGAACCGCAGGGCAAGCCAGCGGAGGGCGGGGAGACTCGCACCAGTAGTGGCGGCGTAACTTACAAGGTGAAAGAGAAATGACAATTACGGTCGAGGCGAGAGGTCTGGAATTCGAATTTCCTGATGGGACTACGCACCAGGAGATTGAGGGGGCTTTGGATGAGTATTTTAATCAGGCTGATGGGCTCATTGACACGGTGGTGTCTGGCGCGGGCAAGGGGCTGCTGGCTACCGCAGCGAAGCTGGCTGATACCCCAGCTAATATCGCTGATAGTGTTCTCTCCGCTGGCTCGTGGGTGGGCAATCTGGTTGGTATTGGTGATGGGACGTACACGCCAGTCTATAAGCTGGAAAAGGTCATTCCGGAAGATTTGCGGGCAACGGGCTATGTCGAGACGGCTGCGGATGTGGCTTCTGCCATGGTGGGGGGTGTTGGCTCGTCGGCTGTAATGGCCCCCAGAGTCGCAAAGCTGGCAACCTCCATCGGCGGGCGTTTCGGGCGCTGGGCTGGCTGGGCTGCGGATAACTCAATCGCGTCCGCTGGTGGGCAGCTAACCAGTGGTAATCAACTTGATGCGGGAACGATGGCGGGTGATGTGTCGCTCGGTGTTGCCCTGAACGCCCTAATGCCGAAGGTGGGGCGGGGTGTTAAGGCCTTGCTTCGCGGTAATCAGGAGGGGCAAACCCTGAATGCGGTGCAGCAGATTAACTCCGTGCTTCCCGATGGCGTGGATTTTACCCCGTCCCGCGCCATGCTGACACGCGGCAAGCCGTCAGCGCTTCTGGAAAAGCATCTGGAGAATGTGCTGGGTTCCGGCTATTTGTTTCGCAACTTCAATGAAGCCAACCAAAAGGCGCTCAACGAGTTTGCTGACGTACTACGCACCAACATGCAGGACGGCGGTGGCATGAGTTCGGAGGAGTTGGGCGACGCAATCCGTGCAGGATATCAGGCGTTCATCAATGCTGGTCGCAAGGATGGTGAAAAGTACTTCTCTGAGGCTGTTAATCGCGCGGGTGTGTTTCCGATTCGTGTGGCTCAGTCGCTGGATGTGCTCAATAGCGTTGAGAGCGTCGCCATTAAAAATCCGACCATCGCCGATATCATCCTATCCCCGGACTGGCGTCGGGTGTCCGCCGCGATGCGCGAATCCATAAAGCCGGGGCTGGATTTGGCTGGCGCTATCAAGCTAAAGGCCGCTATCCGTAACATGATGGACGACCCTGGAGTGGGGCTAAAGTCAACTGACGACAGGGAGTTGGGCCTACTGGCAAAAGCGCTGGATGAGGATATCTTGCAGGCGCTGGGCCAGAACAAGGCTCCGTTTGGGGCGCTGGGTGCGTATCAGGAGGCTAATCGCGCATGGTCAGCATTCCAGGATGAGCTATCCGCAATGGGGCGGATGTTCGCGGATGGCGCATCCGGTGACACGCTCTATGCTCGCATCTTTGGCAAGCCATCTGATGCGCTGATGATTAGCAATGCTGATCGCGTGCGCGGACTTCTGGCTTTGATGCCGGAAGAGGCTCAAAAGCGGATTAAGGCAGAAATGATTTATCGCGCTGGGCGTGAATCTGCGGGGCAGGCGGGTAACGAGGGGCGGCAGTTTAGCGCGGCTGCATTTTTAACTACCTGGACAAAGCTGAAGGATAACGGACTTGCTGACCTGCTGGCGGGGTCCCATCGCGCAGACATTGACGCACTTGCTGTGATATCTGACCGCCTTAAAGACCTTGGCAAGGCCGCGAACTACAGCAATACCGCTAATCACCTGACCGTTGCGGGCGGGCTTCAGGGGCTGGGTGCCGTTGCGACTGGCAACGTGCTTGCAGCCACCCCCTTCATTCTGTCTAACCTGACGGCACGTGCGCTGTTAAACCCGGAGTTCGCTAAATTGGCGTGGAGGGTTGCTGGTGGGGCGCAGCGTGATTCTGAGTTGGCGAGGCTTTTGGTGCGGGTGGCTGTGCTTGCTGAGCAAGACCCGGATACCGCCGTTGATTACGAGGTGATTGCGGGGGCGATTGAGGGCGAAAATTAACAATTAGTGCTAACAAAAAAAATACCAAACCTGATTCCTAAAATTATGTGCATAACATGCACACCGTTAAAGCAGTAAACAAAACATAAACAGGCGCACGGATTGCGCGTAGTACGCAGGCAAGGACATGACATGCCTAACCTCAACTCGTATGAACTAAACGGCGTGAAGGAATCATTCGCCGAATGGATCTCTAATATCTCCCCACAGGACTTCCCGTTTCAGTCGATGATCGGGAAAACCTCAACCACTCAGCCAAAATTCGAATGGCAGACCGATAGCGACGCTCCGGTGGACGAAAACAACGCCCTGATGGAGGGCTTCGAGTTCGCCGACATGGACGACACCT
>NZ_JAFAGS010000072.1 GCF_019237635.1 Pluralibacter sp.
CGCCGATGCAGTGGAGCGAGGCGGCGCACGGCGGCTTCACCACCGGCGAGCCGTGGATCGCGCTTTGCGATAACTACCGCGAGATCAACGCCGACGCAGCGCTTCGCGACCCCGATTCAGTGTTCTACACCTATCAGTCGCTGATTCGGCTGCGCAAAACGCTACCGGTGTTGACGTGGGGGGATTATCAGGATCTTCTGCCGCAGCACCCTTCCCTGTGGAGCTACCGCCGCCAGTGGCAGGGCCAGACCCTGCTGGTGGCGGCGAACCTCAGCCGCGAAGTGCAGACCTGGGCGCCGGAGCAAACCGATGACGACTGGCAAACTGTGCTCAGCAACTACCCGGACACCGCCGACAAACCGGGCGCAATAACACTGCGCCCGTTTGAAGCGGTGTGGTGGCTGCTGGGGTAATCAGGCAAGCTCCCCCGGCGGTACATCTGCCGGGGCGGCGAATATGAGCAATAATTTCATCACCGATACCCCCGCGCTTTCCCCAATTAATACTTTCATCAGCACAAAAATGCGCAGCTAATCACATTTCTGTCTTTTCATAACAATGCAAAGCCGCCTAAAGGAACATCGAATAAAACCGATTCCCGCAAAGTAAATTAACTCAATGATAATCAACAAAATAAACAAACAACTTTGACTTTTCTTTACTTCATAAAAGTGATGTCAATCACAAAAACAAACCATAAACTCATTGAGTCAAGGCTATGCATCGTTAATTTTATCACCACAATGTGATCTTCATTGCAAATACAGGGATTGAAATCAGGAAAAAATGTTTCTACGGGAATTAACGGGGAAACACAATGAAAATTGGCATTGTTATCAGTGGTGGAGATGTATCTGGAATTAATAACTTCATTTTCCAGATAGCTAAGCTCGCAAATGCGGAGATCACACTATTCAACGGTGGAATACCCGGTTTGTTAGATAAAAACCATCATGAAGTCTCCTGGCGTGATTTGGTTGATTTCTCTATTGCATCGATTCCCATCATTACGTCAGGGCGGACAACACGAAAATTAATACGGAGTGAATATGATGCAATTGCTAAAAAAATAAAATCATTACGCATTGATGTTTTGATTATGGCAGGAGGTGATGGGAGCCTGCAGTTTCTCAACACGCTGAGTGAGTTTGATATTAACTGCTTTGGGGTGGGAATGACCATCGATAATGACGTATATGGTAGTGATTATACGATTGGTTTCTCTACTGCCTGTGAACAGATTATTAAGGAGGTTTCTCGTTTAAGAAATACGGGGCGAGCACTACCGGGGCGTGTGTTTATGGTGGAAATATTAGGAGGCTACTGTGGTGAACTGACCCTGCAGTCGGCCATTAAGAGCAACGCGGATATCGCTTTAATTCCGGAGCATCAGATACCTGTAGAATGCCTGGCTGAGCGTGTGAAGCAAAAACTAACCAGTCAGAACAGTATCATTATTCTCTGTTCCGAAGGTTATACCCGAGAGTATTCACCAGGTTTTCAGGGTGCAATCGATACGATGATTAAGCAGCTTGAACCGCGTATTGGCGTACGTATCCGTAAAACAATTATCGGTTTTGGTTTACGTAATGGCGACCCGACCTGCGAGGAAATTTACCAGGGTACCATTATGGCTAATGAAGTCGTTCGATGTATTCAATCAGGGATGAAGAATAAAGCCATCATTATAAACTCAAGCAATAAGCCGATCCCAATAGATTTAATAAGTATGAAGAAGCGTCTGGTTGATGTAGAAGGACATTATTACAAACTTGCCAAACAACTCAATATTATTTGAGGAGACCTATATGCTAAAAATCCTTTGCGTATGTGGCTGCGGCCTCGGTTCAAGCTTTGCTATCGAAATGACAGCCAAAGCGGTTTTAAAAAAACTAGAGATCCCTGCAAAAATTGAGCATACCACAGTATCTGAAGCTGGGGCGTTTAAATCAGACATGATTCTGACGCAGAAAACATTTGCAGACATATTAACGGCAGATGCCAGTAAAGAAGAAATTAAACGGGTCGTGGTATTGAACAAACTCACAGACAAGGACGAGATTGAAACCAAGATTGTTGCATTCTTAAAAGAACATAATCTGAAGGTAGCAGACCATGAATAGTTTTGTAGAGTTTATCGTCAAGGATCTACTTGGTCAGGCTTCAATACTCATTGCATTTATCGCGATGCTGGGCTTGATCTTGCAAAAAAAATCGCCAGGAAAAACGGCGGAGGGAACGTTTAAAACGCTGCTTGGTTTTTTAATCATGATGGCTGGTATTAATATCATTGTCGCCACACTGACGTTTCTGAATGATATTTTCACCCATGGTTTTGGTATGAAAGGATACATCACTGATGTAGCAGCTATCGCCGGGTTAGCGAATCGGGAATTAGGTTCTGAGGTCGCATTAACGTTAATGGTGATTTTTGCCGTCAACATCATTATTGCTCGCTTAACACCGCTAAAATATATCTTCCTCACGGGTCAGGCTCTGCTTTGGATGGCAACCATCGGTGCAGTCATTGGCTACAAGGCAGGGTTGACCGGATTACCCCTCATTTTAACCGGTGGCATTTTCGGTGGCGTGATGGCAGTACTGATGCCTGCACTGGCACAGCCTGTGGTAAGGCGCATTACCGGTTCTGATGACGTAGCGCTCGGCCATTTTTGTACCATCGGTTATCTGGTACAGGCAGCCGTGGCCAAAGTGGTAGGAAAAGGCTCTCGTTCCACAGAAGAACTTGAATTACCGGATAACTTTAAGTTTTTACAAGATACCTACCTTGCAATGGCGGTTGTCATGGTACCCATGTACCTGATTCCCGCGCTGGCTGCTGGCCCGGAGTACATCGCTCAGTTCTCTAACGGCATTAACTACCTAATGTATGCCTTTATGCAGTCTATTCAATTCGTGGCTGGCGTATTCGTTCTGTACAGCGGTGTACGCTTATTACTCAATGAGTTAGTTCCTGCATTTCGCGGTATTGCGATGCGCATAGTTCCAGATGCCAAACCCGCGCTGGATTGCCCGGTTTTGTTTCCTTATGCCCCCAATGCGGTCATTGTCGGGTTTCTGGCAACCACTGTCGGTTCCATTATCGGCATGCTGATATTCCCGATGTTTGGTCTGGCAATGATTCTGCCGGGATTATTAACCAACTTTTTTGCAGGTGGCACCGCAGGGGTATTTGGTAATGCACTGGGCGGCCGTCGTGGCGCAATAATTGGTGGGATAGTACACGGTCTGTTTATTACCTTCCTACCCGCCATTCTGGTACCGATGCTCGAAAGCTACGGCTTTACAGGCGTCACGTTTAGTGACTCAGATGTCATCAGTTCCGGATTGGTTTTAGGGCATGTGTTCCAGCACAACTGGTTATTTGTTGCATTGTTCATTGTTTTTGTCGCCGCACTGGCATGGTTCGTAAACGGTAAAACTGGTCAGCAAAAAGAGGAGAGTGTTCATGAGTCTGTATAATTTCAACGATATTCTAAAAATCGCTCAGGAAAGAGATTTCAAAGCTATTGGTTCATTTAATCTACACTGTATTGAAATGCTACCCGCATTTTTCAAAGCAGCGAAGAATACCCATAGCCCATTAATGATTCAGATATCAACAGGAACCGCAGAATACCTGGGGTATCGTTTACTTGTAGACGCGGTATGCTCACTCGCAGACAGTGAAAATGTGCCAACCTGTTTGCATCTGGATCACTGCTCTGATCTCACAGCCATTAAAACAGCAATGGATGCCGGGTTCTCTTCAGTGATGTATGACGGCTCCCACCTCGGACTGAAAGAGAACATCGATAATACGCAAATTGTCGTGAAAATGGCGCACGCCAGAAACATCACGGTAGAAGGCGAGCTGGGCGCTATCGGTGGCTCGGAAGATGGTAAGTCAATCGCCGCAGAAAATATCTGTTTCACCACTGTGGAAGATGCCAAACGTTTTGTTGATGAAACACAGGTCGATATGCTGGCGGTCTCCATAGGAACAGTGCATGGTTTATATACTGGCAAAGCACAGATTCAACATCAGCGTTTGCAGGATATTAGCGCTGCGACGGGTATTCCTCTGGTCTTACATGGTGGCACAGGCGTCAGTGATGACGATATGCGTAAAGCCGTCACTGAAGGCATTAATAAAGTTAATGTCGGTACGGAAATGAATGTGCAATGGGTCGATAAGTGCAAAACGACCTTTGAGAAGGGTAAGGTGAATGACAGCGTGCGGAAATTTTTAATTCCCGCAAACCATGCTGTTACCAATGTATTAATGGAAAAAATCGCATTATTTAAGTAATACCCTATTTTTTATAATACATCATCACCAGGGTAGCCCTGTCACTCATCGGGGTGGGAGAGAATTATGTTTCAATTATTGAAGTCACTGTTAAAAAAAGAAAATAACCCGCCACAGGAGCATGATGAAGAATCCGCTGCATTGGCAGCCGAAATAGCCAAACTGGAAACTGAGTTACAGTGCGAACCTGGTAATGGAGAAATACAAAAGGCATTAATGCTAACCTATAACCGCGCACTCCCTATGTATGCTAAAAGCAAGGCATATCGCAAGGAAATAGATTCGCTTTTTGTTCGCATTGATAACTTACGCAATATTATTCGTCGTAATATTTAGGACAAAGATCAGGAGTCAAAATGACGATAAAAAACCTACTGATTGAGGCAGACGCAATTCAGGTCGGCGTCACAGAGTCGGACTGGCAAAAAGTCATTCAACTGGCGGCCAGCCCGTTAGTGGCACAAGGATATATTTCTGAAGATTATAGTCAGGCGGTGATTGATAATACCCTGAGCCATGGCGCGTATTATGTTTTTGATGAGGGAGTGGCGATCCCTCACGCCAGACCAGAATGCGGTGTAAATCGCAATTGCTTCAGTCTGGTGTTGTTGGAGCACCCGATCCGGTTTGCTGGCAGTGAAAAGGCAGACATTGTCATCATGTTTGGCGCCGAGGATAGCAACGCGCATATTGAAGAGGGTATCAGGGCAATCGTCGCCTTACTCGACAACGACGAACGCATGACTAAGTTGCGGGCAGCAAACTCCAGAGAAGAGGTTATCGCACTGCTATGAAACGATACCTTACTCCTGGTTGTAAAACAGTCATTCTGATTAACGGCATTCCCGCTTCAGGAAAGAGCACCATTACCCGGCAATTATCTGAAACATTACATCTCCCCTTCCTGACCATTGATGGGATTAAAGAACCCTTTATGGCGCGTTTCAATGATATTGACCGCACTTTCAATCGGCAGTTGGGATGTGCGGCATATGAGGTTATCTGGTCGATTATTGGGCAATCCCCCGCCAGTTGTGTCTGGTTGATTGATGCCTGGTTTGGTTTTCAACCACGCGAAACGCTGCAACAACTGGTGCAACAGGCAGGTATAGAGAGAGTATTAGAAATCTGGAACCAGATCTCTCCCGAACAGGTTGTCTCACGTTATGCCGAACGATTACAGCACCGCCAGCCGGGACACCCCGGCGAAGAATATCTCCCGGAGTTAGCATCGCTGGCGGAATACGCTGAACCTATGCGTCTGGGGCCAACCTTTACAGTGGATCAGCAGGCTTTACTGGATATTGATGCTTTAACATGTTGGATCGAGACTCAGATTGCCTGAGCCCTTCCCGGCCACGCTGCGCCCGTTTGAAGCGGTGTGGTGGTTGCAGGGGTAATCAGGCAAGCTCCCCCGGCGGCATGTCTGCCGGGGCGGCGGTCTGCGCATTCAGTAGAACAGATCTAACTGATAGGGCTCTCCAGTGATGGTCATTGAACCGTCTGCGTTGGTAAAAATATCCGCCTGATATCTGGCGTTCCCGATCCCCGTGACCATATTATCCAGGTCGGTGTACGCCCCCCTGATCGATTTATCTTTTGCCCAGGAGGGCAGATTTTCTATGTCATAGTAGAAAATTACCGACTTATTGCCATGGCCGCGGTTGACGATATCGTCAATGTGTTTCACGCGAATGCGGCCATAACAGAAGTCGCCATGCTTGTTAAATTCTTCCTGGCCTGCACGGGTTAGCGACCAGGTTTTCTTGTTGGGGGTCACTTTCACCAAACCAGCATCGACCAATGCCCACATTTTGGCATTAACCCACACCGACTCATTCTGTGTCATCGAAACGGGCCACAATGTTTCCCCCAGGCATAACGACGGTTGTCGATCCAGCGCCTGTTGAATCAGCTTTATATCATTATCGCGGTCGGTGCCGTGGCTGAGGAACGATAACAGCAGGCAACAGACGAGAAAACAGGGCCTCATTCCAGCGCCCTAAGGCTAATATGATTAAAAGCCTCATCCGTGTCGCTATATCGTTCTTTCGTCACATATGCTCTGGTGAGCTCCCAATAGAACAGAGAGACGCCAGGGTCTTGATCATTGATTTTGATATCATAACGACTAAATTTTACCGGAAGCGCATCCGTAACATCTTCACCATGTTGCTTACTCGCTAATTTGTAGGCACTGACGACAAAATAACCATTTGCTTTTTTATACAGCTGGTAGTTGGTTATTTTGATCGTGGAAGCAGACAGGCTGAAATCAGACCAGGTAAACCCCGTATCATTGGGAACGGGGATAATATTATATTCTCCATCCTTATTTTTAATGAAAATCGTCATGGTATGGTTGGGATGCGAGGTATTGTTATCAAATATGGCATCAATAACGATGTCTTTTATTCCATCGCCATTAACATCCAGCATATTGACGCCTTTCTGCAGCATAACCGGACTATGTTCGCCAGAAAACGCGCCAGGAGATATCAACATCAGCAGAGCGATGATGAACAGATTACGGTTCAATATGAAGGAAAAGGCCTGTATCAGGTATCTCATATAACTCCCTGTCAAATCTCGATGTCTCCCTTTGGAACAGAACGACATACCAGTATAGCCCCTTTTACAATATGCACAGGTGCCAATAGCCTCAAGCCCGCACAGTGACCACCTGATTTTGTTTATTTTTTACTCACCTTTCAAACGAAGAAATTTTCGTTAGGCTACATTGCCCGTCCTCTGTACTGTCCAGTTTTTACTTTGTCCTGAATCAAAAAAATCGCAAACATCTTTGATGCAAATCACTATATATAGAACTTAGAATGCATCCCGGCCCTACATATTGTATTAATCGTCTATTCTCTCACCTGAACCCGACTAAAAAACCCAGGGCGAGAATGTGGATAAAAAGGGCCGGAATCGGGGAAGTGTCTGGCAGGCAAGCTGAATCATGCCCGCGACGCGTCTTCCGCCTCTGTGGATAACCTGTTCTTTTAATATGGAGTGATCATGACACCGCATGTGATGAAACGCGATGGCTGTAAAGTGCCGTTCACCTCAACGCGCATCCAGGAAGCTATCCTGAGAGCCGCGAACGCAGCGGGAGTCGATGACGCAGACTATTGCGCCACCGTCGCAGAAGTCGTTAGCCAACAAATGCAGAGCCGCGAGCAGGTCGACATCAACGAAATTCAGACCGCCGTCGAAAACCAGCTGATGTCCGGGCCGTACAAGCAGCTGGCCCGCGCCTACATTGAATATCGCCACGACCGCGATGTTCAGCGTGAAAAGCGCGGCCGTCTGAATCAGGAGATTCGCGGCCTGGTGGAGCAGACCAACTCCGCGCTGCTCAACGAAAACGCCAATAAAGACAGTAAAGTGATCCCGACCCAGCGCGACCTGCTGGCCGGTATCGTCGCCAAACACTACGCCCGTCAGCACCTGCTGCCGTACGACGTGGTGCAGGCCCACGAGCGCGGGGAGATTCACTACCACGACCTCGACTACTCCCCATTCTTTCCGATGTTCAACTGCATGCTGATTGACCTTAAGGGCATGCTGACCCAGGGCTTCAAGATGGGTAACGCGGAGATTGAGCCGCCGAAATCCATCTCTACCGCCACCGCCGTCACCGCGCAGATCATCGCCCAGGTGGCCAGCCACATTTATGGCGGCACCACCATTAACCGTATCGATGAAGTGCTGGCGCCGTTTGTGACCGCAAGCTTCGAAAAACACCGCAAAGTGGCCGACGAATGGCACATTCCGGATGCCGAAGGCTATGCCCACTCGCGTACGGAAAAAGAGTGCTACGACGCCTTCCAGTCGCTGGAGTATGAGGTCAACACCCTGCATACCGCCAAC
Organism: Pluralibacter sp.; assembly: GCF_019237635.1. Classification (GTDB taxonomy): domain Bacteria; phylum Pseudomonadota; class Gammaproteobacteria; order Enterobacterales; family Enterobacteriaceae; genus Enterobacter_B. The sequence goes on from NZ_JAFAGS010000072.1 coordinate 8,189, forward strand.
GGCCAGACGCCGTTCGTCACCTTCGGTTTCGGTCTCGGCACCAGCTGGCAGTCGCGGCTGATCCAGCAGTCGATTCTGCGCAACCGCATCGCCGGGCTTGGCAAGAACCGCAAAACGGCGGTCTTCCCGAAGCTGGTGTTCGCGATTCGCGACGGCCTGAACCACAAGGTCGGCGACCCGAACTACGACATCAAACAGCTGGCGCTGGAGTGCGCAAGCAAGCGCATGTATCCGGATATTCTCAACTACGATCAGGTGGTTAAGGTTACCGGCTCGTTTAAAACGCCGATGGGCTGCCGCAGCTTCCTCGGCGTGTATGAAGAGAACGGCGAGCAGATCCACGACGGGCGCAACAACCTCGGCGTGATTAGCCTCAACCTGCCGCGCATTGCGCTGGAGGCGCACGGCGACGAAGCGGCTTTCTGGAAGCTGCTGGACGAGCGTCTGCAGCTTGCCCGCAAGGCGTTGATGACGCGTATCGCCCGTCTGGAAGGGGTGAAAGCCCGCGTGGCGCCGATCCTGTATATGGAAGGCGCCTGCGGCGTGCGGCTGAAAGCCGATGACGACGTGTCTGACATCTTCAAAAACGGCCGCGCGTCGATTTCGCTGGGCTATATCGGCATTCACGAAACCATCAATGCGCTGTTTAGCAACCAGCACGTCTACGACGACGCCGCGCTGCGTGAGAAAGGCGTGGCTATCGTTCAGCGCCTGCGCGATGCGGTTGACGAGTGGAAAGCGGAAACTGGCTACGGCTTTAGCCTCTACAGTACGCCGAGCGAAAACCTCTGCGACCGCTTCTGCCGTCTCGATACTGCGCAGTTCGGCCTGGTGGACGGCGTGACGGATAAGGGCTACTACACCAACAGCTTCCACCTCGATGTGGAGAAGAAGGTGAACCCGTACGATAAAATCGACTTTGAAGCAGCTTATCCGCCCATTGCCAGCGGCGGGTTCATTTGCTACGGCGAATACCCGAACATTCAGCACAACCTGAAAGCGCTGGAAGACGTCTGGGATTACAGCTACCAGCACGTACCGTACTACGGCACCAATACGCCTATCGACGAGTGCTATGAGTGCGGGTTTACCGGCGAATTCGAGTGCACCAGCAAAGGCTTCACCTGCCCGAAATGCGGCAACCACGACGCCTCCCGCGTGTCTGTGACCCGTCGCGTGTGCGGGTATCTGGGCAGCCCGGATGCGCGTCCGTTTAACGCCGGCAAGCAGGAAGAAGTGAAACGCCGCGTGAAGCATTTAGGGAACGGGCAGATCGGTTAATCCTCTGTCGCTTTCATGCCCGGTGACGCTACGCTTACCGGGCCTACAAACCGTCCACCCGGCATGGTTATACGCTATGAACTACCACCAGTACTACCCGGTTGATATTGTTAATGGTCCCGGCACGCGCTGCACCCTGTTTGTTTCCGGGTGCGTGCACGAATGCCCCGGCTGCTACAACAAGAGCACCTGGCGGCTGAACTCCGGGATGCCGTTTACCCGGGAGATGGAAGAGCGCATCATCGCTGACCTGAACGATACCCGCATTAAACGCCAGGGGATTTCGCTGTCCGGCGGCGACCCGCTGCATCCGCAGAACGTTGCGGATATTCTGCGTCTGGTGCAGCGCGTGCGCGCGGAGTGCCCGGGGAAAGATATCTGGGTGTGGACCGGCTATAAGCTCGATGAACTCAACGACGCGCAAATGGTGGTCGTCGACCTGATCAATGTGCTGGTCGACGGTAAATTCGTGCAGGATCTCAAGGACCCGGCGCTCATCTGGCGCGGCAGCAGCAACCAGGTCGTGCATCACTTGCGCTGAGTCAGAAGCGGCTCACGCACTCCATCGCCACCGTTTTAAACTCGGTAAAATCGCCGCAGGTACACAGCCGCGCCATTGCGCGCTCACGCAGGAAGGTGACGAAAATATCGTAGATGGCCATCGCCTCTTCATATTCGCTTTTGCTGATCGCCAGCAGGAAAATGACGTGGGCGGTTTCATCCCCCCAGGCGATACCCTGCGGGGCCAGCACGGTATAGACCACCGTTTTCTTTGCCAGCAGTCCCAGGGCGTGAGGCAGCGCGATGCCGTCACCCAGCATAGTGCTGACGATGGCTTCACGCTCGACCACTGAATCAACAAAATCGCCGTCGACAAACCCCTCTTCGCGCAGCTGCTGACACAGCTCGCGGAACAGCGTTTGCTGGTCGAGCGGCGTGTTGATAATGCGAAAATGGCGGGCGTCGAAATACTTTTCCAGCATCCACGGACGGGTTCTGTCGACCAGCACCAGTTTGCCTATCTGCTCAAGCTGATAGTCCGTGGGAAACGGCGACACCACCACCACCGGTTTGTCTTTTTCCGCCGCCCGCGCCGTGGAAACGACAAAATCTTCACTGATGGTCTCGCGCTGCTCATAGTCGCGCAGCGAAATAGTACCCGCCATCTCCAGCTGCGGGTACTTGCGCTGCAGCACGGCTTCAATCATCCGCGCCATGGCGTTACCGGCATCGCACACCAGCAGCACCCGCGGCTGGCGCTGGTAGCCGATGTTGTAGTGACGCTCCAGCCCGACGCCGATGTGCAGCACCAGAAAACCTATCTCGTTTTCGCTGATGGTCCACGGGGTGTATTTGCTCCAGCCGGAGACCGCCGCGAGGGTCATATCCCAGGCCATCGGGTAGTGCTGCTTGATGTTATCGAGCAGCGGGTTGGGGAGCATAATCTGGTAGCGCACCCGGGTTATCATGGTTTTGATATGCGTCAGCAGGTCGGCATGCAGCTGCGCATCGCTTAGCAGGTTGTAGTTATAGTGGCTGTTGATGTACTGCAGAATGTAGTTCACCAGCGCTTCGTCATCATCGGCGTTGATCTGGCTTGGCGCAATATCCCGCACCTGACGAGCAGCAATATGCACCCGCAACCAGTTCTCTTCCGACGCGGCCAGGGTTTTCCCGGCCAGATGCTGGATAACGCCGGCAATCTCCCGCGCCGCCTGCAGCACGTGCTCATCGACATCATCAGCGGTAAATTCCGGCAGCGGATAACCCTCGCTGATACGCCGCACCGCCACCGCGCAGTAGAGCCGGACGAACAGCTCGCCTTCATCGGTCAGGCGGATATGACAGCGGCTGAAAGCCTCCTGTAACGCATGCTCCAGTTGCTCCGGCACTCCTGCGTTGAGCGCCTCCTGCATCAGTCGCGGGTGCTGGTTGTCCTGCTGCGCCAGCTGCCAGAGCAGGTCCGTCAGACAGGCGCGAATCGACATTTCGCTGCCGAACAGTTTCACGCCGTGGCGCGGGCGCGTTTCCAGCGTCAGCTGATAGCGCGCCAGCCATTCGCGCACTTCGGCCATGTCGCCCTGCAGCGTCGCGCGGCTGACGAACCACTCGTCGGCGAGATCTTCAAGCTTGAGGGAAAACGCGGAGGTGAGAAAGCGCACCATCAGGTACTGTACCCGCTCGCTGGCGGTACGCGGCACCCGCAGCGCGCGCGGGCGCGAATCCTGCAACGACTGATAGCGCGCCGGGTCGTTGATGTGGAGCTGATAGCCGTTGCCACGGCTGAGAACAAACTGCGCGCCGTGCTGCGCCAGCAGGGCATTGAGCGCCGTAATATCGGCCCGAACGGTACGCGTGGAAACGGAAAGCCGCTGCGCCAGTTCATCCTGCGGCAGGGTTTCGTTTTGCAACATTTCAAACAATTGCGCCAGGCGTTGATTCGGGAATCGCACTGCAGTTTTCCTCTCTTTCAGCACGGGCGCCTGCGCGCCCGTCGTACAGCTTGAAATCACTCAACCAGCGCTTTGGTCATCGCCAGCAGTTGACGAACGTCCTCAGGGCGCGTATCACCGCTGTCGTTATCAATAATCGAGCTGTAGATATGCGGAATGATCTTGCTAACGCCCGCATCGAGGGCGATTTTCAGGATCTCGCCATAGTTTTCCAGATCGATCCCGCCGGTCGGCTCCAGCCAGAAATCGTGACGGGCGCAGGCCTCAGCCACGGCCTTGTACTCGTCACGGCTTTTCAGGCCGCCCATCGGGAAATATTTCACCGAGCTGCATCCCATGTCTTTCAACAGCGCGATCGCCGTATCAACAGGGACAATGCCGTCCTGCGCTTTGCTGCTCAGCGGACCCGTGGAGATTTTCACCATGCCAGGCGTCCCGGTCGGCGACACCAGACCGTTGACCACCGTGTCGTTTTGACCGAGCAGCGCGCGGCTGGTCGCTACGCCGGTGAACACCTGGTTCACGTGCTGCGGCTGCACCTCGCGGGCGATTTCGCTCACCATCTGCGACTGGTTCGGGTCCCCTGCGCCAAGGCCCACCGACAGCGCGTTGTCGATAAGCGCCGCGTACTCGCGCATGTCGGCAACCGCGGTGGCAACGTCCGGGTAGTTTTTCGACAATACGCCAACCAGCACGTGGCCTTCGGCGGCTTCATAAATGGCGCTCGCATTGACTTTAGACCCCGCCAGCACGTTCAGGCAAACACGGTCACGGTAAAAATTCGGGGTCAGCTTCATGCGTTTTTCTCCTTGTTCAGCACATCCGCAATTCGACGCGCCACAATCTCCAGCTGCTGCGCGTTTACGCTGCGCACATCGGCTTCAATAATGCCTTCGTTGGCCTTGTAGCCGCGGAAGTAAATAGCGTATTCGCCCTGCTTGAGCGCGTTGACCAGCTCGCTCGTGGCGATACCGGTGACGGCCTCATTAAATTTGATTTCGGTGCGGGCGATATCGCGCCCGGCGCTGTCCCAGACCACGCGAGCCGAGACGCCGTCAATGGCGTTCAGCGCGGCGATAAACGGCGTCATTTTTTCCACCATTTGCGCGCCGCTCTCTTTTTCCGCCGTCAGGTAATGTTCGATGGCGCAGGTCAGGCCAAGGATGCCTTCTTTACCCACTTTCATCGCGCGGCCGATACCCGCCGTCTGGCGTTTTACCCACTCGACGTACTGGGTTTTACCCACCACCAGACCGCTGGTCGGCCCTTCAATGGCCTTCGCGCCGCTGTAGATAACCAGATCCGCGCCGGAGCGGTAGTAGCACTGCAGATCCTCTTCCGCCGCCGCATCGACGATCAACGGAACATTGTGCTTGCGCGCTACCACCACCGCCTGCTCGACGCTGAGCATGCTCTTTTGCACGCAGTGGTGCGATTTAATGTACAGGATGGCGGCTGTACGCGGAGAAATAGCCGCCGCCAGCTGATCGGCGGAGCACTCGTTGGCATAACCCGCTTCCACGACCTTACCGCCGCCCAGCGCCACCATGGTGCCAACCGGGGCGCCGAAGTTAACGTTGTGGCCGCGCGGCAGCACGATTTCATTGTTTTCAATCACGGTGCTGTGCAGGTTTTCCAGCAGCCAGTCACTGTCTTTCACCAGCACGGCGGCGACGGACTGGGCAATCCCGGCACTGGCGCAAGAGACCACGGTCGCGCCTTCGACGTCCAGCAGATTCGCGATGTACTCCCCGGTCTTGTTGACCAGATCTTTCATTTCGAAGTAGTGATTCATACCGGTCATCACCACCTCAAGCACTTCAGGACGCGGCGTCGAAACGCCCAGCGCCGTCATACGGCCGGAGGTATTAATGACTTGTTTTAACTGATACTTCTCATAAATTGAAGGCATTTTCTGCGCTCCCCTGTTCGGTCATATACCCTTTGCCTGCGCGGATCGCGGCCAGAGGCACCAGATCCTGGTCCGCCTGCAGGGTGTCGTTTTCAGCATCCACCAGCGTAATCGGCTGGCGTTTTACGGTGAAGATGGTGAGGTCGGCGTCATAGCCCGGCGCCAGATGCCCCTTGTTTTTCAGGCGTACCGCCTCGGCGGCGTTCATGGTGACGCAGGCGATAACCTGCGGCAGCGACATGCCGATGGCGAGGAATTTCGCCATCACCCTTGAGAGCGAATGTACCGGCCCACTGATGCGGTTGCGGCAGTAAATATCAGAGCTGATGGTGTGCGGCAAAATGCCCATCGCAATGGCTTTTTTCGCCACCTCAAAGCTCAGGCTCGCCGTCCCGTGACCAACATCAAGCTTCACGCCGCGCCTGAGCGCGCCGGACACCGACGCGCGCAGCTCGCCTGCAGGCGTCAGGATACGGTTCGGCTTACCGTTATAGCAGTGGGTGATGATGTCGCCGGAGGTCAGCAACTCAGCAATCTCATCCAGGTTCGGCGGATTGTTGCCGATATGCACCATCAGCGGCAGATCTCCGTTGGCTTTCTGAATCGCCTTGGCGCGCTCAAGCGGCGTAATGCCGTTCTCGCCCACCACGCTGCTGCTCATCCGCGCCTTCAGGCCGACGATAAAATCAGGGTAGCGCTTGATAGCTGCCGTCGCGGCGTCGGCATCAATGTTCGCCATGTTCGCCAGCTCGTTTTGCGCAATCAGCCCGACCTTAGAGATATTGAGCAGCGCATAAACGTCGGTGGCCGCCTGACGGGTCAGCGCGTAGAAGGTATCCACATCATCCGCACCGGTGCTGCCCGCATCGATAACCGTCGTTACGCCGGTGGCAACGCCCACGCTGTCCGGCTCATCGTGATAAATCGGCGATTGCGGGTAGCAGTGCACGTGAAGATCGATCCACCCGGCGCTGACGTACTGCTCGCCGTTGAGGTCGACGACTTTCGCCGCCGCCCCGTCGATATCGCCCATTGCTGCAATTTTGCCGCCCAGGATGGCGATATCCGTTACCGTATCATCAACCAGACGCGCCCGTTTCAGCACTAAATCAAACATCACTTACTCCTTGCAGATCTTAGCTGATCGCCACCGGGAAGATGGAACCGAGGATCATCGCGCCGAGAATAGCGCCGCCGGTGATCGGTTTCTGCCAGATATAGAACAACAGCGCGCCAGCCAGAGAACCGATGCCGATAGGGATCGACGCGGTCATTGCGCTGAGGATAATGAGCGGCCCCAGGAAGCGGCCGGAGGCGTTACCCGCGCCCATCATGACGTCCGCACCGTAGGTGGAGTCACTCTGGTTAATGGTGAACTTACGCGCCAGGATGATGATGTAACCAATCGCCAGGCCGATCGCCAGGCCAGTGACCAGAGACGCGCCGAAGTTCGCCACCGGGAAGACGATCCCAGCACCCAGCAGCAGCGCCGGAACGCCGAGACCGACACCGGTCTGGATAGCGCCGCCGATATCAAGGATCCCGACCAGCGAACCTTCGATGATACGGGCGAAGAGGAAGCTGGCGCCGAACGCCGCGACCGCGCCGTAAGCGCCCGTGTCGATACCGGCCTTGAGCATCGCCACGAAGGCGACTTCGTTAAACGCGCCGATACCGTAGAGGTAGTACATGTGCGTCCCGGCGAACACGCCGGAGGAGAGCAGACCGACAAAAATCGGGAACGACCAGTCGGCGTACCAAAAACCTTTATTCTGTTCCATGCGTTATCCCCTTATTTGCCGCTCAGCGCGTTGTGAATCATATCCAGCCAGTTCGGCACGGTCAGGTGGAAGGATTCGAGCATCTTCATGTCGAAGCCGCGGAAGAAGGCGCTGAGAACGAACAGAGCGACAATCGCGGTCATCATCACTTTGGTGACGCGATGCCAACCGCTCTCTTCAACACCTTTACCAATCAGGATACCCAGTACCAGGCCCGGAACGGCGTTGCCCATGATGAGCTGCGCGGCGCCGCCGAAAATAGTGGCCCAGAAGCCGGATTTTTTACCCGCATCAATCGCCGCCAGCCAGAAGATGACCGGCATGACGGTGTTAACCAACAGGTTAGCCGCCGGTACCAGCACTTTCACTGCCGTGACCTGCAACGCCGCAGGGACTGCGGAGGCGGTGGAGTTAAGGAACGCCACGACGATCATGCCGATGATGCCGCAGGCGATCGCCATTTTTTTCGGGTCGTGCAGCGTTTGCGCAACGTTACGGTTTTTCATCATCAGCGCCGCCGCACCCCAGTTCGGGATAATGCGGTGGTCGACGTCCTGGGTGAAGGCGCCAGCCGCTACCGACGATGCCCAGGCGTTAAAGAAAAAGCCGAGACCAAAGGAGAAGTGTGAAGCCGGGTCGCCCTCGCAGGAGTTAAGTTCGCCCAATGTACGAAATGCACCCATACCTTGCGTGGTGGGTGCATGAAACATGCGTGCTGCGCCTGCGCCCACGCCGACGCCCACCAGGCCGCCGATAATGAGCGATTTTATTAATATAATTAAGAACATGTATCTGCCCTTTTCCTACCCTGCTATCTGCCGCCAGAGCCGTCAGCGCATCGGGTATCAGTTATTGAGACGTGACGAACTCCACCTTATCGAGGTTTAACGCAGTCACGTTGACGGTTACATCCAGTTCGACGCTGAAGGTGCGTCGTTCCCGGCGCAGAAAGAAGAATAAGAACGCCTCTTTTCGCACCGCTTCTCGCGCTTGAATCACCTCCACGTCCTGGGGTTCGATACGCAGTAAGATATGCGGCGATGCTTTCATCACCGCGGCCTGAACATGGCTGAGGGCGTCGGCAAAGGCGCGTGTTTTGGCCTCGCCCTTGCCCTTGACCCTCACCGTTGTGGTGAATTGTTCTTTCATACTTAAGCGCCGTATTTTTTCTGCCAGGCCTGCACCAGACGCTCGCCCAGCTCTTCTTTATCCATGAAGCCGAAGCCCAGCACGTTGCAGCCTTCGTTGATCGCCGTTACGCCTTCATCCACAGAGCGCATGCCATACTTCGCTTTGTAGCCGTATTTGGTCTGAGCGGTAATCGCCCCAGCGCCGCCGCTGCCGCAAAACGAGATGCCGAAGGTCGCGTTTTCCGCTTTCATCACATCGCCAAGCTTCATGTCTGCGGCAACGCCGGGTACCACGACGGCGCGGCCGCCCGCTTTCTCAACGCCTGCGGCGACTTTCTGACCTTTGCCCAGACGATCGCCAATCACTACGGTAATTTGTTCCATGTTTTGCTCCTTACAGGTTTTCTTTCGCCACTTCGAAGTGCACTGACAGCAGCCAGGCTTCTTCATCCGGAAGATTGCCAAATGCGGCGACCACTTCGCGGGCAAGCGTCATTGAATCGGGTGAAATTTCTTCAAACAGGCTGGCCTCCACTTCCGGCAGCGGTTCACCGGTAATCGACCGGTGCGCCATAGCGCGGACATGCGATGTCAGCATTTGCTCCTGGACGGCGTTCGGGATGATATCGTGACGTTTGAGCAGGCTGTACACCTCGCCCAGCATGCGTATGGCAAGCTCTTCTGTCCGATTCCCTGCGTCGTTATTCACTACTGCGTTGTTCACTCATCTGACCCCGTTTATTGCGTCTGATATATAACGTAGCGTCGGGTGGAGCCGGTTTGTAGCGAGTTGTTTTCCACTTCGAAGTGGAAAGGCGGGCAGCAAGAGTGATCTGTTCCACATAATTCGGCTGAATACGTACTTTTCACCAAATTCTTGTGATGAATATCACGAGAAAATGTCGACTCTCTTCCGAAAAAGAAAATGAAAAAACGTGCGCTGAGTCTCAGGAAATAAGCGTAGCTTATGAAAGAGAAAGCAGGAAAGGTGAAGAAAACGCCCCGTTGCGTTGAACAGGGCGAGAGGGATTTAGCGGTACTTCTGGTGATACGTGTTGCGGGTGGTCGCGAGGTCTGCCGCGATCGCCTGGGCTTCTTTCACTTTACCTTCATCAACAAACTTGAGCGCGCTGTCGATCTGCCCGATCAGTGTGTCGAAACCGTGGCGGTAATCTTTCATTTCCGCGCTGTCGTCGGCTTTACCTTCCAGCTTCGGCGGCGTCTGTTTCTGGGCGTCCTGGGCGGCGGTGCGCATCTTCGTCAGCGCGGCTTTAAGTTCTGTCGCATTGTCGCTTTTTTGCACCACTTTCAGGTTCGTCGCCAGGACTTCCATATCGTCGCCGATATCCGCAAACGCCGGGGCCGCAGCCGCCATCGCAAGCGAAGATACCGCCAGAATAGCTAAAAGTTGTTTACGCATTGCTCACTTCCTTTTTGTTTTTAAAGGCGCGGCAGGTCGCGCCGGAATGTGCGTTACTGTCCGGCGATTTTCATCTCCGGCAGCAGTACACTACCACACTGGATATTGCTACGAGTCTCAATATCATCAGCGATGGTGACGATATTACGCCACATATCTTTCAGGTTTCCGGCAATGGTGATTTCGCTGACGGGATACTGGATCTCGCCGTTTTCCACCCAGAAACCTGATGCGCCGCGGGAATAATCGCCGGTAATGCCGCTTACACCCTGGCCCATCAGTTCCGTTACCACAAGGCCGGTGCCCATCTCTTTAAGCAACTTTGCAAAACTCAGGCCGCGTCCGGCAATGCGCCAGTTATGGATGCCGCCCGCATGCCCGGTGCTCTTCATCCCCAGCTTGCGCGCGGAGTAGTTGGTCAGCAGCCACTGGGTCAGCACGCCGTCTTTGATGATGTCGCGACGCTCCGTGCGTACGCCTTCGCTGTCAAACGGCGTGGACGCCAGCCCTTTGAGCAAATGCGGATGCTCTTCGATGGTCAGCCAGTCCGGCAGGATCTGTTTGCCCATGGAATCCAGCAGGAAGGTGGATTTACGGTACACCGCGCCGCCGGCAATCGCCCCGACCAGATGACCAAACAGACCGGTGGCGACCTCGTTGGCAAAAATCACCGGCGCCTGCATGGTGGCAAGCTTGCGCGGCGACAAACGCGAGAGCGTGCGGCGTGCGCACTCGGCGCCGACCCACTCCGGATTTTGCAGATCGCCCATGGCGCGGCCGATGGTATAGGCGTAATCACGTTCCATTTCGCCGTTTTCTTCAGCAATCACGCAGCTTGAAAGCGAATGGCGCGTGGAGCAGTAGCTTTGCAGCATACCGTGGCTGTTGCCGAACACCTTGATGCCGTAATGGCTGTTAAAGCTACCGCCTTCGGTATTAGTGATGCGTTTATCGACGTCAAGCGCCGACTGCTCGGCGCGCGCCGCCAGCTCAATGGCCTGGTCCGGGGAGACCTCCGCCGGGTGGAAGAGGTCGAGATCCGGCGCGTCAAACGCCAGCAGATCTTTTTCCGCCACGCCCGCAAACGGGTCTGGAGAGGTATAGCGCGCGATATCCAGCGCCGCCTGCACAGTGCGGGCAATGGCGTCCGGGCTTAAGTCCGTGGACGACGCGCTGCCTTTACGATTCTGATGATAGACCGTAATGCCAAGCGCCCCGTCACTGTTGAATTCGACGTTCTCCACCTCGCCGTAGCGCGTGCTGACGCTGATCCCGGTCGATTTAGTGACCGACACTTCTGCGCCATCAGATTTGCCTGCTGCCAGCTCCAGCGCGGTGGAGACGGCTTTTTCCAGCGTTTTACGCTGTTCTGCTACCTGTGTGATGACTTTCATCGCTAATGCCATAATGTATAGGTGGTTAGACTTCAGTCTAACAGAGAACCGTTTTTCAGTGCGCGCCTTAACTGGTAACATGTGCCTCTTTTTTTAAGGAGCCTGAGATGACAAAGCCCCCCAAAGACTGGCTCGACGACGTGCCCGGTGACGACATCGACGATGAAGATGATGAGATAATCTGGGTCAGTAAAAGCGAAATTAAACGCGACGCCGAAGAGTTAAAACAGCTCGGCGCAGAAATCGTTGAGCTGGGTAAAAACGCGCTGGAGAAAATCCCGCTGGATGACGATCTGCGCGCCGCGATCGAGCTGGCGCAGCGCATCAAGAAAGAGGGCCGCCGCCGCCAGATGCAGCTGATTGGCAAACTGCTGCGTCAACGCGACGTCGAGCCGATTCGCCAGGCGCTGGACAAGCTGAAAAACCGCCATAACCAGCAGGTCGCCCTGTTCCATAAGCTGGAGCATCTGCGCGATCGCCTGATTATGGAAGGGGATGATGCGGTAGCGGAAGTCCTGAACCTGTGGCCGGATGCCGATCGCCAGCAGCTGCGTTCGCTTATCCGCAATGCGCAGAAAGAACGCGACGGGAATAAGCCGCCGAAGTCCGCGCGCCTGATTTTCCAGTATCTGCGCGAACTGGCGGAAAGCGAAGCGTAAACGCCTTATCCGGCCTGCAAGGTCGTGCGAAAAGCAGGCCCGGTAAGCGTCGCTACCGGGCTTTTTTTACTCTGCGGCTGCGGCTTTCTTCGCCAGACCTTCCAGCAGCGTCTGATGGATGCCGCCAAACCCGCCGTTGCTCATCACCAGAATGTGATCGCCCGGCTGCGCGGTTTTGACGATCATGTCTGCCAGCGTATCGACGTCCGCACTCCAGTGCGCAGGCTGTACGCAGGCGTCCGCCACTTCCGCTACCTGCCATGGGATATGCTGCGGCTGTAACAGGAACACTTCATCGGCGCGTCCGAGCGACGGGGCGAGATCGTCTTTGCACACGCCCATTTTCATGGTGTTGGAGCGCGGCTCCAGCACGGCGATAATCCGCGCCGTACCGCCGACTTTGCCACGCAGCGCCTGTAAGGTCGCGAGGATCGCCGTCGGGTGATGGGCGAAATCGTCATACACCGCGACGCCGTTCGCTTCGCCGCGCAGTTCAAGACGGCGGCGGGCGTTGATGAACGATCCCAGCGCATGGGCGGCATCGGCTGGTTGTACGCCGACGTGACGCGCGGCGGCGATCGCCATCAGGCCGTTGTTCATGTTGTGCTCGCCGACAAGGCCCCACTTCACCTCACCGACCTTGTCGCCGTCCAGCCACACTTCCCACTCGGAGGCATCAGTGCTGACTTTTTTCGCCTGCCAGTGGCCCTGCTCGCCGACCAGCTCCTGCTCGCTCCAGCAGCCCATCGCCAACGTCTGCTTCAGGTTGAAGTCGCTTTCCGGCCAGATAATCCGCCCCTGCCCCGGCACGATACGCACCAGGTGGTGGAACTGTTTCTGAATGGCTTTCAGGTCGTCAAAGATGTCCGCATGGTCGAATTCAAGGTTATTGAGAATGAGCGTACGCGGGCAGTAGTGTACGAACTTGGAGCGTTTGTCGAAGAAGGCGCAGTCATACTCGTCCGCTTCGATAACGAAGAACGGGCTGTCGCCCAGACGTGCGGAGACGTCGAAGTTCCCCGGGACGCCGCCTATCACAAAACCCGGCTTATAGCCGCAGGCTTCGAGGATCCAGGTCGCCATACCGGCAGTGGTGGTTTTACCGTGTGTCCCGGCCACCGCCAGCACCCAGCGATCGCGCAGCACGAAATCGTGCAGCCACTGCGGGCCGGACATGTACGGAATGTTCTTTTCCAGCACCGCTTCAACACACGGGTTACCGCGGGTCATCGCATTGCCGATAATCACCAGGTCCGGCTGTGAATCGAGCTGGCTTGCATCATAGCCCTGAATTAAATCAATACCCTGCTGCTCCAGCAGCGTGCTCATCGGCGGATACACATTGGCGTCCGAACCCGTTACCTCGTGGCCCAGAGAGCGCGCCAGCATTGCCAGACCGCCCATGAAGGTGCCACAGATTCCCAAAATATGAATGCGCATACGTCATTATCCTTTCTCTTAGCTGGCGCACATTTTACCCACATGTGAGACGGCTGAGAAACGCATTTCGGGTAAATCTGTACTAGCTGGCGCGATTCACCTGAGCGCAATCGTTGAATTGTTTGTTAAGATTGTTGCGGTCGCTTTACTCCATATAAATTGCAGGGAAAGTGTTATGAAAACGTTAGGTGAATTTATTGTCGAAAAGCAGCACGAGTTTTCTCATGCCACCGGTGAACTCACTGCTTTGTTGTCGGCGATAAAGCTCGGCGCCAAGATCATCCACCGCGATATCAACAAGGCCGGACTGGTCGATATCCTGGGTGCCAGCGGTGCTGAAAACGTGCAGGGCGAGGTGCAACAAAAGCTCGACCTGTTCGCCAATGAAAAATTAAAAGCTGCACTGAGGGCGCGCGATATCGTGGCCGGTATCGCATCGGAAGAAGAAGACGAGATCGTCGTTTTCGAGGGCTGCGAGCACGCCAAATACGTTGTGCTGATGGACCCGCTCGACGGCTCCTCCAACATCGACGTTAACGTCTCTGTCGGCACCATTTTCTCCATCTATCGCCGCGTTACGCCAGTCGGTACGCCGGTAACGGAAGAAGACTTCCTGCAGCCGGGCAACAAACAGGTGGCGGCCGGTTATGTGGTGTATGGCTCTTCCACCATGCTGGTGTACACCACCGGCTGTGGGGTTCACGCTTTTACCTACGATCCGTCGCTGGGCGTTTTCTGCCTGTGCCAGGAACGTATGCGCTACCCGCAGAAAGGCAATACCTACTCCATTAACGAAGGCAACTACATCAAATTCCCGATGGGCGTGAAGAAGTACATCAAGTTCTGTCAGGAAGAAGATAAAGAGACCCAGCGCCCGTATACCTCACGCTATATCGGCTCGCTGGTAGCGGATTTCCACCGTAACCTGCTCAAAGGCGGCATCTACCTCTACCCGAGCACCGCCAGCCATCCGGAAGGGAAACTGCGCCTGCTCTATGAGTGCAACCCGATGGCGTTCCTCGCCGAGCAGGCTGGCGGCAAAGCCAGCGACGGTAAAGCGCGAATTCTGGATATCACTCCGGAAAGCCTGCACCAGCGCCGTCCGCTCTTCGTCGGCACTGAGCATATGGTCGACGATGTCGAACGCTTTATCCGCGAATACCCGGACGCGTAAGGCAAATGCCTCTCTTCGGAGAGGCGTTTTTATATTTTTCAGCAAATTCAAGATGTTACTTCTGTGTTGCCGTCGGACTCACTCTCATTACCGGCGCGCTCTGGCGATTCTCCCACAGCACGGTCAATCCACGCTGTAGCGCAATAAAAATAAACAACAAAATACCGATGGCGATTTTGGTCCACCACGAGCTCAGGGTGCCGTCGAAGTTGATGTAGGTTTGTATCAGCCCCTGGATGCCCACACCGAACAGCGTGCCCAGCACCGTCCCCACGCCGCCGCTCAGCAGCGTACCGCCAATCACCACCGAAGCGATAGCGTCGAGTTCGACACCAACGCCCGCCAGCGCATATCCCGCCTGGGTATAGACGGAGAAGACAATGCCCGCCAGCGTGGCAAGCCCGGTCGACAGCATGTAAATCCGCACCGTGGTACTGCGGGTGGAGATCCCCATCAGATTCGCCGACGTGGCGTTGCCGCCAATGGCGTACACCTGGTTGCCAAACCGCGTGCGGTGGGCAAGGAATATCCCCACCACGACCACCAGCAGCATCAGCACCCCCATCGCGCTAAGGCGCCCGCCGCCGGGAAGGGTCCAGGCCAGATCGGACAACCGATCGTACAGCGGGTGGTTGATAGGGATAGACTCCTCAGAGACCAGATAGCTGACGCCGCGTAAGAAGAACATCCCGGCAAGCGTCATGATAAACGCCGGGATCTTCAGCGCATCGATCAAAAGCCCCATCAACGCGCCGAAGGCGCAGCCCATCGCCAGCACCAGCGGGAAGGCCATCAGTGGCGAAATCCCCCAGAAACCGATGGCTTTCGCCAGAAACACGCCAGTGAAGGCGATCACCGACCCGACGGAAAGGTCTATCCCGCCGGAGAGGATAACAAAGGTCATGCCGACCGCGATGATCCCCAGAAAGGCATTATCGGTCAGAATGTTGCAAATAACCCGGGTGGAAGCGAACCCCGGAAATTGGGTCAGGCAATAGAGATAGCCGAGGATAAACACCCCGAGGGTTATCATCAGCGGCAGGTTACGTTTTATCATGACCGCGCGCTCCTTTGAGTAAGCGGATAAAGCGCGGCGACTGCACGATCAGCACGCACAGCACCACCACCGCTTTCACCACCTGATTCAGCTCTGGCTGAAAACCTGACAGCAGGATCCCAGTGTTCATCCCCTGGATAATCAGCGCCCCCACCACCGACAGCAGCAGATTAAAGCGTCCGCCCATCAGCGAACCGCCGCCAATCACCACCGCCAGAATGGCGTCCAGCTCCAGCCATAGCCCGGCGTTGTTGGCATCGTCGCCGCGAATATCCGCGGCGACAATCACCCCGGCAATGGCGGCGCAGACACCGCTCAGCACATAGGTCAGCATCACCACAATACGGGTATTCACCCCGGCATTTTTCGCGGCGCGAATATTAATGCCAACGGCTTCGATAAACATGCCGAGCGCGGTTTTGCGGGTGACCAGCCAGAAGATAACCAGCGTGACCAGCGCGATAATCACCGGCGTTGGGAAAAACAGCAGCGAACCGCTGCCTGTCCAGCCAAGCGAGGCGGAGTCGAAGGTGACTATCTGCCCGGCGGTAATCAGCTGCGCCACGCCGCGCCCGGCCACCATCAGAATAAGCGTCGCGACAAACGGCTGGATCTTGAGGATCGCCACCAGGATGCCGTTCCACAGCCCGGCCAGCACGCCGGTTGCCAAGGCGGCCAGCAGCACGACCGGCAGACTGTGTCCGGCCACCACCATCGACGCCGCCGTCGCCCCGGCGATAGCCATCACCGCCCCCACCGACAGGTCGATACCGCCGGTGGCGATCACCAGCGTCATCCCGATGGCCAGCAGCGCAACGGGCGCGGCGCGGTTAAGAATATCGACAGGACTGCCGAACAGCCGCCCGTCCTGTAGCACCACCTGGAAAAAATGCGGCGCCACGAGACTGTCTGCCAGCAGCACAAGGATCAGCGCCGCCAGTTGCGGCATCCCCGTCGGCAAACGCAGCCGCCGCTTAGGCTTGCCGGTTTGTGGGAGAGATTGTGGCATCACATCATACCCCTTATGCTGCAATAGCATTCATGATGGCCGGAACGGACAGCGCCGCCAGCGGGATCTCCGCCACCTGCCTGCGGTCGCGCATGATGATCACCCGGTCGGCATAGCCCACCAGTTCCTCCAGCTCCGACGAAATCACCAGCAGGGCCAGCCCGTTGGCGCACAGGGTTTCGATAAGCCGGATAATCTCCGCGTGCGCGCCGACATCGATACCGCGCGTCGGCTCATCCAGGATCAGGAACTGCGGGCGCGTCAGCAGCCAGCGGGAAAGTAGTACCTTTTGCTGGTTGCCGCCGGAGAGAAATTCAACCGGCTGCTCGCTACCGGGCGTGCGGATCCCCAACTGGCGGATAAAGCGTTCCGCAATCTCATTTTGCTCGCGTCGCGGGATCGGCCGCAGCCAGCCTCGCTGCGCCTGTAGCGCCAGAATGATGTTCTCGCGCACCGAGGCGGCGGCAATAATACCGTCGGTTTTACGATCCTCCGGGCAAAAGCCAATCCCCAGGCTGGAGGCCTGGTGCGGCGACCGCAGCGTCTGCGGTTTGCCCTTGATTTCCGCGCGACCGCTGTCGGCCGGCCTGATGCCGAAAATCACCTCGGCGGTTTCGGTACGCCCGGAACCAAGCAGGCCCGCCAGCCCGACGATTTCGCCGGGGCGGACCTGTAAATCGAACGGTTCGACCACCCCTTTTTTCCCGTAACCGCTGAACGCCGCCACCGGTTTGTCGCTGAGCAACGTGCGCCCGGCGCGCTGTAGGGCGTTATTCTCCAGTTCGCGCCCCAGCATCATCTTCACCAGCTCGATTTGCGGCAGTTCGCGGGTGTCACGACAACCGACAACGCTGCCGTTGCGCAGCACGGTAATGCGGTCGCTGACCTGGTAGACCTGGTCGAGAAAGTGGGTGACGAAAATCAGGCTGACGCCCTGGGCGCGCAGCTGGCGCATCAGGGTAAACAGCATCTCCACCTCCTGGGTGTCGAGGCTGGCGGTGGGCTCGTCGAGGATCAGCACTTTAGCGGACAAATCAATAGCGCGGCAGATAGCCACAATCTGCTGCATGGCGACGGAAAAGCGGTTGAGGGGTTCGCGGACATCCAGGGAAAAGCCGTAGGAGGCCATCAGCGCCGCAGCGCGTTTTTCCATCTCTTTACGGCGCAGAAAGCCAAAGCGCCTCGGCTCGCGGCCGATAAACAGGTTATCCGCCACCGACATGTTGGGCAGCAGGTTCACTTCCTGATAGACAGTGCCGATCCCCAGCTGCTGCGCATGGGCGGTATTTTTGGGGGAAATCGCCTGGCCTTCGAGCCAGAGGGTGCCGCGATCGGCATGATAAACGCCGGTCAGGGCTTTGATGAGCGTCGATTTCCCGGCGCCGTTCTCCCCCAGCAATGCCATAATTTCACCGCGGCGCAGGCTGAAATCCACGTTATCCAGCGCTTTTACGCCGGGGAAGTACTGGCAGAGCCCCTCGGTGCGGAGGATGTCCTGGTGCGTGTCAGCGGTCATATGATCCCCCTGCATTAACCTGATGCCTGATGGCGCGACACAAGCGCAGCGTCATCAGGCATTCTCAGGACTCAGTAGCCCATATTTTTCTTCTTCTCTAACTCCTCTTTCGCCGTGTCCGGCAGATAGAGTACCGATTTGGTCAGGGTCAGCTTCGGCGGCATCGTGCCGTCTTTTTTGTATTTTTCCAGCGCGTCAAACGCAGGACCCGCCATGTTCGGCGTCAACTCAACGCTGGCGTTGGCTTCACCGTCCATCATCGCTTTATAGATATCCGGTACGCCGTCGATAGAGCCGGTCAGGATATCTTTACCGGGCTTCAGCCCTGCCTCTTTGATGGCCTGAATCGCGCCGATCACCATGTCGTCGTTATGGGCGAAAACCATACAAATGTTCTTGCCGTTGTTTTCCGCCTTAATAAAGCTCTCCATCACTTCTTTGCCCTTACTGCGGGTAAAGTCGCCGGACTGCGAGCGGATAATCTTGATGTTCGGATCTTTCGCGATGGCCTCCGCGAACCCTTTCTTACGGTCAATGGCCACACTCGCGCCTACCGTCCCCTGGAGCTCAACCACGTTACAGGGTTTGCCGTTGAGGGTTTTGATAAGCCAGTCGCCGATAAGCTGGCCTTCCAGCACGTTATTGGCGGTCACGGTGGTCATGTACAGCGATTTATCTTTCACATCAATGGAGCGGTCGAGCAGGAACACCGGGATTTTGGCCTCTTTGGCCTCTTTGAGCACCGGCTCCCAGCCTGTCGCCACCACGGGGGCAATAAAGATGGCGTCAACACCCTGGGCGATAAACGAACGCACGGCTTTGATCTGGTTTTCCTGCTTTTGCTGGCCGTCGGCAATTTTCAGCGTGATGCCGCGTTTTTCAGCTTCGCTTTTCGCCACATTGGTTTCAGCGGCACGCC
Organism: Pluralibacter sp.; assembly: GCF_019237635.1. GTDB lineage: Bacteria > Pseudomonadota > Gammaproteobacteria > Enterobacterales > Enterobacteriaceae > Enterobacter_B. The sequence continues at coordinate 27,334 of NZ_JAFAGS010000072.1, forward strand.
AGCCTGATTCAGAACCGACCTGCGAAAATCCTACGGTTAATGGCGCAGCCATCGCCATAGACGACATCGCTGCGGAAACGGCGGAGACAAGAAGTAAGCGCTTCCACATAAGGGTATCCTCGTAGGGTTATTGTTGATGAAAACGTCACCTGCCGAAAAACTATAGACAAAGGTCGATGTAACAAGATGCGTTACGTCACACTTCATAAAAGTGAAAACTTGATTTGTAAGCGCTTTCACAACCGTATTCATGATGCAGCTATGTTTATGGATTTTTCACCTGTAAAAAGGCGAGGAAAAACGAGGCGGCACGCCGGACGGCGTGAAAAGAAGCGAAGACATTTACCCTGAGTTGGCTATAATACCCGCCACTTGTTTGCCACACATTTCTAAGGAAACAAACATGAGCTTACTGAACGTCCCGGCGGGCAAAGAACTGCCAGAAGATATCTACGTTGTTATTGAGATCCCGGCTAACGCTGATCCTATCAAATACGAAATTGATAAAGACACCGGCGCGCTGTTTGTTGACCGCTTCATGTCTACCGCGATGTTCTATCCGTGCAACTACGGTTACATCAACCACACCCTGTCTCTGGACGGTGACCCGGTAGACGTTCTGGTCCCGACGCCGTATCCGCTGCAGCCGGGCTCTGTGATCCGCTGCCGTCCGGTTGGCGTTCTGAAGATGACCGACGAAGCCGGTGAAGATGCGAAACTGGTTGCCGTTCCGCACACCAAGCTGAGCAAAGAGTACGATCACATCAAAGATGTGAACGACCTGCCGGAACTGCTGAAAGCGCAGATCGCACACTTCTTCGAGCACTACAAAGATCTCGAAAAAGGCAAGTGGGTGAAAGTTGACGGTTGGGACAATGCTGAAGCTGCAAAAGCGGAAATCATTGCTTCCTACGAGCGCGCGCAGAAGAAATAATTCTTCCAGGCACTCAACCTTCAGAGCCGTAGCGCGTTGCGCTACGGCTTTTTACTCCCTACAGCTGTCTCAGATTGTTTTAAGCTGATTAATGATAAAAGGGTTTGCCTGCAGCAACAGCAGGAGCTTTCTCGTCGCCCCCGTTGGCTGACGCCGCCGGGTTTCCCAGCTTTTAACCAGGTCATAACTGACCCCCACAGCCGTCGCAAAGTCCTGTTGTTTTAGTCCCGTCGCTTCGCGAATGGCTTTTACATCTATTTCGCTAAACGTATGAACATGCTCAGGATCAGGTGTTTTCTCACCCTTTTCAATTCGGACCATTTCTTCTGCACTCGCCAGCAGATCGGCAAATAATTCGTCTTTCATCTGTACCCTGTCGCCCTCATTGACGCTGATAAGACAGCCTTACGGTGATAGCCTCAGTGTTGCTCCAGCATGTCAGATAACCGTTTCAGCGCTTTCTTTTGCTCATCCGTCAGATCATCCCTCTCATTCTTTGAATAGATCAAAGCCAGATAAATTCGCCCTTTACTCGTCACATTGTAGTAAATCACCCGAACGCCGCCCCGCTTACCCATGCCGCGACGGTACCAACGGATCTTTCGAAATCCTCCGGAACCCGCAATCGTGGCTCCGGTGTCAGGAGCATCAATCAGCACCTCCTGGAAAACCCGGAACTCATCGTCCGATAGCAGCTCCGGGCGTCGTTTACTGAACCCCTGCAACTCAATAAAAGTGAACATCTTATTCCCTGACGTCAAAAACAGATTAAGTGTACCCCGTACATCATGCAAGTTATTTGCAGCATCCCGGTATGGCTCATAGCACAGTGAACCCTCTTGTACGCGTAATCGGCTGCGTTAGAGAGAGGAAAGAACAAAAAGGAAGGAGGAAAATTAACCTCTTCGACAATGTACGCAAAAAACGCTGTCATAAAATCGTCATAATAAAATAACTCTCGCGTTTTTAATGACATAACGCAAACCGCCGTTATTCCCCTTCCGCAAGCAGTAAAGTCCCCGCTCGCCGTGACGATATCTGTGGCAGTCATTCACCGTGAGAACTGCAAAAGCATGAAACTGAATCAACTGACCATCGGCCAGCGGTTGGGCCTGATGGCCACACTGCTATTACTGGCAATGCTGTTTATCGGCCTGCGCGGGCTGCTCATCAACAGCAACAGCTTTAGCCAAAACCAGACGATGATGGCGTCTGAAAAACGGCTTGCCGACAGTATCGATACCGCCCGCAACGCCCAGGTTCAATTCAAGATCCAGGTCCAGGAGTGGAAAAACACCCTGCTGCGCGGCGGCCAGGGGCAGGAGACGTTTGAGAAATACAAAGCGGCGTTTATCAGCCAGAGCCAGAAAACCCAGCAGTTGCTTAAACAGCTGAGCGACCTGCTGCTGCAGGTGGGTCTCGACAACCGCGAAGTGGAACAAACCCGCCAACTGCATGCCGGGCTTGAACAGCGCTATCTTTCCGCACTGCAACAATACGTGATTACCGACCCGGGCAGCCCGCAGCGCGTTGACCGACTGGTGACCGGCATCGACCGCGAACCCACTCGCATGATTGATGAGGTTGTTGCCCGTACGCTGCAACATGCCGAGTCGATTCATCAGCAAACCGACGCGCGCAACCTGGCGCAGTTTCAGCAAACCCGGCTGATGCTGCTGCTGGCGATGACGCTCACGCTGCTGGCGGGCCTCGCCATTACCTGGTGGCTGGTGCGCAGCATTACCCATCCTCTGGCGCAGGCGGTCACCATCGCCCGGCGCGTTGCAGCAGGCGATTTACAGACCGCCATCACCGTAGCCGGTAAGGACGAAACGGCGGGTCTGATGCAGGCCTTACAGGACATGAACGCCAATCTGACGCAGATCGTTTCCGGTGTGCGGCAGGGGACGGAATCTATCGCCACCGCATCCGCGCAAATTGCCGTCGGCAGCCGCGAACTGTCGTCTCGCAATGAGGCGCAGGCCAGCGCGCTGGAGGAGACGGCTGCGTCCATGGAGCAGTTGACCTCCGTGGTGAAAAGCAACGCCGATAACTCACGTTTTGCCAGTGAAATCGCCCGCGACGCCTGCGCGATTGCCGGTCAGGGCGGCCAGGCGGTAGAGCGCGTGGTGCAAACGATGAGCGAAATCCACCAGTTGTCCAGTGAGATCAACAACATCATCGGCGTTATCGACAGTATTGCTTTTCAGACCAATATTCTCGCGCTGAACGCCGCCGTCGAGGCCGCACGCGCAGGCGCTGAGGGCCGGGGGTTCGCCGTCGTGGCGGCGGAAGTCCGCGCGCTGGCGCAGCGTTCAGCCTCAGCGGCGCAGGATATTCGCCATTTGATTGATAACTCGGTTAACCGCATCGCCGACGGTAATGCGCAGGTGCAAAACGCCGGATCGGCAATGGAGGAGATTCTGCAAAGCGTTAAGCGGGTGAATGAGCTGGTGGAGGCTATTTCCATGACCAGCCATGAGCAGAGTACCGGGATAGACCAGGTGAATATCGCCGTCACGCACATGGATACCGCCACGCAGCAGAACGCGACCCTGTCGCAGGAGTCATCAGCCGCGGCGCAGGCCATGCATCGCCAGGCGGAGACGCTGCTGGAAACGGTCAGCGTCTTCAAGCTGCGTCAGGCGCTCTGAGCCGACAAAAAACGACGCCACCCGAAGGTGGCGTCGTTTTATCAGTACTCGTCCCTGTCTAACCAGTTCCCGCTTTCAATCAGCGTTAACCCGTCGACCGGACGTTGGTACACATACATCCATGCACTTCCATACGGTGTCTGAATCAAATGGCGGGCATATTCCCCGCCTTTGGTACGTAGCGCATCAAGCTCGGCAAGCGTGGAGGCGTCGACGCGATAAACCTCACCCTGTACTGTGCCATTTCCCGGCACCGCGCCTGGATAGTGGCCCAGGCTATACAGTTGATAATCGTCAACGCTGTGCGCGCCCAGAAGCTGGGCGTTCGTCATCCAGTGGCTGTTGCCTTGCTTGCGTCGCAAACTGCCGTAAACAAATATTCGCATTGCTAAAACTCAAACTGATAGAGCAAATCGAGTGCCTGATCGATACCAGACACCGCTTCCAGATATAGCTTAGGCATCAGGCGGTAGCGTAGCGTGAGCGTTGCCAGAGAGTCAAAAATACCCACGCCATACTTCACCTGCAGACCCGGCAGTACATAACCGCTGACCACCACCTGCGAGGAGTTACCTACCCCCTGGGTGTCCAGCGCCAGATTGCTTACGCCAAACGTCTCGCCGATTTTACCCACAACCTGCCCACTTTGCGCAACCCCCAAACCAACAAGCATTGAGGTCATGGCGGCGCCATCGCTCTGCTGGCTGTCGAGCCCCTGCCCGCGAAGCAGGTAGGAAAGCGCTTCCTGCTGCGACATCGCCGGGTCAGAGAAGATTTCCGCCTTTGGCTGATCGGCCGTACCGGTGACGCGTACGCCAGCGATAACGTCGTTTTCCGTCGCCTCCGGGTTACGAATCGCTTCGATATTCAACAACGGCTGATCCGGCGGGCCGGAGAACAGCAGGACACCTTTACGCACAATCAGATCCTGGCCATAGGCGTGGAAACGCCCTTCCGGGATATTGATTTGTCCGTTCAGCCCCAGACCCTGTTTATCCTGCGCCACCTTCAGGTCGCCCGTCAGGCGCGCCTTCAGCCCAAAGGCTTCCAGACGCACGTCGTTGCCGACGTGAATCGTCAGGTTGCTGTTAATCGGTATCGGCGCGCTCTGCGTCTGAACCGGTTTGAGGTTTTTATCCAGCATCACGACATCGCTGGAGACGCCGACCGCGCTTTCCGGCACATCATGCACCACAATTCGCGCCCAGGGAACATCAACATTGCCATCCAGCGTGAACAGGCTCGGCGTTGCGGTAAAGACAACGTCCGGCGACACGTCCAGACGCACCATGGGCGGCACCGTTACCCGCACCCGGCTGCCTTTGGCCGCCACCCGCGCGCGCCAGTTGTCGAGTTGGCTCCAGTCGGCGTCGCCGCTGAGGTTAATCTGCCCCTGTTTGGTTCTCACTACGCCCTGCAAGGTCGATCGCGTCCCGTTAAAGGTCATGGCAATCTGGCTTGGCTGCATGTCGAACGGCATAAAGTTACCGTCCACATCGATGCCGTTGAGCTGCAATTGACCGAACATCTGCGGGCTCTGGACGTCGCCGCCGAGGCGCAGGTTCGCGTTCAGCGTACCGGCCGCCTTTTCGCCGCGGGAGAAAATAGGGTTAATCATCGCCAGCGAGAAGTTGCGGATATTCACGTTGCCGCCCAGACTGCGGCGCCCCTGCGGGTCGGTCACCTGCAGTTGGCCGTCGAGCTGACCGTTGTTATTCAGGCGGATAAGCCAGCCCAGTTCCGCACGGTTGTTATGCAGGTCGGCGCTGAGGTTGAGCGTGTCGAAAGCCAGCGGCAGCGGCGCATCGTTCACCGTCTGCGTCACCTTCACATTACGCCCGGAGAGCGTCACTTTACCCTGCGGCAGACCGGGTTTGGTGGTATCCCAGCTTACATCGGCATTACCGCTGAAGACCCCGCTGGCCTGGGTCGCTTTCGGCAGGAACGGCTTCACCATCGCGAGGTCGAAACGGTTGAGATTCACCACCGCACGACCTTCAGCGCCCGCGTCAACGGTCTGCGGGACGCACAGCTCTGCATTCGGGTTATTCCAGCAGTGCGGCCCAATGCTGATTTTCTTCTCCAGATGACGGTAGTCGAGAGCAATGGGACGGTTGAGCGACCACGGTCCGACCGGCGTCTGGAAGCGGGTGTTGCTGAGCGCCCCTTTCCAGCGCGCCTCCTTACGCGAGAAGCTGCCGGCAAGATCGAGCTGGCCGGACACCGGGTCGCCCTGAATACGCAATTGCAGCTGGTGCTGCGCCTCGCTGCCTTTGGCGTTAAGCGTCACAAGGCCGATATTGACGCCCGGCTGCGCGATGCGCTCGACGCGAACATCCAGGTTCCCGGCAATCTGATCGGTGGATTTGATATCGCCATTAACCCGTACCTGCGCGACCGACAGCGCCTGCCAGCGTAGCCCGCGCGCGGTAATATCCGCCAGCAGCTGTGGAGCGTCCGCCGTACCGCGAATCTTAATTAACCCCTTCGCCGTACCGCCCAGCCCCGGCAGGGCATTGTCGAGGTTTGGCGCGTCGATTGCAGCGTCGAGGTTAAGATCTTTAACGCCAAGCTCCCCTTTTACATCAGCGCTGTTACGCCCAAGCGCCAGGTGCAGCCCGGGGATCGTCCACTGCAGATAGCTGTTGCCCTTCAGCGAACCTTCTACGTTGACCTTGTTCCGCTTCACGTTACCGGTCAGTTTAATTTCCGGGACGTCGACCTGCCAGCTGCCGCCATAGAGGCTGCCGCGGGTTTTGATCAGGCCATTGAGCTTCGACGGCCAGTCCGGCACCTCTTTGGCGGTGCTGATGCCGTCCAGCGTCAGCTCGCCGCGCCAGCTGATAGCCTGCTGCCAGTCGAGCAGCGCCTTCAGTTCGGTTTTCCCTTCCAGCGCCGCGACGGTGAGTTTATCGAGGTTCAGTTGCCGCTCATTACCTTTCGCATTGAGGGTAATGGCCGCAGGCGGCACGCCCTGCCCCTTCACTGCGGTCGCAAACGACAGGGTGTAGTCGGTCATTTTGCCGCTCAGCTTGAGCGCCAGGTTGTCGGCCTGGAACTGCTTCTCGCCGGTCAACGGCCAGTACAGCTGCTTGCTGGTGATCTCAACGTTGAGCGGCAGCCCCGCCTGCGCGAGCTCGGTCTGCGCCTTCAGGGCGACATCCACCGGCCCGGACAGATTGATGCCGACATCCAGCTGCTTGCGCACCTCGCCGCCGACCTTCATGTTGATCTTCTCGCCCTTGAGCGGGTCGATATTCAGGGTACTGCTCAGCGTCAGGTTCACCGGCCAGCTGTCTTTCAGCGTCGCTGTACCGCTGGCGTTCACGCTGCCCTGGCTTGAGTCGAAATCCAGCGCGTCGAGCTTCAGGTCGCCGTCGATGCTGCTCACTTTCAACAGCATCTTGTACACCGTCAGGTCGGTATCGCCGGTCAGGCGCAATTGCTCGCCGCGAAACGCTTCGATATTCAGGTTCAGCGGCAGATGGACGTCGGCCATCTCCGGCAGCATCGGCTTCGAGAACAGATCTTTCATCGTCTCGCCGAGCGGTTTTTCCTGCGGCTGCGGATGCTCAATCTTCGGCTCAACGACCTGCTCCTGCGCCACTTTCGCCGCCTTCGGCAACGCAATCAGCAGGCCCTGCAGCGAGGTAGGCGTCAGCGTCAGGTTCTTCTCCTGCCAGCGCAGGCCGGTGGAGAAATCCATCACCGATACCGTGGTGTTATCAATCCTGACGTTGACATTATCAAGCGCCACCCGACTCAGGACGAGCGGATACGGTGTAGACAAATTCAGCGGCCCGCTGTCGGTCTCTGCAACCGGTGCCGATGGCGGCATCTTTTTGCTGTCGATGACGACGTTCACATCCTTAAGCGAGAGGTCATCAACGCAGAGGCTGCTTTTCCACAGGCACTGCGTTTTTACCGCCAGATGGAACTGTCCGGCATTGACCGCGACGCCCGGCTGCGTATAGCGCACATCCTTGAGGGTTAAATCTTTCCAACCGCCGCTCACCTGGCCGATGGACAGGCCCGGCACCCAGCGGTCGGCGGCCTTAAACAGCAGATGCAGGCCCGATGAGGTACCTATCAGAAAGGCTACGGCGCCCAGCAGCAGGACGATAAACGCCAGGACGCCGAGGCTTATCTTCTTCCATAAACTCATAATTCAGGCCCCAGACCGATGTAGAACTGCAAACCGTGTACCTCTTTATCGCCAACCGGCGCCGCGATATCGAATTTCACCGGCCCGATGGGCGACGCCCAGCGCACGCCAACGCCTGCGCCGGTTTTAAAATCATGATCGCGGAAATCATCCACCGCTTCGCCGCTGTCGACAAACACCGCGCCCCACCACTTGCCGGTCACGTTGTACTGGTATTCCAGCGATCCGGTCGCCAGCTTTGAGGCGCCGGTCAGTTTGCCGCTACTGTCTTTCGGCGAAATGGACTTATAGCTATAGCCGCGAATACTGCGGTCGCCCCCGGCGAAGAAACGCAGGTCTGGCGGCACTTTGTCGAAATCATTGGTTTCTATCCAGCCCAGGTTGCCGCGGATCACGAAACGGTGCTTGTCGTAGAGGGTACGAATCCAGGTGTTTTGCGCCTGGGCGACGATAAAGTCCACATCGGAACCCCAGGCAGTGCTGGAATAATCCACCGAGTAACGCTGGGAGTCGCCCCAGTTCGGCATCAGGCCGCCGCGTGAACGGGTGCGGCTGACCATCACGCCCGGATACAGCAGCATTGTGGTGTTGGTCACCTGCGCCTGGGTAAAGTGGTCGAGGCTCCAGCGTAGGTTAATGGCGCGCTGCCAACCGCTGGAGAGATCCCAGTAGCGGGAGACGCCGAGCGTGGTGGAGTCTGATTTGGTATCGTTCAGGTTAGTCCGCTTAAAGCCACCCTGCACCAGATAATATTGCTCCAGCGGGTTTTTCAGCAGCGGCATCTTATAGGTGAAATCAAACAGCTGCTCTGGCCCGGACAAGCTGATATCCGTGCTCAGGCTGTGGCCGTAGGAGTTCATCCACGGTTTTTTCCACGACGCCTTCACCCGCGGGCCAACGTCGGTGGAGTACCCCACCCCGGTTTCAATGGTGTTTTCAGTACGCGGCGACACCACGCCGTGCAGCGGCAGCACTTTGGAATCGCGCGCTTTATCGAATACCGGCGCCACCACCACCGAGTTAAACCAACCGGTCGCCGACAGGCGGCGGTTCAGCTCGGCCAGGTCTGCGGAGGTGTAGTAGTCGCCCTCTTTAAAAGGGACGAGGTTTTGCAGGTACTGATCCTGAATCTGCGAGCCTTCAAAGGTGACGTCGCCAAAGCGATAGCGCTGGCCGCTGTCGTAATCGATATCCCAGAACGCCTGATGCCGGTCAAGCGAGATGCCGAGCTGGCTCTTTTTGAACTCGCTGTCGAAATACCCTTTGCGCAGCGAGATGCCGGACAGCTCGCTTTTAAAATGGTCGTAATCGCCCTGATTTAGCACGGTGCCAATGGCCGGGCGCTGCTTCAGGAGGGTGAGATAGTCGCGGTCGTTGCGCGCGCCGCCGCGTAAAATCACGTCGGTACCGCCAATTTTTATCGGGATCCCCGGCGTCACGCGTACGACCAGCACCTGACGCCCCTTCTCCGGCGGCGGTTTGAGCTCGAAATCAATGGTCGGCTCATAATAGCCCAGCGCTTTTAGCCCTTCCCGAATGGCATCATCAACACGCGCGCGGAAACGGCGATCGGGGGTCACTTCGTCGCTTTGAATGGTCGACAGCTGAGCGCGGACGTTTTTTTCCAGCTCGCCCGAGAGCCCCTCGACCTGCAAACGGACGTTTGCCGCTCCGGCAACCCCGCTGACCAACAGTAAACTGGCCCAACATAACTGGCGAATTTGTGGCACGTTTTCTCCCAAATATCCTTGTTTCCACCCCACCGGAAACACAAATGCCGAACCTTGGCATAACATAAACTCAACAGCTGTGGTTGAAAAAGCGACTTCTGTCCAAATATTTCTTATATCTATATATAGCTTTATACGTATTCGTCATATTCATTGTGTTAAAAGACACGCGACATGACAACCTTAACCACACTTTCCGCCGACCGGAGGCCATATCGTGGGCTTATTTGATAAAAAACAGACGATTTCCTCGTCTGATGCGCTGCCAGGGCGCAACACGCCAATGCCCGTCGCTACGTTACATGCGGTGAACGGGCACTCCATGACTAACGTCCCGGACGGGATGGCGGTGGCGCTGTTCGCAATGGGCTGCTTCTGGGGCGTGGAACGCCTCTTCTGGCAGTTGCCCGGCGTGTACAGCACCGCCGCAGGCTATACCGGCGGCTATACGCCAAACCCCACCTACCGTGAAGTATGTACCGGAGAAACCGGTCATGCCGAAGCGGTTCGCGTGGTATATGATCCAAACGTGATCGACTACGAAGAATTGCTGCATGTGTTCTGGGAAAACCACGATCCTGCACAGGGTATGCGTCAGGGCAACGATCGCGGCACGCAGTACCGCTCGGCGATATACCCGCTGACGCCGGAACAAGAATCTGCGGCCAAAGACAGCCTGTCGCGTTTCCAGAGCGCGATGCGCGACAGCGGCGATGCGCGCACCATCACCACCGAAATTGCGCCCGCGAAACCGTTCTATTACGCCGAGGACGATCACCAGCAGTATCTGCACAAAAACCCGCATGGATACTGCGGAATTGGCGGCATTGGCGTGTGCCTGCCCCCGGAACAGGGCTGACTACGGGTTCAGCGCCACGCGAGCTGCGTGGCGCGTGGCATTGCTCACTGTTCCATATTCCATCCTCTTGCCCTGCAACAACAGATTATAAACCGGCGCCTGCGGTCGATTGAGCCGCGTTTGCAGCAGGTGAACGGCCTCAATGCCGAGCTCACGACAGGGAACGGTAATCCCCGTGACAGGCATCGCCAACCCGTTTTGTAGATTCCAGGCAAGATCGGTGGTGATGATAGAGATGTCCTCCGGGACGCGCAGTCCATGGCGCTGTAATGCCCTGAGCACACCTTCCGTCATGCTGGTGCTGTTGGGAAAAATCACCTCCGGCCACTGCGCGCTGTCGTGGTTTGACAGCCACTTATCCAGCGCGCGATCGGCCTCCTCTGCAGTAAACCACTCCGTCACCAGCAAATCGCGCTGCGGCTCAAAGGCAACGTGAAAATGGCGATATGCCTCTTTGATACCGTCCAGCCGGGTATAGAGCGTTTCCCGGCGCAGACAGGTTATGGTCAACACCCGCCGGTGTCCTTGCTCAAAGAGATATTGCATCGCGGTAAATCCAATCGCACGGTGATCCGGCGAAACGGAATCCAGCCCCCGTTCCCTGTCGACAGAATTAATTAATACGCAGGGTTTATTGAGCATACTGGCCAGTTTGAATATGGTGGAATCATCCGTGCCAATGATAATTATCGCGTTAATATTTTTATGGCTGGCTTTTTCGAGAAATAATTTTACATCCGCATGCTGCTCTTCTAATCCGCAATAACTGACCCACACATTGTGCGGCGCGCTGGCTTGCGCAATACCTTTGGTCACTTCCAGATAAAAAATATCGCCACGTCCCTGAAAGGTTCTTTCCGGGGCAAAGACAGCGATACCGTTAATTAAGAGTCGACCGCTCGCCATCGACTCAAGCACACCCAACTCCCGCGCGGTACGGACAATCGCGTCCCGTGCTTTATCGCTGGTATAGGATTTGCCGCTTAACACCCTGGAAACCGTGCTGACGGAATATCCCGTCAGGGAGGCAATCTCCTCCATTTTTAACCTGCCCGGCATAGTGTGACCTCGCTCTCAATCTGTTTTTGCAAATATTTGCAGAAACAGCATCTTGATTTTAAAACCAAATTTCAGAAACGTTCGGGTTTACTTAAGGAGCTTGCGAGTATTCTCACAAAAACACATTGTCGCTGCGACTCCCCTTTTCTATTTTCCGGTCATCACTCTTTTCGACTGAAATTAAGGTGTGACATGGAGAAGGTACGTGTTGGCATTATTGGTATAGGTAATATCGGTACAGTCCACGTGCGCTACTTACTGGCAGGGGCCGTTAGCGACGCCTGCCTGACAGCGGTTTGCGATAATGCGCCGGAGAAACATCCGGCCATTCGCCAGCTGGTGGGCGCCATCCCGCTGTTTGGCGACGCACAAGAGATGATCCAGAGCGGGCTTATCGACGCGGTCATTGTCGCCACGCCGCATTACGACCACCCGCGCCTGTCGATGCTGGCGATGCGCAATGGGATCCATACCCTGTGTGAAAAACCTGCGGGCGTATATACCGCACAGGTGCAGGAGATGAACGCCTGCGCCCATGAGTGCAACGTGGTGTTCGGCATCATGTATAACCAGCGCCCGAATCCGCTGTATCAGAAAGTGAAAGAGCTTATCGACAGCGGTGAGCTGGGCGAGATCCGCCGCTCTAACTGGATAATCACCAACTGGTATCGCTCGCAGAGTTACTACAACTCCGGCGGCTGGCGCGCCACCTGGAAAGGAGAAGGCGGCGGCGTACTGCTCAACCAGGATCCGCATCAGCTCGATCTCTGGCAGTGGCTGGTGGGTATGCCGGTACGCCTGCGCGCGTTTTGCCAGTTCGGTAAGCATCGCAATATCGAAGTCGAAGATGAGGTGACCGCTTATGCGGAATATCCCAACGGCGCAACCGGGGTATTCATCACCACCGTGGCGGAAACGCCGGGCACGAATCGCCTGGAGATCACCGGCGATCGCGGCAAAGTCGTCGTTGAAGAGGGAAAACTTCGCTACTGGCGGCTGCGCGAGTCCGAAACCGCGTTTAATGCCCGCTGGCAGAACGGTTTTGGCGAGCCCGAATGCTGGGAGGTCACGGTTCCGGTCGCCCCGGAATGCAGCGAACACCCTGTCATTACCGCCAACTTCTGCGCCGCCATTCTGCGCGGCGAGCCGTTGATTGCGCCCGGTCTGGAAGGCATCCGCGGACTCACGCTTTCCAACGCGATGCACCTGTCCACCTGGACAGACGACTGGGTCGAGCTGCCGCTTAACGAAAAACAGTATCTGCGTCTTCTTCAGCAGCGTATTAACACCTCGGTTGATAAAGGGGCGACCAGCATCACGCTGGATGCCTCTGGCAGCTGGTAACCCGGAGAAATCACGATGTTAAATGTCGCCATCGTAGGAACAGGAAATATCTCGCATAACCATATCCAGGGTTATTTGCAGTTGGGTCAGCGCTGCCGGATTGTCGCGCTGGTCGATATCTACCCGGAAAAAGCGCACGAGAAAAAAGCGCGCTACGGACTGACGGACGCCCGCGTGTATGAAAACCATCAGCAAATGCTGGCGGCTGAGCCGAACGTAGACATCGTCGATGTCTGCACACCACCCTATGTACATGCGGAAATCAGCATTGATGCGCTGCATGCCGGTTGCCATGTGCTGTGCGAAAAACCGATGGCCGCTTCGCTTGAGGAGTGCGACGCGATGATCGCCGCTCAGCAGGCGAGCGGCAAAACGCTCTCCATCATTGCGCAGAATCGCTTTACCGATGCCTTCTGGCGTTTAAAAGCGGCGCTGGACTCCGGGCTTGCGGGCAATATCTGCCATGCGCAGGTGGATTCGTTCTGGTGGCGCGGACACTGCTACTACGATCTGTGGTGGCGCGGCACCTGGGAGAAAGAGGGTGGCGGCTGCACGCTTAACCACGCAGTGCATCATATTGACGCCATCCAGTGGATGCTCGGCTTCCCGTCTGAAGTGGTGGCGATGATGACCAATGTGGCGCATGACAACGCCGAAGTAGAAGATCTGAGCGCCGCTGTCTTCAAATACCCCAGCGGCGCGCTCACGCAGCTTACCGCCTCGGTGGTGCACCACGGTGAAGATCAAAAAATCATTATCCAGGGCGATAAAGCGCGTATCTCCGCGCCGTGGCAAGCCTTTGCCAGCGTAAGCGCCGATAACGGTTTTCCGCAAGCCACGAATGACCAGCAACGAGAAGCGCAGCTCAACGCCCTTGTCCAGGAGACGCCGAAACTCGCGTGGACGCTGCACACCGGGCAGATTAACGATCTGTTACAGAGCATTGAACACGGCACAGATCCGTTGGTGGATGGACTGCAAGGCAAGCGCTCGCTGGAGCTGATTACCGCGATGTATAAATCGGCCATTACCCGCACCGTCGTTTCGCTACCGATTCATCGCGATGATCCGTTTTACCGAACCGGCGGGACGAACGCCCTTGCCCCCCGTTTTTATAAAAAATCCGCAAGCGTGGCCAATTTCAGCGAAGTGGGCGCTATCCCTCTGGGTAAAGATCTGGATCGAGGAATGTCATCATGAACAAAAATGATGGAATGAATTACGCGCCGGTCGGCAAGCCGCGCCCTGTCGTCCACGCGGGTGAATTTGTTTTTGCCGCCGCCGCGCTCGACCACGGTCATATCTACGGGATGTGTAACGGCCTGATTGAAGCAGGCGCCACCCTGAAGTGGGTTTACGATCCCGATCCGGTGAAAGTGGATACGTTTGTGCAGCAGTACCCGCAAGTAAAGGTAGCGGATTCGCTGGAGGCCATCCTCGCCGACAGCGAGGTGCGTCTGATCGCGGGAGCGGCCATTCCGTCTGAGCGTTGCGCGCTAGGGCTAAAATCGATGGCCGCAGGTAAGGACTACTTTACTGACAAAGCGCCGCTCACCACCCTTGAGCAACTGGCTGACGCCAAAGCGATGGTTGAAAAAACCGGGAAGAAATACGCGGTTTACTACAGCGAACGCCTGCATGTGGAGAGCGCGGTCTTTGCCGGGCAACTGGTACAACAAGGGGCGATTGGTCGCGTGGTGCACACCCTGGGGACGGGCCCGCACCGTGAAGGACTGGGGCGCCCGGACTGGTTTTACGATCGCCGGTACTTTGGCGGCATCCTGTGTGATATCGGCAGCCACCAGATTGAACAATTCCTGTTTTATACCGGCAACAGTAATGCCGCCGTGGTCGCCAGCCAGACGCGGAACGTCACTCACCCGCAGTACCCCGACTTTGAGGATTTCGGCGATGCGATGCTCAAAGGCGAAAACGGCGCCCGCGGTTACTTCCGCTGTGACTGGTTCACACCCGACGGGCTTTCCACCTGGGGCGATGGCCGCCTGACGCTGCTCGGCACCGACGGTTATATCGAAATCCGCAAGTATGTCGATTTAACCCGTGGAGAGCAGGATGTGGTCTACCTCGTGAATAAAGAGGGGGAATTCCGTTATCCGGTGGCCGGACAAGTCGGATTCCCGTTCTTTGGCGAATTGATCCTCGACTGCCTGCACCGCAGCGAAAACGCCATGACGCAGGCGCATGCCTTTAAGGCTGCGGAATTGTGTGTGAAAGCACAAATGCTGGCGAACGCGGCGGGATAACGGGAGGCGACGATGACCATCCTGAATACGGCGATTATCGGCGGCGGAGCGATTCACGGTTGCCATGTGAATGCCCTGCGCCAGATCCCAGACGTGACGCTGCGTGCGCTGGCAGACATCGACAGCGCCAAAGGACTGAAGCTGGCGATGGCTTATCAGTGCCGCTTTTATCAGGATTACCGGGAAATGCTGCTGGATGAGGCGATTGACGTGGTACACATCTGCACGCCCCACTTCGAGCACAAGAGCATGATCCTGGCAGCGCTTGCCGCCGGGAAGCATGTTTTCTGCGAAAAACCGGTCGGCATGAACGGCAGCGAACTCCTTGATATCACCCGTGCGGCTCAGTATGCGCCGGGTCTGCTGGGCGTTTGCTATCAGAACCGACTCAACCCGACCAGCCTGCGCATTCGCCAGGAACTGGTGGACGGCGGGCTGGGTAAGATGCTCAGCATCAGAGCGGTGCTCACCTGGTCGCGCTCGGGCGCTTACTACACCGAGAGCCCGTGGCGTGGCCAGCTGGCAACGGAGGGAGGAAGCCTGCTGATCAACCAGGCGATCCATACGCTTGACCTGATGCAATGGTTCGCAGGTCGTGTCACACGGTTGAAAGGCGTTGTCGATAGCGGCGAGCTAACCGACGTCACCGAAGGAGAAGACAGCGCCATGGCCACGCTGCATTTTGCCAATGGCGCTCGCGGCCTGTTTTATGCCAGCAACTGCAACACCACCGACTCCCCACTTTTGCTGGAGATCCACTGCGAACACGGCTCGCTGCTGATTAACGACAACACGCTCTGGCGCATCACGCCTGACGAACAGCGCAAACTGGCAAGTGACATGTCTCCCGACGGCACGACTAAACGTTACTGGGGGATCGGCCATCAGCAGGCGATCCGCCGTTTTTATCATGCTATTCATCACCCGGAAAATACGGATTACACCAATATCCATGAAGCCGGAAAATCACTCACGCTTGTGGAGGCCATATATCGGTCATCTCAAATACGACAATGGATAGATATCAATAATTAGAACGTAATTTGAATTCCAGAAGTTAATAAAAAACGGCCTGAAACAAGCTAATCATTACCCTACACTGGAAATTATTATGGTCAAACCAACTGAACGTAGAGTTGGTTATGGCGTGGCACTGGGCTACGGCATAACCGATCTGTTTGGCGGAGGCGCTTTCGCCATTATCGGCACCTGGCTTTTATTTTTTTACACCACCTACTGCGGATTATCTGTCGTAGAAGCGGGATCTATATTCGCTATTGCCCGCGTGATTGACGCGTTATTAAGCCCGATTATGGGTTATATCACCGATAATTTCGGGGATACCTGGCTTGGGCGAAAATTTGGTCGTCGTCGCTTCTTTTTATTACTCAGTTCCCCGTTAATGTTCCTGTATGCCCTTCTCTGGCTCACGGATATGGGATATTGGTATTATCTGGGGACGTACCTCTCTATCGAACTGCTGTCGGCGATGGTGCTGGTGCCGTGGGAAACCCTGGCGGCAGAAATGACGAACCGCTACGAAGAGCGCAGCCGTCTTTCTGGTGTGCGCATGATCTGCTCACAGTTAGGCGGTTTTCTTGCGGTTTCCGTCCCCGGCGTGATTATGCAATTCACTGGCAAAGATAATCCGTTTACCTATACCCTGACCGGGCTGATATTTTCCTGCATCTTCTGTATCGCGGTATTTATCACCTGGTTCACGACCTGGGAAGCGAAGGATGTCCACCGGGAATCCGACTTCAAGGTGGATAACCAGCGCAGTCGCGGGATTGGCAACCACCTCAAATATCTGGTGCTGGATCTCTTTTCAGCATTCCGCATTCGCGCATTCCGTCTGCATATCCTGATTTATATTTTCTCGTTTACCGCAATGGACGTTTTTGGCTCGGTATTTACCTATTATGTCGTTTATTGCCTGAGCCAGGGCGCAGCAGCCGTTTCGGGCTGGCTGAGCATTGCGGCATTTGCCGCGGTGCCGGGCACGTACGGGTTTATGCTGCTATTAAATCGCCTGAATATGACGCCATCCGCCGCCCTGCGCCTCTCCTACGGCTGCATCTTCTGCGTGCTGGTGTTCCTGTTTACGGTCTATCTCACGAAAACACAGGTGCCGACGCTGTTGTTCTCGGCAGTCTTTATCCTGTTGGGCGCCGCGCGCTCCGGCCTCTATTACATCCCGTGGAATATCTACAGCTTCATTCCTGATATCGACGAGATGGTGACGCAGCAGCGCCGCGAAGGGATTTTTGCGGGTGTGATGGTGCTGACCCGCAAAAGCACCGTCGCGATTGCGATCATGATTATCGGCCTGGTACTGCAGGAGTCTGGTTTTGTGAAAGGTAGCGGTGCGCAGCCTGAAAGCGCGCTCAACGCCATTATCGGTCTGATGATTTTCGCGACCACCGTCCTGTTGGCCGTGAGCTTCTTCGCGACGTACAAATTCAAACTGACCCGCGAGACACACAAACTGCTGCTCAGGGAGATTGCACGCCGTAAGCTGGGCGGCGATTACCGCGACTGCGACGACAACACCCGCGTGGTTATCAAGCAGTTGACGGGTTATGAGTATGACGAAGTGTGGGGCGGCGATGCCACGCGTCGTACGGTGGGTAACGTCAGCCTGTCGGATGCGAAATAAGGAGCGCAAATGTATCAGCAATGGCGTCCTGAACGCGCGCGCGCCTGGCACGCACGACAGGTTTGGGGCTGCGGTTTTAACTACCTGCCCCGCACGGCAGTAAACTGGCTGGAAATGTGGCAGGAAGAGACATTTGACCACACCACCATTCAGCAAGAGCTGAGATGGGCGCAGGCTTATGGCTACAATGTCTTACGCACGAACCTACCGTTTACGGTCTGGGAACACGACCGCGACGGCCTGATAAATCGTATTGAGCATTTTTTATCTATCGCCCACCGCTGCGGCCTGAAAGTGATGCTCACTCTGCTTGATGACTGTGCTTTTTCGGGCGATGAGCCGTTCATCGGGCAACAAAAACCCCCGATTCCGGGGGTGCACAATAGCCAGGGCGCAGGCAGCCCTGGCCGGGCAAAAGTGCTTGATCCGACATGCTGGCCGCAAATTGAAGCCTATGTAAAAGATATCATCGGCCACTTTCACAGCGACCCGCGCATTCAGATGTGGGATTTGTATAACGAGCCGGGTAACAGCGGCGTGTTTGTCGGTGAAGCGAAAGGGATGGCGTTTGATGCCCGGCTGGAATTTTACGCCCTGTCGCTGATGGCACAGGCGTTTGAATGGGCGCGGCAGGCATCGCCTTCGCAGCCGCTGACGGTCGCCGCCTGGCATATTCCTGACCGCAGCCAGTGCGAACACGCGTTTATCCATCCCATTGATATCGCAGCGCTGCATCTGTCAGATGTGATTAGCTATCACGCCTATGTCGACAGGCATGGACAACAGCTCATTGCATCATCGCTGGCGGCATTCGACCGCCCAGTGTTCTGCACCGAGTGGCTGGCACGACACGTGGGTTGTGTGATGGAAGAGCAGTTGCCGCTATTCCACGCGCAGAATATCTCCTGCTATCACTGGGGGTTGGCGCAGGGTAAAACCCAGACCTGGCTACCGTGGCCCGATATCCCTCAAACCGAGGAGAATACGGAGTTGTGGTTCCACGACGTGCTCACGCCGCAAGGAAAGCCTTATCGCAAGGAGGAAATGGCGTTGGTGCAAAAACTGAGCAAACGGTAATCGCCACAGGCAGGGTAAGCCTCTCTTTACCCTGCTTCGCTTCCCCGGCAAAACCGACTAAAAACTTGACCTCTGGCAGGTTTACACTCCTTTACGCTATACTACCCGCTGAAATAATCGGCTCAACGCTACGAGCTGATATTCAATGTGTTTTCACTCAAATGTGATCAACTTCCCTTCCGAGGATCTGGCCACAACAGCCAGATAAACTATGTTAAACAGTATTTTAGTAATACTCTGTCTCATCGGCGTCAGCGCATTTTTCTCAATATCGGAAATCTCGCTTGCCGCCTCACGTAAGATCAAACTGAAACTGCTTGCCGATGAAGGCAATGTGAACGCGCAGCGCGTGCTGAAAATGCAGGAAAACCCGGGCATGTTCTTCACCGTGGTGCAGATTGGCCTCAACGCGGTCGCCATTCTCGGCGGTATCGTCGGCGATGCGGCGTTTTCTCCGGCGTTCCACAGCATGTTCATCGACTATATGTCTGCCGAACTGGCGGAACAGATGAGCTTTATTTTCTCCTTTGCGCTGGTGACTGGCCTGTTCATTCTGATTGCCGACCTCACCCCGAAACGCATCGGTATGATTGCGCCAGAAGCCGTGGCTTTGCGTATCATCAACCCGATGCGCTTCTGCCTGTTCGTGTTCCGCCCGTTGGTCTGGTTCTTCAACGGTATGGCGAACCTGATTTTCCGCGCCTTCAAACTGCCGATGGTGCGCAAGGACGACATCACCTCCGACGATATCTACGCCGTGGTGGAAGCGGGCGCGCTGGCAGGCGTGCTGCGTAAGCAGGAGCACGAGCTGATTGAAAACGTGTTCGAACTGGAATCCCGCACCGTACCGTCGTCAATGACGCCGCGTGAAAATATCGTCTGGTTCGATCTGCACGAAGACGAACAGAGCCTGAAGAACAAAGTGGCGGAACATCCGCACTCTAAGTTCCTGGTGTGTAACGAAGATATCGACCACATCATCGGCTACGTCGACTCAAAAGATCTGCTCAACCGCGTGCTGGCTAACCAGAGCATGGCGCTGACCGGCGGCGTGCAGATCCGCAATACGCTTATCGTCCCGGATACCCTGACGCTCTCCGAAGCGCTGGAAAGCTTTAAAACCGCCGGGGAAGACTTCGCCGTTATCATGAACGAATATGCGCTGGTCGTCGGCATCATTACCCTTAACGACGTGATGACCACCCTGATGGGCGACCTGGTCGGCCAGGGGCTGGAGGAGCAGATCGTCGCGCGTGATGAAAACTCGTGGCTTATCGACGGCGGTACGCCAATCGACGACGTCATGCGCGTGCTGGATATCGACGAGTTCCCGCAGTCCGGCAACTACGAGACCATCGGCGGTTTTATGATGTTTATGCTGCGCAAGATCCCCAAACGTACCGATTCGGTGAAGTTTTCGGGCTACAAGTTCGAAGTGGTGGACATCGATAATTACCGCATCGACCAGCTGCTGGTGACGCGCATCGACAGCAAACCGACGCTGCTGACGCCAAAGCTGCCTGACGCAGAAGAGAATAAAGGCGCGGCGTAATCCCCTTCCCGGGCTACGCCAGTAGCCCGGCCCTTCCCCACTCCCCCGCAGAATGTGAAGCTGCTCACGCTCATTTAGCCATAGCAGATTATTACTGGTCAGTAGCGAAACGCTCATGACTTCCCGTAGCGCAAAACGATAACGTTGCTCGCATCTCTACATCCAGACTCCTGTGTGAGAATACGAGGGTATCATGAATAAAAATTACGCTATTAGCTGCCTGTTCTTCTTATTCTTCTTCATCGGCTGGGGCTGTTGTTATCCCTACCTCTCTCTGTGGCTGACCGAAACCATCGGCATTAGCTACACCGACGTCGGCCTGGTCTATTCGTTCACCGCCATCATCGCAGTGTGCGTGCAACCGCTGTTTGGCTTTATCTCCGATAAACTGGTCTACCGCAAACACCTGATGTGGATGTTGGCTATCATTATCACACTGTTTGCCCCTTACTGGATTTACATCTTCGCCCCACTGCTAAAATTCAACATCATCCTCGGCACGCTGGCGGGCGGGATTTATATCGGCATGGCCTACGGCGCAGGCTGCGGTATCTGCGAAGCCTATATAGATAAGGTCAGCCGCGCCTCCGGCTTCGAGTTTGGCCGCGCGCGGATGTTCGGTGGGATTGGCGCTGCTATAGGTACATTTGCCGCCGGTAAGCTCTACGGTATCGATCAGAACATGATTTTCTGGCTAGCGAGCGCCGCTGGCGTCTGTCTGCTGTTGATTGTCTGGAAAGCACGGGTCGATACGTCCGGCGCGTCGACGCAACAGCAGACAAAAGCGATACCAGTGACCTTTAGCGACGCAACTTCGCTGCTGAAACTGAAGAAGTTCTGGTTCTTCGCCATCTACATGATCGGCGTCGGCGCGGTCTATGAAACCTACGATCAGCAATTTGCCATCTACTACAGCCACTTCTTTGAGAGCAAAGCGCGTGGGGCGGAAGTCTTCGGCTACCTGACCACCGGACAGATCTTCCTCGATGCAGTGGTGATGTTCTTCGCACCATGGTTTGTCAACAAAATCGGCCCGAAAAACGCCCTGCTGTACTGCGGCATGATCATGAGCCTGCGCATCATCGGCTCAGCCTGGGCGGTTGGCCCGGTTTCCATCAGCCTAATTAAACTGCTGCACGGCTTTGAGAGTTCAGTGCTGTTGGTTGCCGCGCTTAAGTACATCACCGCTAACTTCAACCCGCTGCTTTCAGCCACCGTTTACCTGATTGGCTTCCAGTTTGCCAAGAGCTTCAGCTCAATTTTCCTCTCCACCGGGATTGGTCATATGTACCAGAGCATGGGCTTTACCAGCAGCTACATCGTGCTGGGCAGCATCGCCCTGTGCTTCACCCTGCTCTCCTTTATCACGCTGGATAAATCGCGATTTTTCGCCCTGCAACCCGCAACCGCCCACTAATTACACGAGGTAACCTGCATGTCTGATTTATATTACGGTGTCGCTTATTACGACGAATATATGCCGGAGGATCGCCTGGCGAAAGACATCGCGCTAATGTGCGAGACGGGCATCAACGTGGTGCGCATCGCGGAATCCACCTGGAGTACGCTGGAGCCGCAGGAAGGCGAATACAATTTCTATCACATCGACCGCGTGCTGAACGCCATGCACGCGGCGGGTATTGCGGTGATTATCGGTACGCCGACCTACGCAGTACCCGCGTGGCTGGCCGCCAGGCACCCGGACATCCTGGTGACCACCGCCGAAGGTCAGCAAAAGTACGGCCCGCGGCAGATTATGGACATCGTGAACCCCACCTTCCGCCGCTACGCGGAGAAGATTATCCGCACGCTAATGGCCCATGTGCAGCATCATCCGGCAATTATCGGCTGGCAGTTAGATAACGAAACCAAACATTACGACAACGTCGGGCGCCATATGCAGGCAGGCTTCGTGCGTAGCCTGCGGGAAAAATACACCAGTCTCAGCCAGTTAAATCGTGATTTCGGCCTCGACTACTGGAGCAACCGCATCGACAGCTGGGATGACTTCCCGTCTGTGGAGAACACTATCAACGCCAGCCTCGCCTGCGCCTTCTCGCGCTATCAGCGCCAGCAAGTGACAGAGTATCTGGCGTGGCAGGCGGAAATCGTGCGCGAATATGCCCAGCCACATCAATTCGTCACCCACAACTTTGACTTCGAGTGGCGCGGCTATTCGTTTGGCATGCAGCCGCGCGTGGACCACTTCGCTGCTGCAAAATCGCTGGATATTGCCGGGGTCGATATCTATCACCCCAGCCAGAAGCATTTAACCGGGCGGGAAATCGCCTTCGGCGGTGCCATTACCCGCGCGCTGAAGAGCGGCAGTAATTACTTCGTACTGGAAACCCAAGCGCAAGGTTTTGCCCAGTGGACACCGTTCCCCGGCCAACTGAGGCTACAGGCCTTTAGCCACGTAGCCTCCGGTGCGGCAATGGTCTCCTACTGGCACTGGCATTCTATTCACAACGCGTTTGAAACCTACTGGAAGGGGCTGCTGAGCCACGACTTTTCCCGCAACGCCACCTGGCAGGAGGCAACGACCATTGGCGCCGACTTCGCTCGCCTTTCACCTAAACTTGCCGGGCTACGTGCAGAGAACGACGTCGCGCTGCTGATCGACAATCAGGCAATGGACGCGCTGAACCAGTTCCGTCCCGGCGATGCTCAGGGCAACGTCTATAACGATATCCTCCGCCGCTTCCACGACGCACTGTATGACCATAATATCTCGCTGGATATCATCAACGACGTCACCGAAGAGACCTCGTGCTATAAAACCCTAATTGTTCCCGGCCTCTACGCTGCCGACGATGGTCTGCTCACGCGGATTAACCGCTACGTTGAGCAAGGTGGGCGCGCGCTGATTGGCTTTAAATCAGGCTTCAGCGACGAGAACGTGAAAGTGCGCAGTAGCGCACAGCCGGGTATTCTGCACGAGGCCTGCGGCGTGAGCTACAGTCAATTCACGCTCCCGGAGGACATCACCGTTGCCGCCTGTACACCCGCCATTGATTGCCGCGAACACAACGCTGCCGAACTGTGGATGGAGTTGCTGACGCCCGCGTCCGGTACCCGCACGCTGCTACGCTACCAGCATCCGGCCTGGAGAGGGTATGCGGCGGCCACCGAAGCGGACTATGGCAAGGGCCGGGCGCTGTACGTCGGCTTCCTACCGCACAAAGCGCTGATTAACCAGCTATTTGATGCGCTCACCGACGGGTTGGATTTACGCTCGCGTACCTCCGCCTACCGTTATCCGCTGGTCACCAGAACTCTGCGCAACCGCGACGGTAAGCGCATCCACTTCCTGTTTAACTACAGCGGCGATAGCCACGAGATTCTCACGGAAACAGCGGGGACTGAACTTCTGAGCGGTAAACCGGTGGCCCGGAGCGAGCCATTGCGTCTCAATGGCTGGGACTTTAGTATCATTGAAAGTTAACAGCCCCAGGGCGGAGGAGTTATGGAGTTAGATATCAATGCGCTTTTGCACTTCTCACCATTGATAAAAACCTTCACCTTCAACGCCTGGGTCGTCGCCGGTTTTACGCCGATTACCCGCGGCTCAAAACTCGACTACTACATCAACCGCCCGCAGGGGATGAAGGGTTATATCATCAACCTGACCCTACGCGGTCAGGCGCGGGCCAAAGCGGGCGAAGGGTCACTGCTGTTCGGCGAAAGCGAGCTGCTGTTGTTCCCGCCTGGCGTGCCGCATCACTACGGACGCGACGAGCACAGCGATCACTGGGATCATGTGTGGATCTACTTTATTCCACGACCCTACTGGGTCGACTGGTTGAAGTGGGATCACACCACCTACGGTATCGGCAAAACTACGGTCAATCACCCTCAACAACAGCAGGTGCTACGCGATCTGTTTTACGAGGTCATTCGCCACCACAACGACACCGCTCCGCTTAGTGAAGCACTGGCAATGAACGCACTGGAGCGACTGATCTTAAACTGCTTCCAGCTACAACCGATCAGTAATCATCATGCCCATGACCCGCGCATCAACGCCATCTGCGACTACCTGAATGAACATATCGCCCAGGAACTGAAGATAGAGACACTGGCGGCAATGGTTTTTCTGTCACCCTCACGGCTAGCACATTTGTTTAAGAACGAACTGGGGCAAACTATCTACGCCTGGCGCGAGATGCAGCGGATTAATCGAGCAAAATGGCTAATGCAGACTACGACGCTGCCACTGAACAAAGTGGCTCTATCGATAGGATATGGCGATCCGGTCTATTTCACCCGCGTTTTTCGCAAACACAACGGCATTCCACCAGGGGAATATCGCAAACGTTATGCGGCAATGAAGGAGTGAAAACGTCAACGGCTCCCAGTGGGAGCCGTTCTTGTTTTACAGTTACTGCATAGCACGTTGTTGGTTACGCCATCTCAGTCTGCAGACGCATAACCTGACGGTTGACCTCGGACATCACAGACAGATGCTGCTTATCCTTCACCTTCGGGATAAGGATTTTCCCCTTATCAAACTCAAAAGCGCCCACGTCCTTGATGTATAACCGTCCACGGAACAGGATCTTCACGTACTTCGCCACCTGAAGCGGGTTGTAGCGTTGGAAAATTTTCATTGTGTCTCCTGCTTAACATCTTACGCCCTTGCGGTACCACATTCGGTCCAACGTTCCGGGGCGCAAAAATTAACGCATTAAAACTATAGTCCAGAACTCCTGAGTTACCCAGTATGCATAAGTTTATTTACCTTTTGATTACAGTAATTCAGAATTTTCGTTTCAGACATACGTTAAAGGCAGTATAAGCCTTCATTTTTCCGTGGATATGTGCGTTCGCCCGCAAAGTGGCATCACGATTGCGGGTAAAGGGGATAATTCGCATTTATGATTAAAATGGACCAAGTGGTCGGATCACCTGCATAAAATAAGGAAACACCATGACCCTACGTAAGCTGATGGCGATCTCATGCCTGTTAATGCCGTTGATGGCCTCCGCTCATAATCTGGAAACTGGCCAGCGCGTGCCGCCCGTCGGTATTGCCGATCGCGGCGAGCTCAATCTGGATAACGACAAGTTTAGCTACAAAAGCTGGAACAGCGCGCAGTTGCCTGGCAAAGTGCGAGTTGTGCAACATATTGCCGGTCGTAGCTCGGCAAAAGAGAAAAACGCCAACCTGATTGAGGCGATCAAAGCGGCCAAATTCCCGCATGACCGCTACCAGACCACCACGATAGTCAACACCGACGACGCCATTCCCGGCACCGGCATGTTTGTACGCAACAGCATCGAGAGCAATAAAAAGCTCTTCCCCTGGTCGCAGTTTGTTGTCGACAGCAACGGCCTGGCGCGTAAAGCCTGGCAGCTTGATGAAGGAAGCTCAGCGATTGTGGTGCTGGATAAAGACGGAAAAGTCGAGTGGGTCAAAGACGGCGCCCTGACCCAGGCCGAGGTGCAGCAGGTGATCGCCCTGCTGCACAAGCTGCTCGCGACTCAGTAAATCGACACCCGAAAACCGGGGTTCAGGAAGGATTCACGCGGCGTATAGTCAAGGGTTTTTCCCTGCCAGTCGTGAACATGCGCCCCGGCCGCTACCGCTACGGCATGCCCGGCGGCGGTATCCCAGACGTTGGTCGGCCCAAAGCGCGGGTACAGCTGGGCCTGCCCTTCCGCCACCAGGCAGAATTTCAGCGATGAACCGATCGACGTCGTCTGGTGGTCTCCCAACTGCTGAAGATACTCTTTGAGTTCGTTATCCGCGTGGGAGCGGCTTATCACCACCAGCGGCGGGCGGGCGTCGCGCACCCGAATCTGCTTACGAATACCGCACTCTTCTTTCCACGCCTTGCCCTCATGGGCACTGTACATCATCTTCATCACTGGCGCATACACAACGCCAAGCACCGGTTTTCCCTTATCAATCAGGGCGATATTGACGGTAAACTCACCGTTGCGCTTGATAAACTCTTTTGTCCCGTCCAGGGGGTCCACCAGCCAGTACTGCTGCCAGTGCTGGCGCACCTCCCAGGCGGGCGGATCCTCTTCGGAAAGCACCGGAATATCCGGCGTCAGCGCCATTAACCCGGCCACAATCACCTTATGCGCGGCGATATCCGCGGCGGTTACCGGAGAATCGTCAGCCTTGCTGGCGACATCGATTGGCGTTGCTCCATCGTAGACCTGCATAATGGCATCACCCGCGCTCCGTGCAAGCTGACATACATGTTCTAGCATTCTCCACCTCGCTATTGATGGCAGTGGCGTTAACTCGTTGTTTTATTTATATCCTATCGCGGCCAGTTCCGCTATCTGTGAAGCATTAGCGATTTCCCGCCATCAATTTCTGGCATGCTTCACACTTCTGTAAGCAACAGGATGTATACACATTTTTCTTTTGTGCACCCGATCGATAAAAGGACGCCTCCGATGATTAAGTTTAGCGCAACGCTCCTGGCCACGCTGATCGCCGCCAGCGTACAGGCCGCGACGGTAGATCTCCGCATCATGGAAACCACCGACCTGCATAGCAACATGATGGATTTTGACTATTACAAAGATAGCGCCACGGAAAAATTCGGTCTGGTACGTACCGCCAGCCTGATCAACGCCGCCCGCCAGGAAGTGAAAAACAGCGTGCTGGTGGATAACGGCGACCTGATTCAGGGCAGTCCGCTCGGCGATTACATGGCGCACAAGGGGCTGAAAAAGGGTGAAGTACATCCGGTCTATCAGGCCATGAACACCCTCGACTACGCCGTGGGCAACCTCGGCAACCACGAGTTCAACTATGGCCTCGACTACCTGCACAAGGCGTTGTCCGGCGCAAAATTCCCGTACGTGAACGCCAACATCATTGAGGCTAAAACCGGTAAGCCGATGTTCACACCTTACCTGATTAAAGAAACCCAGGTTGTCGACAGGCAAGGCAAATCGCAAACCCTGAAGATAGGCTATATCGGCGTGGTGCCGCCGCAGATAATGACCTGGGATAAAGCGAATCTGAGCGGCAAAGTCACGGTAAACGATATCACCGAAACCGTCCGTCAGTATGTCCCGGAAATGCGTGAAAAAGGCGCTGACCTGGTGGTGGTGGTCGCCCACTCCGGGCTCTCCGCCGATCCTTACCAGTCGATGGCGGAAAACTCGGTCTACTACCTGAGCCAGGTGCCGGGCGTGGATACCATCCTGTTTGGCCATGCGCACGCGGTCTTTCCAGGCAAAGACTTCGCCAGCATCAAGGGCGCGGATATCGAAAAAGGCACCCTCAACGGCGTCCCCTCGGTGATGCCGGGCATGTGGGGCGATCATCTTGGCGTAGTCGACCTGGTGCTGAACGACGACAGCGGTAAATGGCAGGTGTCGCAGTCGAAAGCGCAGGCCCGTCCGATCTACGATACCGTAGCGAAGAAATCGCTGGCGGCGGAAGATGAACAGTTGGTGAAGATCCTTAAAACCAGCCACGACGCCACCCGAGCCTTCGTCAGCAAACCTATCGGCAAGTCGTCGGACAATATGTACAGCTACCTGGCGCTGGTGCAGGACGACCCGACGGTCCAGGTGGTTAACATGGCGCAGAAAGCCTATGTGGAGCATTTTATTCAGGGCGACCCGGACCTTGCCAATCTGCCGGTGCTCTCCGCAGCGGCGCCGTTTAAGGTCGGCGGACGTAAGAACGACCCGGCAAGCTATGTAGAAGTGGAAAAGGGCCAGCTCACCTTCCGCAACGCCGCCGATCTCTACTTGTACCCGAATACCCTGGTGGTGGTGAAGGCCAGCGGCAAAGAGGTGAAGGAGTGGCTCGAATGCTCGGCCGGGCAGTTTAACCAGATTAACCCCAACAGCAGCAAACCGCAGTCGCTGATCAACTGGGACGGTTTTCGGACCTATAACTTCGACGTTATCGATGGGGTCAATTACCAGATAGACGTCAGCCAACCCGCCCGTTACGACGGCGAATGCCAGAAGGTGAACCCGAAGGCGGAGCGTATTAAGCAACTGACCTTTAACGGCAAACCTGTCGATCCTGACGCTACGTTCCTTGTTGCGACCAACAACTACCGCGCCTACGGCGGCAAGTTTGCTGGTACCGGCGACAGCCATATCGCCTTTGCCTCACCGGATGAGAACCGTGCGGTGCTGGCGGCGTGGATTGCCGAACAGTCCAAGAAAACTGGCGCTATCCATCCGGCGGCGGACAATAACTGGCGCCTGGCGCCCATCCACAGCGCACAGCCGCTGGACGTGCGCTTTGAAACCTCGCCGTCGGCAAAGGCCGCCGCGTTTATTAAAGACAACGCGCAGTATCCGATGAAAAACGTCGGTCAGGACGACATTGGGTTCGCGGTCTATCAGGTGGACTTAAGCCAGTAAACGGCAGGCGGGGGGCTATAGCCGACAGCGTTCGCGCCATTCTGTAACGGTTATTTTTGTGGCGAACCCGCGGGTCATCTTCGATAATGTGAAGACGATCCGCGGGAGGTGGCCGGTGCAGGGCGTTCCAGAGCAGTTTACTGACGAAAGAGATTGTGCAAGCTTCCGCCATCTGGAGCAGTTGCCGGGCGTGGAGCTTTATCACGCCCATATTTCCCGTTACGCCTTCGAACCGCACACCCACGAGGCGTTTGGCATCGGCGCGATTGAGCTTGGCGCCGAGCGCTTTCGCTACCGCGGCGCGCAGCATGTCGCCCCGGCCTGCTCGGTCATCACCATGAACCCCGATGAACTGCATACCGGCGAGGCGGAGACCGCCGACGGCTGGCGCTACCGCATGGTTTATCTTGACCCGGACCTGCTCGAAGAGGTAACCGGCACTCGCCACTGGTGGTTCAGCGATGTTGTACGCCTGGACGTGGCGCGCAGCGGGCAGCTTTGCCAGCTTGTCTATGGGCTATGGAACACCGACGACCCGCTGGCGCAGAAAGGGCTGTTGCTGGATCTTATCGATACCTTTCGTCCGTTCGCCCATCATACCCCGAAACGCCCGGAGGCCGCGCACCGCTTTGAACGCGTGCGGGACTATCTGCATGACAACTATATGCATGCGCTAACCCTCGACGAGCTGGCAAACGTGGCATCCCTCAGTCCCTGGCATTTTCAGCGCCAGTTTAAGGCGCAGTACCACGTCACGCCGCACCAGATGCTGATGGCGATTCGCCTGTGGCGCGCCAAAGCGTTCCTCACTCACGGTATGCCTGCCGCCGACGTCGCGGCGGCCACTGGTCTTGTCGATCAATCCCACCTGACCCGTGCTTTCACCCGCCGCTACGGCATCACCCCGGTACGCTATCAAAAGCAGGTTGTCCGGCGCTAATGCGCAATCTCATACAATACGTCGCCCCGGCCCACTTTCTACACTGCGTCTGTTTATTAAAAAGGTGCAGAACATGATGAGTGGCGTGCTGTATGCCCTGCTGGCGGGGTTGATGTGGGGATTAATTTTTGTCGGGCCGCTTATCGTGCCGGAATACCCGGCCGTGTTGCAGTCGATGGGGCGCTATCTGGCGCTGGGCCTGATTGCGCTTCCGCTGGCATGGCTTGGCCGCGCGCGCCTCAAACAGCTGCGCGCACGCGACTGGCGCACCGCGCTGTCGTTGACCCTGTTCGGCAATCTTATCTACTACGTGTGTCTCGCCAGCGCGATTCAGCGGGCGGGAGCGCCGGTATCGACGATGATCATCGGCACATTACCGGTGGTGATCCCCGTTTTCGCCAACCTGCTCTACAGCCAGCGCGACGGCAAGCTGCCGTGGTCGCGAATGGCGCCCGCGCTGGCATGTATCGCGATGGGTCTGCTGTGCGTCAATATCGCCGAACTGCGTCACACGCAGCCAGGGTTCAGCGGGTGGCGCTACGGCAGCGGCATCGGGCTGGCGCTGGTTTCGGTGATCTGCTGGGCCTGGTATGCGCTGCACAACGCCCGCTGGCTGCGGGAAAAACCGGATAAACACCCCATGATGTGGGCAACGGCGCAGGCGCTGGTGACGCTTCCCGTTTCTCTGCTTGGCTATATCGCCGCCTGCGTGTGGCTCGACACCCGTCACGACGCCTTTCCTTTGCCCTTCGGCCCTCGCCCCGAGGTATTTATCGCGCTAATGCTCACCATCGCCGTGTGTTGTTCATGGGTCGGCACGCTGTGCTGGAACATTGCCAGCCAGCGCCTGCCGACGGTGATCGTTGGCCCGCTTATCGTTTTTGAAACCCTGGCAGGGCTGCTTTACACCTTCCTGCTGCGCCAGAACCTGCCGCCGCTGCTGACCCTCAGCGGGATTGCGCTGCTGGTCGCGGGCGTCGTGATGGCGGTTCGCGCCAAACCGCAACCGCCCCGCCTGCAGGGGCTGGAGCGCGATACGGTGAAATAAAACGCCTGATATCCCAAAGGGGTATTCCTTTACCTTAAAGATGCATTTAAAATGCATATTATATTTTTAATGACGAGGTAACTGCGATGGCCTACCGTGACCAACCCCTGGGCGAACTGGCGCTCTCGATCCCCCGCGCCTCTGCGCTGTTTCGTAAGTACGATATGGACTACTGCTGCGGCGGTAAGCAGACGCTGGAGCGTGCGGCGGCGCGTAAAGAGCTGGACGTCGCGGTGATTGAAGCCGAACTGGCACAACTTGCTGAGCAGCCGGTAGAGAAAGAGTGGCGCACGACGCCGCTTGCAGACATTATCGACCACATCGTGGCGCGCTACCACGACCGCCACCGCGAGCAGTTACCGGAGCTCATCCTGCAGGCGACGAAAGTCGAGCGCGTTCACGCGGATAAACCGAACGTGCCGAAGGGCCTGACTAAATATCTGACGATGCTGAATCAGGAGCTCTCCAGCCACATGATGAAAGAAGAGCAGATCCTCTTCCCGATGATCAAACAGGGCATGGGCAGTCAGGCAATGGGTCCCATCAGCGTGATGGAAAGCGAGCATGACGAAGCGGGCGAACTGCTGGAGGTCATTAAGCACATCACCCACGGCGTGACGCCGCCGCCGGAAGCCTGTACCACCTGGAAAGCGATGTATAACGGAATTAACGAGCTGATTGACGACCTGATGGAACACATCAGCCTGGAGAACAACGTTTTGTTCCCGCGTGCCCTCGCAGGCGAATAAATAAGGCGCCCGAGAGCGCCCTACTGGAAGTCCGTGTTTGGGCCGCACTATGCGGCCTTTTTTTATTCGCGCATACCGGCCATGCGTTTCTTGCCGATAAACAGCCAACCCAGACCCAACGCGATGAACCACAGCGGCGTGACGATCAGCGCCTGACGGGTATCTTCTTCCAGCGTCAGCAGGACCAACACGAACACAAAGAACGCCATGCAGACCCAGCACATCAGCTTGCCCCACGGCATCTTGTAGGCGGATTTTTCATGCAGGTGCGGACGGTTTTTGCGGTACGCCAGGTAGGAGCACAGAATAATTGTCCAGACGAACATGAACAAAATCGCCGATACGGTGGTGATCATGGTGAATGCGCCGATCACGCTCGGGTTCACGTAGAGCATCACCACACCGCCCAACAGACAGATACAGGAGAAAGTCAGCCCTTTCGCCGGTACCGCGCGCTTAGACAGCTTCGCAAACGCCCTCGGCGCCACACCTTCCTGCGCCAGACCGAACAGCATACGGCTAGTGGAGAACACGCCGCTGTTGGCCGAAGAGGCCGCCGACGTCAGCACCACAAAGTTAATCAGGCTGGCGGCCGCTGGCAGGCCGACCAGCACGAACAGCTCAACGAACGGGCTCTTGGTCGGAACGACCGAGTTCCACGGCGTCACAGACATAATCACAATCAGCGCGAAAACGTAGAACATAATGATACGAATCGGGATCGAGTTAATCGCGCGCGGCAGCGACTTCTCCGGATCTTTGGTTTCCGCCGCGGTGGTGCCGACCAGCTCAATGCCCACAAAGGCGAAGACCGCTATCTGGAACCCGGCAAAGAAACCGCTGAGGCCTTTCGGGAACCAGCCGCCGTCATTCCACAGATGGGTGAAAGAAGCTTCAACACCGGTTGGCGATTTAAAGTGCATCATCACCATCACCAGGCCGACGACGATAAGACCAACGATGGCGACGATTTTGATCATCGCAAACCAGAACTCCATCTCACCGAACATTTTGACGGTGGCGAGGTTCAGGCTCAGCAGCAGAACGACCACCGCCAGCGACGCGACCCAATCGGAAAGACCGGGGAACCAGAACTGCGCATAGGCGGTAATGGCGACCACATCGGCCATGCCGGTAACCACCCAGCAAAACCAGTAGGTCCAGCCGGTGAAATACCCCGCCCACGGGCCTAACAGGTCGGAGGCGAAGTCGCTAAACGACTTATATTCGAGGTTCGAGAGCAGCAATTCGCCCATTGCACGCATCACGAAAAAGAGCATGAAGCCGATGATCATATAGACGAAAATGATCGACGGCCCGGCAAGGCTGATGGTTTTCCCCGACCCCATAAACAGCCCGGTACCAATCGCGCCCCCAATGGCAATAAGCTGAATATGACGGTTGGTGAGGTTTCGCCGTAGCGAGTGTTCGGTCGTTGCCTCTTCTGCGGCAGCGACTTTGACCTGATCTACCATGTGATTTCTTCCTGTTGTTCCTGTTGCGTTGTGTTGTGCGGGCTCTGCGGCCTTTTGGTCATGATCCTTGTATAAGGATGCATCGATATTAGGTAAGAATCGGCGGGATGAATACTATGAAATGAATATAATGTTAATTTATTGTTTAAAATGAGTGTTATATCACTCTGATAGCGCGAATTAGCTCACAAAAATACACTGGCCGTGCGCTTTTGCAAGATAAAATAGTAATTGTTTTCAAAACTAAGGGTTTTACGCTGATTTTTTCATCCTCTCCCGTCTCCGGGAGAGGATTCAGCCAAATTACAGGATTTCGAGCAGCTCAACGTCGAAAACCAGGGTGCTGAACGGCGGGATGGAGGCACCGGCGCCACGCTCGCCATACGCGAGGTTATGCGGAATGGTCAGTTCCCATTTGGAACCCACCGGCATCAGAGTCAGCGCTTCAATCCAGCCAGCGATCACGCCGTTAACCGGGAACTCAGCCGGTTCGCCGCGCGCGACGGAACTGTCGAACACGGTGCCGTCAATCAGCTTGCCGGTGTAGTGTACGCGGACATGGTCGGTACGCGCCGGGATAGCACCGTCGCCCTGAGTGATGACGCGGAACTGCAGGCCGGACTCCGTGCTGTTGACACCCTCTTTCTCACGGTTTTCTTCCAGATACTTCACGCCTTCCGAGGCCATTGCCTCAAAACGCTCACGACGTACCGCATCGGCACGTTCGTGGATCTCGCGCAGCGCGCGGTGTACGACATCTACCGGCACCTGCGGCTTTTTGCCTTCCAGCGCGTCGGCAATACCGGCAACCAGTGCTTCTGGCAGCAGGCCTTCCAGACCGGATTCGCTGAGTTGTTGTCCTACCTGGAGGCCGATACCGTAACTGGCCTGAGCTTCAATGGTGTCAAACGTCGGGGTTGCCATGCTCTTTCCTTTCATCGGATGTAAATCAGCGGGCAGCATAGCAGCCCGATCGCGTCGGGTAAAACTTTGTCGCAGGGAGGATGACAAATCGCAGGGAAACAGAAACAATAGGGATGTCGGCATTTTCTGATTTTGATGTCACGAAAGTGGGCTTTGCTACGTACATCAGAACGTTAGCCATCTATACTAGAAGCGGATGGTACAGGACAAAAAAATTATGCGGAGCAGGAGGAAAGCCATGCCCGGGCGCTTTGAACTGAAACCTACCCTGGCGAAGATCTGGCACGCCCCGGATCATTTTCGCATCATGGACCCGCTACCGCCCATGCACCGCCGCGGCATCATTGCCGGCGCCGTACTGGTGATTATCGGCTTCCTGCTCCCCGCTGCGGATAACAGCTCCGCCCCGCCGGTCAGCCGTAACGCGCAGCTCGATCTGCAATCGCAGTCTCAGCTGCAATCTTCAACGCCGCAGGCCGTTCCGCTGCCGCCTCACGCCTCCACCCCGCCGGTTAACGATCCCGATCAGGTCGCGCCCGTCGCGCCCGAGCCGCTGCAGGATGAGCAGCCCGCCGATCAGGAGCAAAGCCAGCCAGTGACTCAGCAGCCGCAGCGCCAGTCATCGGCGCCTGGCGCAGAGCAGCAGTGGCGCTCCTATCGCGTTGAGCCGGGTAAAACGATGGCGCAGCTGTTCCGCGACCATAACCTGCCGCCGACCGACGTCTATTCCATGTCGCAGGTGGAAGGCGCGGGCAAGCCGCTCAGCAACCTGCAGGCAGGCCAGAGAGTGCAGATTCGCCAGAACGCTAATGGCGTAGTCACCGGCCTGACGATTGATACCGGCAACGGTCAGCAGGTGCTGTTCACCCGCCAGACCGACGGCAGTTTTATCCGCGCGCGATAACCCGCACCCCGGCCGCGCAGTGCTGCCGGGGCCGCTCGCCTCAACGGGCCTTTCGCCCCGACTTATTCACCCACCAGATCCCTGAACACACCAGCACCAGCGCGATGGCATACTTCCATTCGAGAATGTTCTCCCCCAGGAAGATGCTGGAGAGCACGGTCCCGGCCACCGGGATCACAAAGTTAAACGGCGCAATCATGCTGACGCGATTGTATTTGAGCAGCGTGCTCCAGAGGGCGAACGCCACCGATGACAGCAGAGTCAGGTATCCCAGCACCGCCATCGCCGTCACGCTATCAAACGCGAGAGTGCCGCCGCCAAGATAGCCGCCCGCCACCAGCACCGCGCCGCCAATGCCCAGCTGCCAGCCAGTCATCACCGTGGGGTCGACGGTCTGGGAGATACGCTTACCGTACAGGGTGGCGGCAGAGAGAATAAACGCCGCCAGCACCACGAACCCGTCGCCCAACCAGACAAAGGAGAAATCCATCAACGAATGGTTGAAGTTCACCAGCATGACGCCGGCAAAGCCGAGAATGCAGCCCAGCGTTTTGTTGTAGCTCAGCTTGTCATTCTGGTAGATAAAGTGCGCCAGCAGCACGCTGAAGAAGGTCCCGGTGGCGTTCATGATCGATCCCTTAACCCCGGTGGTAAAGGCAAGGCCGATATAGAAAATGGCGTACTGAATTGAGGTCTGCGTAGCGCCAAGCAGCGCCAGTTGACCGAACTGATGACGGCTTAACCGCGCAATCGGTTTACGCTGCGCGAGCGCAAAAAGCAGCAGCAGAAGCCCGGCAAACAAAAAGCGGTAGCCGGCAAAAATGATTTTCGACGCAATATCGTCGGTTGCGATATGGAAAAGTTCATAGCCATTTTTAATGGCCGGATACGAACTGCCCCACAGCAGGCAGCACAGTGTCGCCCCCGCGTAGACGACCTTCCTGCGCGTAAAAAGCGGTGCTGAAGTCACCATCTCCATTGTGTTCACCAGAAAATAAAATCACGTTTTATTTCATTATCCGGAAATGGGCGACGAATAGCTATCATACAAGCAGAAAAGCCGGGGAAGAATGGCGCTAAAAAGCAAAACGCCGGCACAAGGCCGGCGCTTCGACGTGATGACGAGTAATTACTTACTCAGCAACAACGTTTACAACCAGTTTCGCGAATACTTCGCTGTGAACCTGGAAGTCCACTTCGTGCTCACCGGTGGTACGCAGAACGCCGTTCGGCAGGCGAACTTCGCTCTTGGCAACAGCAACGCCAGCAGCAGTAACTGCATCAGCGATGTCGCGAGTACCGATGGAACCGAACAGTTTACCTTCGTCGCCAGATTTGGACGCGATGGTAACGGTGCCCAGTGCGTTGATTGACTCAGCGCGAGCGTTAGCAGCGGCCAGAACGTCAGCCAGTTTGGCTTCCAGTTCAGCGCGACGTGCTTCGAAAAACTCAACGTTTTTCTTGGTAGCCGGAACAGCTTTACCCTGCGGAACCAGGAAGTTACGAGCGTAGCCCGCTTTAACGTTAACCTGATCACCCAGGCTACCCAGGTTTGCTACTTTATCAAGCAGAATAACTTGCATTACCTTATCCTCTTTAAGTCGTTAATAGACAGCGGCCGATTACTGATGACGATCGGTATACGGCAGCAGGGACAGGTAGCGAGCGCGCTTGATGCAGCGAGCCAGCTGACGCTGGTATTTTGCACGAGTACCGGTGATACGGCTCGGGACAATTTTACCGCTTTCGGTAATGTAGTTTTTCAACGTTGCGATGTCTTTGTAATCAATCTCAACAACGCCTTCCGCGGTGAAACGGCAGAACTTGCGACGACGGAAATAACGTGCCATTTGGCTAGTCTCCAGAATCTATCAATTCAATCTGCTCGGCATGCAGTACCATTTTGCTCAGGCCATTTCGCGCCTTGTGGCAGCTGATAAAGCCATGAACGGTAACCTGCGAGCCGACCGTTATACTGTGAGTAATGGCCTGGTTCTCATGTCCGCTGATTATGACGGGCATTTGGCACCACGCCTGCCGGTGAAAACCGGCTTCCTCCTGCATCGAACGGTGCTCAAGCACGAACTGGCAGTGAGGAATTCCTGATGGGCTGACCTTTCGAAGGGGCATCCTGCACACGGTGCCGGATAACACCAGACGGTTGGCCATCAGTGATTACTCTTCAGAATCCCCAGCATCAGCATCATCTGCGGTTTCGTTTGCGAAATCATCGCGACGCTCACGGCGCTCGTCTTTCGCTTTAACCATCGGAGATGCTTCGGTAACAGCGTGCTTAGTACGCATTACCATGCTACGGATAACGGCATCGTTGAAGCGGAAGTTAGTTTCCAGCTCATCGATAACTTCCTGCGGCGCTTCAACGTTCAGCAGAACGTAGTGCGCTTTGTGCAGTTTGTTGATCGGGTAAGCCAGCTGACGGCGGCCCCAGTCTTCCAGACGGTGGATCTTGCCTTCTGCTGCAGTGATTGCACCAGTGTAGCGCTCGATCATACCCGGAACCTGTTCGCTCTGGTCAGGATGGACCATAAAAACGATTTCGTAATGACGCATCGAATTGCTCCTTACGGATTATTCAGCCTCCTGTCTGGGTCAGCCGCGGCCCGGGGAGGCAAGGAACGTGGTTAAAAGGCGGCTGAAAAATTGACGCGTCATTCTACTTGCGCCCCACAGGAAACTCAAGGCCATTGCGCAAAAAATTCGCACAAAGCGCAAAACCGCACAAAATCGGCGACTTAAAATTAAGTCATGAAGGAAACGCGATTTTTTTGAACAACTGCATCAGAAATGGTCGCGAATCGATCGGACTGGAGCGATTACACTTAAATCAGACCTTATCTGACTTCAGAAGGAGCCCCCTCAACGTAGCAGGCTGTAGTGGAGTAATCATCATGAAAAACATCGCAATTGCCGTCATGGCTGCGGTTTTGCTCAGCACAAACGCGATGGCAGCCATCAAAATAGACGGTCGTCAGGCCCAAAACATGGACGATGTGCGAAGCTTAGGCGTTATTTACATCAATCATAACATCGCCACCGAAAGCGAAGCCGTTCAGGCCCTGAGTGAAGAGAGCGACGCCAGAGGCGCCAAATTCTTTCACCCGATATTGATACACGAACCCGGCAGTAATGGCGTTATCCACGCCAGCGCTGACGTTTACCGCTAGCACCAGGAACACCCATTAAAAACATTACCATCATTGTATTTTGCCCCCTGAACGGGGGCTTTTTTTCGCCCGCAGGCAAGAGTAAGGCTCCGGAACCTGACCAGCACATCCCCACGATGAATGTCGGTTCCGGAGCGCTTATCATTTCTGCCCGTAGTAGGCGTCAGGCCCGTGCTTGCGCATAAAGTGCTTATGCATCAGATAACTGTCGATAGCATGAAGCTGCGGATTAATTCCGCGAGCGATCCACGCCATACGCGCCACCTCCTCCATGACGACGGCATTGTGTACCGCATCATGGGCATCTTTCCCCCAGGCAAACGGCCCGTGCTGATACACCACGATCCCGGGCGTATGCAGCGGTTCGCGTTCGCCCAGCGTTTCGATGATGACCTTACCGGTGTTGAGCTCGTACTCGCCCTGCACTTCTTCTTCGCTCAATGCCCGCGTACAGGGAATATCGCCAAAGAAGTAGTCCGCATGCGTCGTGCCGAGCGCCGGGATAGCCAGACCGGCCTGCGCCCACGCGGTCGCGTGCGTGGAGTGGGTATGCACGACGCCGCCAAGCGTCGGATACCGCCGGTAAAGCGCCAGGTGCGTGGCGGTATCCGAGGAGGGACGCCACTTCCCGTCCACCACCCGCCCCTCCATATCCACCACTACCATGTCTTCCGCCTGCAGGGTTTCATAGGCCACGCCGCTGGGTTTGATGACCACCCACCCGCGCGGACGGTCAATAGCGCTGACGTTGCCCCAGGTGAAGGTCACCAGCCCGTGGCGCGGCAAAGCCATATTGGCGTCAAACACCTGCTGTTTAAGCTCACGCATTATGCCGCCTCCACTAAGCCCGCAGCGGCCATCCGGGCAAGCACCCAGTCGCGCGCGCTGGCGACTTCCTGCGCCGGGTTATCCGCCGTTTCGCTCCACATTTCAATCAGATAAGGTCCGCAATAACCGCTCTGTTTAAGCGTGCGGAAACACTGCTCGAAATCCACCACCCCGGTGCCGAACGGGACGTTTTTGAAAACGCCAGGACGGGTGTCTTTCACATGCACCGCCACGATATGCCCGATACCCGCCTGCAGCTCCATCTGCACGTCGTTGTCCCAGGCCGACAGGTTGCCGATATCCGGGTAGAGCTGGAACCAGGGGTTATTCAGGTAGTGCGCGTAACCCAGGGCCTTGCTGATCGAGTTCATTAACGGATAGTCCATGATCTCCATCGCCAGCGTTACCTGCGCCCGGCTCGCCATCTCGACGCTCGCTTTCAGCCCGTCGCGAAAGCGGCGGCGCGTCTGGTCGTTGGCTTCCTGATAGTAGACGTCGTAACCCGCCAGCTGAATAACGCGAATACCAATATCCTGGGCAAACTGAATCGCTTTACGCATGATCTCCAGCCCCTGCGCGCGAACGGCGTCATCTTCGCTGCCGAGCGGGAAACGACGATGCGCGCTCAGGCACATAGATGGCACACGTACGCCGGTCCCGGCGATAGCGCTCACTAACGCCAGACGCTGCTCCCGGCTCCAGTCAAGGCGCGAGAGGCGCTCGTCGGTTTCATCAATGGACATCTCAACGAAGTCAAAGCCCAGCGATTGCGCCAGCCGCAGCCGCTCCAGCCAGCACTCCCCGGCGGGGAGCGCTTTTTCGTAGATGCCGAGCGGGAACTGTTTTGACAGCATAACCGCTCCTTAGCCCCACAGTTGGGCGATGGAACGCTTAAACTGACGCGCCGCTTCAACCGGAGAGGCCGCATCGCGAATGCTGCGACCGGCGATAAACACGTGAATCGGAATGCCCTTGAACAGCGGCAGATCCTCCAGCGCCAGCCCGCCGGTGACGGTGACTTTAAAGCCCATATCCGCCAGACGCGTGATCGCGCTGATATCCGCATCACCCCAGGCCACGCCTGCGGCCTGCGCGTCGCGGCTGCGGTGGTACACTACCTGCTGGATTCCGGCATCGCGCCATTCCTGCGCCTGCTCCCAGGTCCAGAAGCCGGTCAGCTCGATCTGCACATCGCCGTTAAACTCTTTCGCCACATCCAGCGCGCCTTTGGCGGTGTTGATATCCGCACAGCAGATGACCGTGACCCAGTCGGCGTTCGCTTCAAAACACATACGGGAGAGTATCTTGCCCGCATCGGCGATTTTGGCGTCCGCCAGCACGATTTTATGCGGGTACAGCGCTTTCAGATCGCGCACCGCGCGTACGCCTTCGCCCACGCACAGAATGGTGCCGACTTCGATGATGTCGACTTCTTCGGCAATCAGTCGGGTGGTTTCATAAGCGTGGGACAGCGTCTGGTTATCCAGTGCGACCTGCAACATGGGTAATGACATGTTTAATTCCTTCTCAGAGTGCCGCCGCAGTGGCGTTATCAATTAAATCCAGCACTTCCTGCTCGGTGCGGCAGGCGCGTAAACGATCAAAGTTGGCTTCATCGTCAAACAGGTTGACTATCTGCATGATCCCCACCTCCTGGTGGGTGTTGGCATCGACAGCCGCCATAGTGATCAGGATATCGACCGGGTCGTTATCTTCGTGGTTAAACACCAGCGGCGTTTTCAACGTCACCAGCGCAAAACCCGTTTTCTTCACGCCCTCTTCCGGGCGGCCATGCGGCATCGCAAGGCCCGGCGCAATCACGAAATAGGGGCCGTGCTGCGCAACGCCATCGAGAATGGCCTGGTAGTAACGTGGCTCGACAACGTCAGCCTTGACCAGCAGATCCACACTCAGCTTCACCGCGTCCTGCCAGGAGCTGGCTTCGGCCTGCAAAAGGATGGAGTGATTGTCTGCCAGCGAATCACGAAGTTTCATAGGGCGTCCTTACTTCACATCTTGTGGGAAGTGCTCTTTGATCACTTCCAGCAGTTTTGGGCCAAAATCAGCGGGCGACAGCATGTTGCGCACGCCGACCACATATTTGTTGCCTGAAACGCTAATTTCGCCGGCGATATGGGTAGAGGCGATGATGATGTCCGCGCCGTTCAACTCACTTTTGTATTCCCCCACCGCGCAACTGTTCACCGTGTGGTCAATGTTTGACTGGGTTAAAAACTGGTCCACTTTCATCTTCATGATCATGGAGCTACCTTGCCCATTGCCACACACAGCCAGGATACGTACGGTCA
The DNA here is from genome assembly GCF_019237635.1 of Pluralibacter sp. Classification (GTDB taxonomy): domain Bacteria; phylum Pseudomonadota; class Gammaproteobacteria; order Enterobacterales; family Enterobacteriaceae; genus Enterobacter_B. The sequence goes on from NZ_JAFAGS010000072.1 coordinate 68,354, forward strand.
TAATCGGAACTCCTTATTGAGCAGAGGTTTCTGCCAGTTGTTTTTCAGCATCTTCTTCAGCCCGCAGCGTACGGCTGGCGAAGAACATGTAAGCCAGTGAAATCAAAATAATGACGGTCATAAAGGCCAGACCGATGGAGGCGAAGCCCTGCATCATCGGCGGCGCCAGAATTGACCAGTCCGCCATCCCCATCCAGGCGCTCATGCCGGTCAGCTTGACCGCCCATACACAGCCGAAAATCTCAATCATGCCCATCACCAGGCAAATTTTGAGCGCCGCGCGCCAGCCGCCGAAGTGGTTGGCGAAGACGCCGATGGTGGCGTTAGAGAAGAACATCGGGATAAAGCCCGGAATGATAAGGATGGAGGAACCGACGCCCACCAGAATGCCCACTGCAATAAGTTGGCCGATGGTGCCCCACATGAAACCCCAGACCACTGCGTTCGGCGCGAAGCTATAGATAGCCGCACAGTCGATAGCCAGCACGGCGCCGGGGATCAGGCGCTGGGAAATGCCGTTGAAGGCTTCTGACAGCTCGGCGACGAACATGCGCACGCCCTGAGTGATGATGAAAATCGCCACCGCGAACTGGAAGCCGGTTTGCAGAATGTAGATAGTCCAGTGGGTTTTACCGGCCATCGCCTGCACGGTATCAATACCGAAGGAGAGCAGAATGGCGCCGAAGAAAATGGTCATCACGATCGCCGTCGAGACGATATTGTCATGGAAGATATTGAGCCAGCCCGGCAGCTTAAGGTCTTCAACGCTCTCCTCTTTTTTCCCCAGATAAGGCGCGACTTTATACGCGATCCAGGAGGCGAACTGCTGTTGGTGTCCGATGGAGAAACCGCAGCCGTCCGTCACATCCTGAGTCGGTTTGTACATCATGTTGGAGGTGATGCCCCAGTACAGCGACACCAGCACCGCGGTGCACAGAATGGTCGTCCACATCGGGTAGCCGAAGATGTAAAAGAACACGGCGATAAGCCCGGCCTGCTGGAACATGATGTGGCCGGTCAGCATGATGGTGCGAATGCCGGTGATTCGCCGCAGCAGCACATAAATAATGTTCAGCGCCAGCGCCAGCAGCACCGCATATCCCACCCAGCTGTAGGCCTCGCCCATGCGTTCGATCGTCGCCATCATCGACGCGTAGGTATCCGAGATAGCGCCGTTGATGCCGTACACTTCCGACATTTTCGCAACCACCGGTTTAAAAGTGCTGGTGAGAATGCCGGAACCCGCCTGCAGGAGCATAAAACCGATAATGGTTTTAATCGTCCCTTTGATGATTACGCTGACGTTTTTTCGTAACAGGATATAGCCCAGGCACGTCACGATCCCCAACAACAGCGGGGCATTGGTCATGACCTGGTTAAAGAACACGGTAAAGATGTTGTAGAGGATCTCCATAATGCGCTCCGTCAGTTGGCGACGCTGAACCTGAATGCTCAGCACATGTTGTGTCGCCCACTCTAATAATCACAAACAATCACAACAAGATTGAATTTGATTAAATGTGAGCCCGCCCGCAAATTATCCCCCTTGTCTTCATATGGAATTAACGATCTTTGCAAATTATTGACACAAACACACACAACATATTGAAAATTAATGAATTAAATAAATACTCACCTCGTTACAAGAACATACAAGCTGCATGACTTATCCGCACAAGAGCGCAAAACGAGTGGTTGCATTAACCGTGTAACGGTGTCAGGATTAATCATAACGAATCACAAAATGATTATTTATGACAAAAGAGGTCGCCGCAATGAGTAAAGTGAACAGCATCACCCGTGAGTCATGGATCCTCAGCACATTCCCGGAATGGGGCAGTTGGCTGAATGAAGAAATCGCGCAGGAGTGCGTTGCGCCAGGCACATTCGCCATGTGGTGGCTGGGCTGTACGGGGATTTGGCTGAAATCAGAAGGGAATGCCAACCTGTGCGTGGATTTCTGGTGCGGCACCGGCAAGCAGAGTCACGGCAACCCGTTGATGAAAAAAGGCCACCAGATGCAGCGCATGGCGGGGGTTGAAAAACTGCAGCCGAATCTGCGCACCACGCCGTTTGTGCTCGATCCGTTCGCCATTCGTCAGATAGACGCGGTGCTCTCCACCCACGATCATAACGATCACATCGACGTTAACGTCGCGGCGGCGGTGATGCAGAACTGCGCTGACGATGTGCCGTTTATCGGGCCGCAGACCTGCGTTGACCTGTGGATTGGCTGGGGCGTGCCGAAAGCGCGCTGCATCGTGGTGAAACCGGGCGATGTCGTCAAAGTGAAGGATATCGAAATCCACGCGCTGGACGCCTTCGACCGCACCGCGCTTATCACCCTCCCGGCTGACCAGAAAGCCGCGGGCGTGCTGCCGGACGGTATGGACGAACGCGCCGTCAACTACCTGTTCAAAACCCCGGGCGGTACGCTGTATCACAGCGGCGATTCCCACTACTCCAACTACTACGCAAAGCATGGCAACGAGCACCATATCGACGTGGCGCTAGGCTCCTACGGCGAAAATCCGCGCGGCATCACCGACAAAATGACCAGCGCCGACATCCTGCGGATGGCGGAGTCGCTGAATGCGAAAGTGGTGATTCCGTTCCATCACGACATCTGGTCAAACTTCCAGGCCGACCCGCAGGAAATTCGCGTCCTGTGGGAGATGAAAAAAGACCGCCTGAAGTATGGCTTCAAACCGTTTATCTGGCAGGTTGGCGGCAAATTCACCTGGCCATTGGATAAAGACAATTTTGAGTACCACTATCCACGTGGGTTTGACGATTGCTTTACCATTGAGCCTGATCTGCCGTTCAAATCTTTCCTCTGATCGTCTCCCTCCCGGCGCGCCTCTTGAACGCGGCGTGTCGGGGGAGAAAGACGACTTTAGCTTAGTAATTTCAGGCTATTTCAAATATCATCAACAAAAATCACGAATCACCGGAATAGCTCATGACGGAAGCACAAAGACACCAAATTATCCTCGAACAGTTGACCCAGTCTGGCTTTGTCACGGTGGAACAGGTCATCGACAGGCTGGGGATTTCACCGGCCACCGCGCGGCGGGATATCAACAAACTCGACACTATCGGCAAGCTGAAGAAAGTGCGTAACGGCGCAGAAGCCGTCAGCCAACAGCGCCCGCGCTGGACGCCGATGAACATTCATCAGGCGCTGAACCATGATGAGAAAGTCCGTATCGCCAGAGCTGCCTCACAGCTGGTCAGCCCCAGTGAAAGCGTGGTGATTAACTGCGGCTCTACCGCCTTCCTGCTGGGCCGTGAAATGTGCGGTAAACCGGTACAAATCATCACGAACTACCTGCCGCTGGCGAACTACCTGATTGAACAGGAGCACGACAGCGTGATCATCATGGGCGGGCAGTACAACAAAAGCCAGGCGATCACGCTGAGCCCGCAGGGCAGCGACAATACCCTGTATGCCGGGCACTGGATGTTCACCAGCGGCAAAGGACTGACCGCCGATGGACTGTATAAAACCGACATGCTCACCGCGATGGCCGAGCAGAAAATGCTTAACGGCGTCGGCAAGCTGGTCGCACTGGTCGACAGCAGCAAAGTCGGCGAGCGCGCCGGTATGCTGTTCAGCCGCGCCGATGAGATAGATATGGTAATCACCGGTAAAGAAGCGAATCCGGAGATCCTAAAGCAGCTTCAGGCTCAGGGCGTTGAGATTCTGCTGGTTTAAAGGTGCGCGTTAAAAAACGCCACGGTGCAGTCCAGCGCTTCCGGCGTAATGCGGTGACGTACGCCCGCCTGCCAGTGGCACGTCAGGTTGTTATCCAGCCCCGCCTGCCGTAGCGCCTGTTGTAAACGGAACGACTCTCCCGCCGGAACGATATCGTCATCTTCACCGTGCCAGAGCATCAGCGGACGGCTGGCGAGGGCGGGAAGGCGCGGCGCAATGTCCCAGCCAGCAAGGCGCGCGGTCGGGAACCCTGGGGACGGAAACAGGGTGTGCGACAGCGTGGTGAAGTAGCCCGACCCCATCAGGCTGGCGGCGCAGGCCACCTCCGGGTAGTGCGCCGCGATCCCAAGCGCCGCCATGGCGCCCATTGACGCGCCCGCCACCGCCAGACGCTCTTCCGCCAGCCAGCCTTGCTGGCGTATCGCCTCCCGCAGCGCGGAAAATTCCTCAACGCTATTAAGCAGGATCGGCCAGAAGCGCTGTAGGCGCTGTTTTTCATCGCCGTCATAGCGCGCCCCGTGGCTGTCGGCATCGGGCATAATGACGCGAAACCCGGCGTGGGCCAGGGCAACGGCGAAATAGCTGTACACCCATTTCGACGACGTAAAACCATGATAAAACACCACGCACGGCAGCGGCGCATCGGCCGCACTGCGCGGGCAGGCATGGAGAACTTCACCGCCAGCAAGGTTTCGCACTTCAAGTTCAATCATTTACGCTCTCCTTCTTTTATGCTGATATGCCATGCGGCAATGGGGCATGCAAGTTTATCTGTGCGCAGGCGCCTGCTAATGTTGAGAGGTGGATTACGCTTTCTGGAGATTTTCATTCGAAAATCGCGTCAGAGCTAACAGATTGGGAACATTCCCCCTAAAGGCAAATTAATTAGTCACTACACTAATAAGTATCAGGAAACGGGATATGGCTATGCGACGGTTAGCGTCTTTATTACTGGTGGTATTACTGAGCGGGTGCAGCGTGCTTGAAGGTACACCCGAGGCACCGCCGCCGGTGACGAATCACCCGCAGGAAATCCGTCGCAACCAGACGGAAGGGCTGCAACGTATCGGTACCGTCAGCGCGATGGTATATGGCTCACCAATGGATGCCGAAAGCGCCATTAAAGAAAAAGTCGTCGCCGCAAAAGCCGACTACTACGTCATCATCATGATTGATGACAGCGTCGTTCCCGGGCAATGGTATTCACAAGCGATAATGTATCGTAAGCCTTAAAACGATCATTTATTCAACAGCTTTACATTGCTTTTCAGTCATTCACGTTTCCTGGTGCACAATGACGTTCTGCTGCTTTGAAAGGATGAACGTCTGCAATGGATTTGCCCTGGGTAACGTGAAATGGAGCTGACGACGATGAAAAATACCTTTGCCTTATCCCCTCTGATGGCCAACACCTCGGCGCAGTCTGCGGAATTCGCCAGTGCTGATTGCGTCACCGGACTTAATGAAATTGGTCAAATTTCCGTGAACAATATTGCCGGTAGCCAACAGGATGTTGAGCAGGCGATCGCCCAGAAAGCCGATGAGCAGGGTGCTTCCTGGTATCGCATTATTCAGATGTACGAAGACCAGCGCCCTGACAACTGGCGCGTACAGGCTATTCTTTACGCCTGACCGAACGGGCAGCCTATCCTGGCGCTGCCCGTCGCATGATTACCCGGCGCCGCCCGTGGCGCGAATCAGCACATCCTCCTGCACCTGCGGACTTATCAGCGAGCCGCCGCGTGTATCCAGCATCATCCGGCACCATGCCTGCGCCACCGGCGGCGACGCTTGTGTGAGCATTTGCGCGCCGCAGCCAAGCAGGTAAATCTGCCGGGCAATCTCTCGCCCTTCGGCCTCCAGCGGCTTACGCAGACGCTGCTGAAGCTGGCGCCACGCTCTGTCGAAATGTCGGTCCTGTCCTTTGACTTCACTGCACATTGCGTGAAGCAACTCCAGTGCGCCGGGCTGCCTGGTCAGAACGCGCAGCACATCAAGACACATGATGTTCCCGGAACCCTCCCAGATGCTGTTCACCGGCATTTCGCGGTACAGTCGCGGCAGCTCGTTATCTTCGCAATAACCGATACCGCCCAGCACCTCCATGGCTTCGGCCACGAACGGAATTCCGGCTTTGCACAGCGCAAATTTGGCCGCAGGGGTAAACAAGCGTGCCCACAAAGCGTCTTCGGCGGCGGCACGGCTATCCCACGCCCGGGCCAGACGGAACAGAAATGCGGTTTGCCCTTCCAGCTGGAGCGCCATGCGGCTTAGCACCTGGCGCATCAGCGGCTGATCGACCAGACTTTTGCCGAACACCTGCCGCTGGTGCGCGTGATACAGCGCCACGGACAAAGCGCGACGCATCAGGCCATGGCTGCCCAGCGCGCAGTCAAAACGGGTTAATCCGCCCATTTTGAGGATCTGCCGCACGCCTTCGCCCTCTTCTCCCACAAGCCAGCCTGTGGCATCGAAAAACTCCGCCTCGCTGCTGGCATTGGACCGGTTGCCCAGTTTGTCTTTAAGCCGCTCCAGACGCACCGCGTTGCGCTGCCCGTCAGGCAGAAAACGGGGGAGGAAGAAACAGGAGAGACCACCTTTAGCCTGCGCCAGCACCAGGTGCGCGTCGCTCTGCGGCACCGAGAAAAACCACTTATGCCCGACCAGCCGATACGTGCCGTCGCTCTGTTTCTCCGCGCGGGTGGTATTACTGAGTACGTCAGAGCCGCCCTGCTTTTCGGTCATCCCCATGCCGATCAGCAGCCCCCGCTTCTGGCCTCCCGGCGCCAGATGGGTGTCGTAACGATCGCTTCGCAGTGGCGCGCGCCAGTCGGCAAAGGCGGCGGGAAGGTGCGTCAGCAACAGCGGCGTGGCGGCAAAGGTCATGGTTATCGGGCACAACGTCCCCGCCTCCACCTGGGCATGCAGCACAAAGCGCGCCGCCCGCGCGACGAACGAACCCTCGCGGGCGTCCTCCTCCCAGGCAAGATTGTGCACCCGGTTTGCGCACAGCCCCTGCATCAGCAGATGCCAGGCAGGATGGAAACGCACGTCATCGATCCTCTCCCCGGACGGATCGTAGCGTAACAGCTCCGGCGGATTGGCGTTCGCCAACCGCCCCAGTTCAAGCGACTCGGCGGTGCCCAGTTGCTGACCGATGCTGGCCAGCAGATCGATATCCCACCCGGCGCCTTCGCGCGCGACGGCCTCGCGCAGGGCGCAGTCGGAAAGGAAAAGGTTGCTGTTATTCAGCGGAGCTGGCTGGTTGAAGACGGTATGAGTGTGCCAGTGCATGGGTGTCCCTCCTTCAATGGCGTTGCCACTAAGTATGGTCACCCGAACAGAACACCGCCCGCGAAAACGTCACAAAAACGCGCAGCCGCACGGTGGGGGGAAACGTCCGGCGACAGAACGCCGCCGGATGCGCAGTTAGCCGCGCTGGCGTACAGCCTCAAACAGGCAGATGCCGGTCGCGACGGAGACATTCAGCGACGAGACGCTGCCCGCCATCGGAATGCTGATCAGTTCGTCGCAGTGCTCACGAGTCAGGCGGCGCATGCCTTCGCCTTCCGCGCCCATCACCAGCGCCAGACGCCCCGTCATTTTGCTCTGATACAGGGTATGGTCGGCTTCACCGGCGGTGCCGACGATCCAGACATTTTCTTCCTGCAGCAGACGCATAGTGCGCGCCAGATTGGTCACGCGAATCAGCGGTACGTTCTCAGCGGCGCCGCAGGCCACTTTCTTCGCCGTGGCGTTGAGCTGAGCGGAACGATCTTTTGGTACGATAACCGCATGCACCCCGGCCGCATCGGCGCTACGCAGGCAGGCTCCCAGGTTATGAGGATCGGTGACACCGTCGAGGATCAGCAGGAACGGATTGTCAATCTGGGCGAGAAGATCGGGCAGATCGTTTTCCTGATACTGACGGCCTGGCTTCACGCGCGCAATAATCCCCTGATGCACCGCGCCTTCGCTTTTCTCATCGAGATACTGACGGCTTGCCACCTGGATAACCACGCCCTGCGCTTCTAACGCATGGATAAGCGGCAGCAGGCGCTTGTCTTCGCGGCCTTTCAGAATAAAAACTTCCTGAAAGCGCTCAGGGGCGCGTTCCAGCAGTGCCTGCACCGCGTGGATGCCGTAAATCATTTCACTCATGGGTGTACTCGTTATTCACTCTGTGATGTATTCCCCCTCCCCCTCTCCCTGAAGGGGTGAGAGGGAGGGGTCAAATTACCCGGCGACGTTTTTCTTCGCTGCGCGCTTCGCTTTGGTCGCCGCGGCGATTTTAAGCGTTTTTGCCGACGGCTTTTTGGCTTTTTTCTCTTTCTTCGCCTTAGCCTTGCCCTTTTCGCTGCGGAAGGCGCTATCCGGTTCGAAATTCACCTTTTTGCCTACCTGACGACGCGGTTTGCCCGCCGGTTTGCTGCCGCCGGTCTTCTTCGCTTTATCGCGGGCGGTTTTGCCCACGTTACGCGGGCCGCGCTCGCTGGAGATAAGCGCGAAGTCGATTTTACGCTCGTCCATGTTCACCGCCTCCACGCGAACTTCGACCCGGTCGCCAAGACGGTAGGTCTGGCCGCCCGATTCGCCAATCAGACGCTGACCGACCTGGTCGAAGCGGTAGTAATCGTTATCCAGGCTGGAAACGTGCACCAGACCGTCGATAAACAGGTCATCAAGACGCACGAAGAAGCCAAAGCCAGTGACGCTGGAGATAACGCCCGGGAACACGTTCCCGACCTGATCCTGCATAAAGTCGCACTTCAGCCAGTCCGCCACTTCGCGGGTCGCTTCATCGGCGCGGCGTTCGGTCATCGAACAATGCACGCCAAGCTGCAGCATCTCTTCCATGCTGTAGTGCCAGCCGCCGGTTTCGGTTGAATTGCCTTTATGCCCCTGCTCTTTCGCCAGCAGATATTTGATGCCGCGGTGCAGCGACAGATCCGGATAGCGGCGAATCGGCGAGGTAAAGTGAGCGTACGACTGCAGCGCCAGGCCGAAGTGACCGCGATTTTCCGGGTCGTACACCGCCTGCTTCATCGAGCGCAGCAGCATGGTTTGCAGCATCTCGTGATCCGGGCGATCGGCGATGGAGTCGAGCAGCTCAGCGTAATCACGCGGCTCCGGCTTGTTGCCGCCAGGCAGCTCCAGTCCCAGTTCGGACAGCACTGAGCGGAACGCGGTAATCGCTTCGGTGCTCGGTTTGTCGTGGATACGGAACAGCGCAGGCTCCTGCGCCTTCTCCATGAAACGCGCGGCGGAGATGTTGGCGAGGATCATGCACTCTTCAATCAGCTTGTGTGCATCGTTACGCTGCGTCTGCTCAATGCGCTCAATGCGGCGCTCGGCGTTGAAGATAAACTTCGCCTCTTCGCTTTCAAAGGAGATACCGCCACGCTCGGCGCGTGCGGCATCCAGCACTTTGTAAAGGTTGTGCAGCTCTTCAATATGTTTTACCAGCGGCGCATACTGCTCGCGCAGCTCCTGATCGCCCTGCAGCATATGCCACACTTTGGTGTAGGTCAGACGCGCATGGGAGCTCATCACCGCTTCATAGAATTTGTAACCGGTCAGACGCCCTTTAGAGGAGACGGTCATCTCACAGACCATGCACAGCCTGTCAACCTGCGGGTTCAGCGAACACAGACCGTTAGAGAGTACTTCCGGCAGCATCGGCACGACCTGGGAAGGGAAGTACACCGAGGTGCCGCGGTTGCGGGCCTCGGCGTCCAGCGGGGTCGGCGGACGAACGTAGTAGCTGACGTCGGCAATGGCCACCCACAGGCGCCAGCCGCCGCCGCGTTTTTTCTCGCAGAAGACCGCGTCGTCGAAGTCGCGCGCGTCTTCGCCATCAATGGTCACCAGCGGCAGGTCGCGCAGATCCACACGCCCGACTTTCGCCGCTTCCGGCACTTCTTCTTTCAGACCGACGACCTGTTTTTCCACCGCAGGCGGCCAGGTATAAGGGATCTCGTGGGTACGCAGCGCCATATCCACGGCCATGCCGGTCCCCATGTTGTCGCCAAGCACTTCGACGATTTTACCGATAGCCTTGGTGCGACGGGTCGGACGCTGGGTCAGCTCGACCACCACCACAAAGCCCATCCGCGCGCCCATGATTTCATCCGGCGGGATCAGGATATCAAAGCTCAGGCGGCTGTCGTCCGGCACCACAAAGCCCACACCAGCGTCGGTAAAGTAGCGGCCGACAATCTGGCTGGTTTTTGGCACCAGCACGCGCACTACGCGCGCTTCGCGGCGGCCTTTGCGATCGGCGCCCAGCGGCTGCGCCAGGATCTGATCGCCATGAATACACATTTTCATCTGCTCAGACGACAGGTACAGGTCGTCTTTTCGGCCTTCCACACGCAGGAAACCATAGCCGTCGCGATGGCCGATAACGGTCCCTTTCAGCAGGTCCAGACGTTCCGGCAGCGCATAGCACTGGCGACGGGTGAAGACCAGTTGCCCATCGCGCTCCATGGCGCGCAGACGACGGCGCAGCGCTTCTTGCTGTTCTTCGCCTTCAATCTTCAACTCAACGGCCAGCTCGTCACGGCTGACCGGTTTTTCACGTTTCGCAATATAATCGAGGATGAATTCCCGGCTCGGGATAGGATTCGCGTATTTTTCTGCTTCGCGTTCCTGGAAAGGATCTTGTGACATGTCGGTTCCTCCGTTGTCAGCTCCAGTGGCGTGATGGCTCACTCCACCAGCAATAATTTATACAGCGGTTGATTCTTTTCAACCAAATCGGCCAGTGTGTAGTTATCCAGTTCCTTGAGAAAACTTTGCACGGCGTTTGAAAGCGCCTGTTTCAGACGACAGGCTGGCGTAATATGACAAAACTCGCTGCTGCAGTTAACCAGCGACAGCGGCTCAAGCTCGCGGACGACATCGCCAATACGGATGCTTTCCGCCGGTTTGCCCAGACGAATGCCGCCGTTTTTTCCCCTCACCGCAGTCACATAGCCAACACGACTTAATTGATTGATTATTTTGACCATGTGATTACGAGAAACGCCGTAGACCTCCGTCACTTCAGAGATACTGGTCATGCGGCCCTCCGGTAACGACGCCATATAGATTAGCGCGCGCAATCCGTAATCGGTAAAACTTGTTAACTGCACATCAACCTCAGGGAAAAGAAAAAACAGGGTATGTCGACAGACGTAATTACTATTGATGATAAACCAGCCAGATAGTTAGCGGCTAATTTATTTGAGCGGGGAAGGCAAAAACAGGAATAAAGGGCGCCAGGCGGCGCCCTTCGGATGATTATGCGTCAAACGGGTCGCGCAGGATCATCGTTTCAGTACGGTCCGGACCGGTAGAAATAATATCAATCGGCACGCCCGTCAGTTCTTCAATACGCTGGATGTAGTCCAGCGCTGCCTGCGGCAGGCCGCTACGATCTTTCACGCCGAAGGTGGATTCAGACCAGCCCGGCATGGTTTCGTAAATCGCTTCAATACCTTCCCAGTCGTCGGCAGCCAGCGGCGTGGTGGTCACTTCGCGGCCATCCGGCATACGGTAACCGACGCAGATTTTCACTTCTTTCAGACCATCCAGCACGTCCAGCTTGGTCAGGCAGAAACCGGACAGGGAGTTGATCTGTACCGCACGGCGCACGGCAACGGAATCCAGCCAGCCGGTACGGCGACGACGACCGGTGGTCGCGCCATATTCGTTACCCTGCTTGCACAGGAATTCGCCGGTTTCGTCGAACAGTTCTGTCGGGAACGGACCTGCGCCCACGCGGGTAGAGTAGGCTTTAATGATACCGAGCACGTAGTCAACGTAACGCGGACCGAGGCCAGAACCGGTTGCAACGCCACCCGCGGTGGTGTTGGAAGAGGTCACGTACGGATAGGTACCGTGGTCGATATCCAGCAGCGTACCCTGCGCGCCTTCGAACATCACGAAGTCGCCGCGTTTACGCGCCTGATCCAGCAGGTCGGAAACGTCAACCACCATCGCGGTCAGGACGTCGGCTACCGCCATCACATCGTCCAGCACTTTCTGGTAGTCAACCGCATCGGCCTTGTAGAAGTTCACCAGCTGGAAGTTGTGATATTCCATCACTTCTTTCAGCTTGTCAGCGAAGGTCGCTTTGTCGAACAGATCGCCGACGCGCAGACCGCGACGCGCAACTTTATCTTCATAAGCAGGCCCGATACCACGACCGGTGGTGCCAATTGCCTTCGCGCCGCGCGCTTTTTCACGCGCGTTATCCAGAGCGACATGATAGTCGAGGATCAGCGGACAAGCTTCAGAGAGCAGCAGACGTTCGCGAACCGGGATACCACGGTCTTCCAGTTCTTTCATCTCTTTCATCAGCGCTGCCGGAGACAGCACAACGCCGTTACCGATGATGCTGGTCACGTTATCGCGAAGAATGCCTGATGGAATAAGATGGAGGACGGTTTTTTCACCGTTGATTACGAGAGTATGGCCTGCGTTGTGACCGCCCTGGTAGCGTACAACATATTTAGCCCGTTCAGTCAGGAGATCGACGATCTTCCCTTTACCTTCGTCACCCCATTGGGTGCCCAGTACGACGACGTTGTTACCCATTTTTCAAAATCACCGTTTGCTTAAAAATGGATTCTACCATCGCTTTTTCAGAGTTACAGCACTTTTTGCACTCAAAAATAAGCAAATCAGTTCGCTTTTTGATCAGCCAATCGTTTTCCTCAACATGTAGTAGATGACGATACCTGCAACCACAAGACCACCGCCGAAGCGACGTAAAAGATTATCGGGTAACTGGGAGAGCGAAGCGACCATGCGTCGCCACGCCTGGGGATACAGCATGGGACCAAGACCTTCCAGAACTAAAACCAGCGCAAGCGCCAGCCAGATAGTTGAATTCAAAATATTATACCTTCGGTTTCCAGCTCAGGCCCTGCGCTTTAACAACGCTTAGCCCCGCGATTTTTTCCTGAATAATCTTCCACAACGAATGCTTACGATAATGTGTCTTATATAATGACTGCAACCACTGTTGAGAGTTCATGAAACCGCCTGATGATTCCAGCCCGGAGCAATAATCAATAGCTTTTTGGGCATCATCCGCAGCCCAGGCATAGCACGCACTACCGCCACGATGGATGGGGTATTCCGCCAGGCGACGTCGAAGCACCACAGCGGCCTGCGCGTAACCTTGCTTATAAAGCGTTGAAGAAAGCGTTCGCCAAAAGGACCCCGTCATGCTATCCGGCAGGCGGATACTTTCTGCCACAGGTCCCGTGCCGTTGATAACGTCACTCAGCAGTATGTAGTTCTGGATATCCGCCAAAAACCGAATCCCATCCTCATTATCGACTCTACCAGCAAAACGCAAAAACAACGGAAGGTCACGCTGCTCATCCCCTCCCGCTTTAAGATAAAGGCGCCAGAAATGCACGCTGGCCGACGAGTACCTGTGCAGCATGGACATCACGGATACACAACAAAAGCGTTATTGCGTTCCCCCGCGCGTTGAAACTGCGTGGACAGCGCGCGCAATACGTCATGGCCTAATGTTTCCTGCCATTCACAGAGTTCCCAGATATCAAACCATTCATATCCCTTCGCAACATCCTCAGGGGATCGTTCCTTTTGTGCAGAGATCGCCTGGATCCAGAGAGCAAACACCGTCGAGCAATAATCTTCCCAGCGGTCGCTGGAGGGATATACCAGCTCAGACAGACCGCCAACATCCAACAGTAAATCCGCCGCCAGCGACGCCACTCCCGTCGGTTGCACATGCGCAATTTGCGACAGTGGGTGGACGATGGTCTGCATCAGCGTGTCTAAATAAATGTCGGCTTCGTGGTATGAATAATAATACCCGTCTTGCGTATACCGCGTATATTCGCGGCGGAGCTGCCGAAGTAGCATATCGGACTCGGTCAGCCACCCCTTAATCACCCACTGCGCAATAGCGTCGTCATCACGAATAACCTGCTGAACAATATCAAGCAGCGCTTTTTTATCCAGTTGTCTAAGCTGTTGTTGCTGTTTTTTTTGTAAGCGCCATCTGCAAGCCCTGATTTAAGAATACAAATCGTCAAACATTTGTTCAATAAAGAGTTCAGACAGCTCATCCACATGACGGCGGTGCGTTTTCAAATACTGCTGAACACTTTTCACTGACGAAAGATGGGCTATCATATTTTCTTCGACTTCCGTCATTTCGCGCAGTTTAGTACGGCGACTGTCCAGTTTCTTTTCTATCGATTTCGATGTTCGACCCGAAAACTGTGACCAGATCAATCCCTCAATAGAGCTTTCGTCATACCAGAGCGACTCATATTCTGCTTTCAACGCAGAAAGACGCTGCTTCAGCAATTGATTAATGACGGGAATTTCATCGTCAGAAAAATCAGCATTCCCATCGATGTGCTGCTGATACATTTCGAAAATCGTCCAGACATCATGATCCTTTCTCGCCTGCGTTAGCTGGACCATTAAGTCATGTTTTTCCTTTCTCGACGCCTCATTCATTTCTTTATCGGGATGAAGCGCAGAAGCGAGGCGCTTGTACATCGTTTTGATAACACTGTCACTAAACAGACTGTCCAGCTTCTTATGCTGCGCCTGGCGTTGCTCATCGTCAGGCGAGAAATCAAAATCATCGGCAAAAAGATCGTCATCATCAGACGCCTGCTCCTGCTGTTGCTTCGCCTGAATCACTTCTTCCATCTTTTGCGGATCCCGAAAGATCTCAAGCAATTCCTCGTCACTAAAGCCTTCGCCTTCCGGCCGATCGCCATTGATGTATTCACGGAGGGAATCAATCTCATCCAGCTCTGAAGTAACAGAAAGCTGTGCGCAAAGACACAGGGCTTTGGTTAATAACGCAGAAATATCAACATGGTTGGTAAAAGGATGATGTCGAAGAACATCAACGTTATCTTCGATAAAGAAAATAAGGTGGTCTCTCTGTGTACGGGAGAGTGATTTACGTGATGCCAGTTCACATAAGCGAAGCGTGTTATTATAAAGAAGCTGAATAAACTGCTGTTCTGCGGGTAAAAGCTCTTGTTGAAAGCGGGAGTAAGTCTCAATTCGCTGTTGTTGTAATTTTGCAATTAGCCCTTGTTGTTTGCGAATACTCTCGCAATATGTCATAAGCTGCTGACGCGCAGCGGAGGTCCGCTTTTTACTGGCGCTGTTTTTCCTGACAATCCCCTTTTCTGCCATGTCATCTTCCCCTAAAAAAATAGCTCCGGCCAATCTGGCTGGAGCTATCATATCAGACTCACACGTTGGTTATTTTAACGTGCTGCCCGGCGTCTTCATATAACGGAAGAAGTCGCTGTCCGGGCTGAGAATCATGATGTCCTGGTTGCTATCGAAGCTGTTCTCGTAAGCGCGCAGACTACGGATAAAGGCGTAAAAATCCGGATCCTGACTGAACGCGTCGGCAAACAGTTTCGCGGCTTCCGCATCGCCTTCACCGCGCATGATGCGGCCCTGGCGCTCGGCTTCCGCCAGCGTTTTGGTCACCTCATAGTCCGCGGCCGCACGCAGCTTCTCTGCCTCTTCCTGACCCTGAGAACGGTGACGACGCGCTACCGCTTCACGCTCGGCGCGCATACGGTTGTAGATAGCGTCGGATACCTCTGCTGGCAGGTTAATCTGCTTGATGCGCACGTCGACCACTTCGATACCCAGCGCCGCCATACTGTTCGGGTTAATGGCTGGCGCTTTACCGTTGGTTTCCGTCTGCACGCGCTCGGCGGCTTTGGCGATCTCCTGATCCGCCGCTGGCGTTGCAACTTCGTCGTCGGTACCCGCAGAACCGGAGTTCAGCGCGTCGCGAACTTCAATCGTCAGGCGACCACGGGAGTCGGTGACGATGTCTTTGACGTCCAGACGACCAATTTCAGAACGCAGACGGTCAGAGAACTTACGCTTCAGCAATACCTCCGCCTGGGAGACGTCGCCGCCGCCGGTGGCCAGATAGTAACGGCTGAAATCGCTGATGCGCCACTTGATGTACGAGTCGACGATCAGGTCTTTCTTCTCTTTGGTCACGAAACGATCGGCCTGGTTATCCATGGTCTGAATACGCGCATCCAGCGTTTTCACCGACTCAAGGAACGGCAGCTTAAAGTGCAGACCCGGCTCGTAAACCAGTGGTTTGTTATCGCTATCACGGACAACTTTGCCAAAACGCAGGGTAATGCCGCGCTCGCCCTCTTTTACCACAAAAACAGAGGTATAGAGCCCAACCAGAACGATGATGATAATCGCAATAACTGACTTACGCATCGTTATTCCCCCTGACGCTGGTAGTCGTTACGCTGCGCGTTCGCGCGGCGTTGGTCCATGATGTCACCATCGCTTGAAGAAGACGTGGTCGTGGCGCTGGCGCTGCTGCTCGTTGACGAAGGCGGCAGGCGCAGCAGGTTGTTCGCCCCGCTGGTGCTCTTCGCCGCAGGCGCACTACCGCCCTTGAGCAGTTGGTCAAGCGGCAGAACCATCAGGTTGCCACCTTTGCTGTCGTTTACCAGCACCTTACGGGTATGGCTCAGCACTTTCTCCATAGTCTCGATATACAGACGCTCGCGGGTGATCTGCGGCGCGGCTTTATATTCCGGCAGGATCTTCACAAAACGAGCCACCTCACCCTGTGCTTCCAGGATAGTCTGGGTCTTATACGCACGCGCTTCTTCCAGAATACGCTGCGCCTGACCGTTCGCACGCGGCTGTACTTCGTTGGTATAGGCTTCCGCCTCACGGATATACTGCTGCTCGTTCTCACGGGCGGCAATCGCGTCGTCAAACGCGGCTTTCACCTCTTCCGGCGGACGAGCAGCCTGGAAGTTGACGTCAAGCAGGGTGATACCCATGTTGTACGGACGAATGGTCTCTTCCAGCTCACGCTGGGTATCGCTACGAATAACGGTACGACCTTCCGTCAGAATGCGATCCATGGTGTATTTGCCGATAACGCCGCGCAGCGCGCTGTCGGTCGCCTGGCGCAGGCTGTCGTCGGCGCTGGTAACGCTAAACAGGTAGCGCTGCGGATCGGTCACACGGTACTGCACGTTCATCTCAACGCGCACGACGTTTTCATCGGAGGTCAGCATCACGCCGGATGCCGCCAACTCGCGTACAGCTTCCACGTTCACCGGCGTCACGTCGTCGATAAACGTCGGCTTCCAGTTCAGGCCTGGCTCAACCAGATGGCTGAACTTGCCAAAACGGGTCACGACGCCGCGTTCCGCTTCCTTAATGGTGTAGAATCCGCTCGCGGCCCAGATGATGACCACGGCTGCAGCCACGATGCCGACGATGCGTCCGCCCATCGGGCCGCGCGGCCCCTGAGACGAATTGCCGCCGCCGAGGCCGCCTTTACCGCCGCCGCCGAAACCGCCGAGCTTTTTGCTCAACTTGCGGAAGATATCATCCAGATCGGGCGGCCCCTGATCGCGACCACCTTTGTTTCCATTCCCCCCAGAGTTGCCGCCTTGATTATTGCTGCTTCCCCACGGGTCGCGGTCTTGTCCGTTATTACCGGGCTGGTTCCACGCCATGTATATGCTCCATATTTGTTATGCGGTGTATACCCGTCATACTTCGCGCTACAGGTGCGTTGGCTGCACTCCCTCACCCCACTCACTTACTAAAGTAAGCTCCTGGGGATTCACTCCCTTGCCGCCTTCCTGTAACCCGAATTATCTAGGGTATATGGCTTTATTGCCGGGTATAAATGCAAATAATCTTCAGGCTACCGTCTGTCAGACCACGTAGTCCGTCAGTGCAGGTTCTTGTTTACAGAGTCGACGCCAGTCTACTATCGGCATGCGCACCTCCAGGCCGACACTGCCGTCATCCTCCATCCACTCTTTTTCTATCGCCTGAAGCTGATAAAACCGGCTTCTCAGACGCCCTTCCTGCGGTGGCAGACGTAGCGTATGCTGCGCCACCTCACCGGAAAGACGTTCCGTTAAAGCCTGGAAAAGCAGTGGCACACCCACCCCGGTCTGGGCAGACAGCCAGACCCGGACGGGTTTATTTTCATCATCCCTGTCGATACGCGGTTCGAAATCGTCCAGCATATCGATTTTGTTCATCACCAACAGGGTCGGGATCTCGTTGGCCTCGATCTCATCGAGAACAACATTAACCGCATCAATATTTTCCTGCAGGCGCACGTCAGCGGCATCAATCACATGCAGCAGCAACGTCGCCTGACGGGTCTCCTGCAGCGTCGCTTTAAACGCCGCGACCAGGTCATGCGGCAGGTGGCGAATAAACCCTACGGTATCCGCCAGCACGGTCTCGCCGACGTCGGCGACATCAATGCGGCGCAGGGTAGGATCCAGCGTGGCGAACAGCTGATCCGCCGCATACACCTGCGCTTCGGTAATCTGGTTAAACAGCGTCGATTTCCCGGCGTTGGTGTACCCCACCAGCGACACGGTGGGGATATCCGCTTTGGTTCGGGAGCGCCGTCCCTGCTCTCGCTGCTTCTCCACCTTCTCCAGTCGGGAGAGGATCTGGGAGATGCGGTTACGCAGTAAACGACGGTCTGTTTCAAGCTGGGTTTCACCCGGGCCGCGCAGGCCGATCCCGCCCTTTTGTCGTTCAAGGTGGGTCCAGCCGCGCACCAGGCGCGTCGCCAGATGGCGCAACTGCGCCAGCTCAACCTGCAGCTTACCTTCGTGGGTACGCGCACGTTGGGCGAAAATATCTAAAATAAGACCGGTTCGGTCGATAACCCGGCACTCGCACAAACGCTCCAGGTTACGTTCCTGGGCCGGGCTCAATGCATGGTCGAACAAAACAACGGAGGCGCCCGTCGCTTTAACGGCTTCCGCAATTTCGACAGCCTTACCTTCACCAACAAAATACTTCGGGTGCGGTGCTTTACGGCTACCGGTAATCACCTGCATTGCTTCGACACCGGCGGAAGAGACCAGAGATTCAAACTCCTGGAGATCTTCCATATCTTTGTCTTGCGAAAAATAGATGTGTACCAGTACCGCCTGCTCACCGGCGTCATAACGGTCAAACAAGCGTAAACCCTCATAAAATACCAGCGGGGAACGCAGAAACCCTGGCTCCCCGACATGGAAAAACAGCCATTAACCTTATTCGGTTTCTTCGCTGTCTTGTTGCGGCGCAGAAGAGCCTTGCGCGTTGCTACCGTGGTGGTAGTTGCTGGAAGTACCGCCCGCGTTGTTGCTGTGATGAGAAACCGGACGAGACGGAACAACCGTAGAAATTGCGTGCTTGTAGACCATCTGGCTGACCGTGTTTTTCAACAGGATCACGAACTGATCGAAAGACTCAATTTGTCCTTGCAGCTTAATACCATTCACCAAATAAATAGAAACCGGAACACGTTCCCGACGCAGAGCGTTCAGAAACGGATCTTGTAAAGATTGCCCCTTAGCCATTCTCTCTTTTCCTTATATGCTTGTTTTACCCACCGTTTTACGGGCCGGGCTTGTACTTAGAACCTTGCGATTCTGAAAATTGCGCACGGTACGACTTAATTTTACACATTCAGTCATGACCCGCACCAACAACCTTTAGTACTTCGTTGAACGCCTGTTCAGGTTTTTCGCTGTCTAACCAGTGAACACCTTCCCAACCGCGCAACCAGGTTACCTGGCGCTTAGCCAACTGTCTCGTGGCGCAAATACCTCTATAAACCATTTCATCATATGAGATTTCACCTTCAAGGTATGACCACATCTGGCGGTATCCCACACAACGAACGGAAGGCATATCCGTATGCAAATCTCCACGGGCAAAAAGCGCCCGCACTTCTGCTTCAAAACCTGAAGCCAACATCTGATGAAAACGCTGCTCAATGCGTTGATGGAGCAGTTCACGGCTCGCCGGGGCGATGGCGAACTGATGCACCTGGTACGGTAGAGCGTCTCCTGACGTTTGCGTCAGTTCCGTTAAAGTTTTACCCGAAATGAAAAAAACTTCCAGTGCCCGGGAAAGCCTTTGCGGATCATTTGGATGAATACGCGCCGCCGCAACAGGATCTATCTCCTGGAGCTGCTGGTGAAGCGCATTCCACCCACGCTCTGCCGCCTCTCTTTCAATCCGTGCTCTGACAGCGGGATCTGCCGACGGCAATGGCGACAATCCCTCAAGCAACGCCTTGAAATACAACATTGTTCCGCCGACCAGCAACGGGATGCGTCCCGCTGCGACGATGTCGGCCATATGTGCCAACGCATCGCGGCGAAAATCCGCCGCCGAATAGGCCAGCGCCGGATCGAGAATGTCCAGTAACTGGTGCGGAGCGGCGTTAAGTTCCTCCGCGCCCGGCTTGGCCGTTCCGATATCCATTCCTCGATAGATGAGGGCGGAATCGACGCTAATCAACTCTACGGGCAAAACTTTACGCAGCTCAATCGCCAGTGCCGTCTTGCCGGAGGCCGTCGGCCCCATTAAAAATATTGCCTTAGGCAGGCTCGCCTCTGTTACATCACTCATCTTTCAGGGCGTTCATCGCCGAATGTAAATCAACAGGTTGCAACAGACCACCCGGTGGCGCCTTCACCAGGTGCGGACACAAACGTTCAACGTCGGTCAGCATGGCGATAGCCTGCGCCATATTCCACTGCGCATGGTCGCTTGCCAAATTTCGTGCCAACCATTGCGCCAGCGTTCCGGCATCGCAGGTAGATTGCTGCGCCAGGTAGCCTATCAGTTCAGGAATCAAGATTTGTAAATTTTGTTGTCTTAAGGGTAAAGGCACCGCCCTTACCGTCACATGCTGCGCATCAGATTGTATTTCAACGCCAATTTTCGCTAACACCGCTTGCGCCTGTTGCAGCGCGGCCAGCTCCCCAGGGCTGACCTTAAGACGCAACGGGATCAGCAACGGCTGGGCGCAGATGTCGGTGCGCTCCGGGGAGAGCTGCGCCTGGCGCAGCCAGCGCTCCGCCACCGACAGAGCCAGCACGCTGAGCCTGCCGTCACGCTCCAGCAGCGCGCAATCGCCGCCGACGATAGTCAGTACCCGGCCAAAGCTGCTGCTGTGCCCGGCCAGGCGCTCTTCAGCGGGCTCCGCCGCCGGGGTTTTACGCCCAGCCTCCGGCGTTTCCAACAGCTGCCGATACAGCGCCCCCTGCTGCTTTTGGTATTCAGGTTGGGCGTTCGGCCAGGCGGATGCGCCGCTGCTGCGAACGCTCCCTCCGGCAGGAGCAGGCGCCGTATAGCGCGGCGCTGACGCCTCGCGGGCCACAGCGGGTTCAGCAAACTGATTGCGTCCGGCGGCCACGCGGTTCTCCGGCATATAGCGCGGGAGGCGGCCCTCATCGTCATGCTCGCGCGCCAGCGGTAGCGTCGCGTCAACCTGCTGCTGCAAAACGCTCAGCACGCCCTGATAGATAAAATCATGCACCAGGCGGGACTGGTGAAAACGCACCTCGTGCTTCGCCGGATGTACGTTAACGTCCACCTGATGCGGATCGATCTCCAGATACAGGACAAAGGCGGGCTGCTCACCCGCGCCCAGCTTATCTTCGCAGGCCTGGCGAATAGCGTGGTTAATTAACCGATCGCGCATCATCCGCCCGTTAACATAGCAGTACTGGATTTCAGCCAGCTGCGCCGTGGTGTGTTTGGGGTCGGCAACCCAGCCACGCAGCGCCAAATCGCCGTGCTGCCACTCGATCGCCAGCGCATGTTCGACAAACGGCACGCCGCAGA
Source organism: Pluralibacter sp. (assembly GCF_019237635.1). GTDB lineage: Bacteria > Pseudomonadota > Gammaproteobacteria > Enterobacterales > Enterobacteriaceae > Enterobacter_B. The sequence continues at coordinate 89,760 of NZ_JAFAGS010000072.1, forward strand.
TAGCCCCCAGACGGCGCTCTTTCTGTCCGCCCTCGGCTACAGCGCGATACTGACGCACCGCCTTGCCGTTATGGTTGAGGTTGATAGTGACATCGAAGCGCGCCAGCGCGATGCGGCGCACCACTTCATCAATGTGGGTAAATTCGGTCTTCTCGGTACGCATGAACTTGCGCCGCGCTGGCGTGTTGTAAAACAGATCCAGCACTTCGAGTGTGGTTCCGACCGGATGCGCGGCGGGCTTGACCGTCACGTCCATGTCTCGCCCTTCCGCATAGGCCTGCCAGGCCTCCGGCTGTTCTGCCGTGCGTGAGGTCAGAGTCAAACGGGAGACGGAGCTGATACTGGCCAGCGCTTCGCCGCGAAAGCCAAGGCTGATGATAGCCTCCAGATCGTCAAGCGAGGCAATCTTGCTGGTGGCGTGGCGAGCCAGCGCCAGCGCCAGCTCTTCCTGACGGATGCCGCAGCCGTTATCACGAATGCGAATCAGCTTAGCGCCGCCGCGTTCGATATCAATATCAATCCGCGTGGCGCCCGCATCCAGGCTGTTTTCCACCAGCTCTTTGACTACCGACGCAGGTCGCTCTACCACTTCGCCAGCGGCAATCTGGTTCGCGAGCTGTGGCGGTAAGACCTGAATCGGCATACGAACTCCTTAGTTAATTAACGACCCGTCAGGCCCGGCGGCGCTGGCCGTTTGCGCGCCTTCGCCGCGCGGCCCGGACTGCAGCGGATGCGTCTCAAAGTACTTCTGCAACCCGTTGTAAATCGCCTGGGCAACCTGCTGCTGGTACGCATCGCTCGCCAACTGGCGCTCTTCGCTGTTATTGCTGATGAATCCGGTCTCTACGAGAATGGACGGAATATCCGGCGAGCGTAAAACGCCCAGACTGGCGTGCTCAGGACGGCGTTTGTGCAGGTTTCCCACCCGCTCCAGCTGTCCCAACACATCAACCGCCACATCATACCCGACACGCTGCGAATGACCGAACTGTAAATCCAGCACCGCCTGGCTCAGGTAAGGGTCTGCCTGGCTGTTGGCCAGCACATCGCCCGCCCCGCCCAGCAGCTCGGACTGCTTCTCGTGCTGCTCCAGCCAACCGGCCATTTCGCTGTTGGCGCGGCGGTTAGACAGTACCCAAACGGAGGCCCCGGTCGCATCACGGTTCGGCGCGGCGTCAGCGTGAATGGAGACAAGGAAATTGGCGTTTTGCTTACGCGCCACGTCTGAACGCCCCATTACCGAGATAAAATAGTCGCCGTCGCGGGTCATGACGCCTTTGAACATCGGGTCGTCGTTCAGCATTGCGCGCAGCTTGCGGGCAATGGCGATGGTGACGTTTTTCTCTTTCGTGCCGCCCGGGCCGATAGCCCCAGGGTCCTGGCCGCCATGTCCGGCATCAATCGCAATAATCACCTTATCGCCGCTAACGGCTCTGGCGCGCACGGCCGGACGCGTCACCGTGTTGCTGCTGGTCACGCTGGTGATACGCTCGTCAGAGGATTTAAACGGGTTGCGCGCCGGTTCAACCGGACGGGGCGCCACAACAGGCGCCTCCACGCGTTTCGCCACCACCGGCGGCGGAGGAGGCGGAGGCGGCGCATCTGCATTGATGGTGAACACCAGCATGTAATTACTGCCGTTTTGCTGCTTCACCGCGCGGGTTTTACCATTTTCGGTCAAATCCACCACCAGCCGCAGCGACTGGTCGTCCTTCGGCGTGCCGGAGCGGATGCTTTTCACCAGGTTATCCCCGCTGAAACGCAGCGGCAGCCCCTGGATAACGCCGGTCTGTTTAATATCCAGCGCGACGCTGCGTTTGTCGTTCTGGGAAAACGCATATTCCGGATCGCCGATGAAGCTAAAGGTGATACGGGCCTGTGTCTCTCCGTTTGAAACCTGAATGTCAGATAAACTTGCTGCTGTCGCCTGCAGACAGAACAGCATAATGCTTGCGGCCAACCAGCTTTTAACGCGATACATCATCCCGTCATCCCTCAGGTTATCTGGCCATACGCGCCAGTAAAGACTCACCCAGTGAGGAGACCGCCGTTACGCGCGCCTCTCGCCCTTGCGCCTGGTAAGCTAAGTGAATTTCGACATCCGGTTCAGGCAGTACACCCGCGCCCTGTTGCGGCCACTCCACCAGGCAGATGGCATCGTTGGCAAAATAGTCGCGGATCCCCATAAATTCGAGCTCCTCTGGATCCGCAAGACGATACAGGTCGAAGTGATACACCATCAGGTTTTCCAGGGTATAGGGTTCGACCAGCGTATAAGTGGGGCTTTTGACGTTGCCTTTATGTCCCAGCGCCTGCAGGAAGCCGCGGCTGAACGTGGTTTTCCCCGCACCCAGGTCGCCATACAGATAAATAACGGTCGCGCCGTCGCAGGCCTTCGCCAGGCGGTTGCCAAGATCTAAAGTTGCCTGCTCGTCGGGTAAAGGAATCACTCGATTAATCATGGTTTACGTCAATCACATCCGGGTTAACAACACGCCTGAGCGTGGAAAAAAGATCGGTCGCCAGCATACCGCGGGTGCCGAAACGGGCCGCCAGCTTGTCTGCTGCCGCGCCGTGGGCCACACAGCCTGCACAAGCAGCATCATACGGGGAGAGCTTCTGCCCAAGCAATGCGCCGATGATGCCGGACAGCACATCCCCCATCCCGCCGCTCGCCATACCGGCATTCCCCGCATCAACAATGGCGGTTGGCTGCGCTTCACCGGCAATCACCGTGCCTGCGCCTTTCAGCACCACCACCCCGCCGTACCGTTTTACCAGACGGTGTGCAGAAAGTAAGCGATCGCTTTCAATTTCCGCCACGCTACAATTCAGCAAACGGGCGGCTTCGCCGGGGTGCGGCGTCAGCACGCGATTGTGACGTTTATCGGGATTGAATGCCAGAAGGTTCAGCGCGTCGGCATCCCACAGCATGGGTTTACGGCAGGATTCCACTTTGCGCAGCGCCTGTTTCCCCCACGCCTGCTGGCCAAGCCCGGGGCCAATCACCACAACATCCGCCCATGCCAGCGCCTCCTCAAGGCTCTGCGGCGTCAGTTCATGCACCATCAGCTCAGGACGCGCGGTGACAATCGGCCCGACGTTTTCCAGCCGCGTGAGTACCCTGACCAGCCCGGCGCCTGTGCGTAGCGCGGCCTCTCCCGCCATACGAATCGCCCCGGCGGTGCCGTGATCGCCGCCGATAATCACCAGACGTCCGTGCTCGCCTTTATGCGATGTCGGTCGTCGTGGTGGCAGCCAACGTCCAAGTTGGCTGGCATCAAGGCGTAAAAGAGCAGGAGATTGCGCGTCCAGCCAGCGTTCCAGACCCAGCGCGTGGTAGTGCAGAATGCCGGTAACGTCCCGGGCTTTGCCGGTAAGCAGCCCCGGTTTCAGGGCAATAAACGTCACGGTGTGCGCCGCCGTGATAACCGCGCCCGGCGTTGCGCCCGTCCGGGCCAGCAACCCGGAGGGAATATCAATGGCCAGCACCGGCGCGGGGTGCGCATTGGCGCGGGCGATAAGCGACGCGACGCGTTGCTGCGGGGCGCTCTGTAACCCGGTGCCGAGCAGCGCGTCAATAATCAGACCGACACCCTCTGGCCATACGATATCGTCTGCGTGAATAACCCCACCCGCATTCAACCACGCCTCGCGCGCGTGGGCCGCCTCTTCCGGCAGCGGTTTATCGCTCTCCTGCGCCAGCAGCGTGACGTCGACGCCCGCCGCCTGCGCCAGGCGCGCCACCACGTAGCCGTCGCCGCCGTTGTTGCCGTGGCCGCAAAGAATAAGCCAGCGCGTGGCGTCAGGCCAGGTCGCGCGCGCAACCTCAAAGGCCGCTTCTCCGGCACGCAGCATCAGTTCATACAGGGTCAGACCCAGCGCATCTGCCGCCTCTTTTTCAGCGCGACGCAGGTCGTCCGCAAGCCAGAGGGTATGTGGTATACTTGCGGAGTTTCTCGTCAATGTATGGTCCGTCATGTCACAGCCCCTCGATCTCAATCAGTTAGCGCAACAAATCAAACAATGGGGCACTGAACTGGGCTTTCAGCAGGTTGGTATTGCCGATACCGACCTGAGCGCCAGCGAGCCTGAGCTTCAGGCGTGGCTGGACAAACAGTACCATGGCGAGATGGAATGGATGGCGCGACACGGCATGATGCGCGCACGCCCCCATGAACTGCTGCCCGGTACGCTTCGCGTCATCAGCGTGCGCATGAACTATTTGCCCGCCAACGCCGCGTTTGCCCGTACCCTGAAAAATCCCGCACTCGGCTACGTCAGCCGTTATGCCCTCGGCCGTGATTATCATAAGCTGTTGCGTAACCGCCTTAAAAAACTCGGCGAGATGATCCAGGAACAATATGCCTCGCTGAATTTTAGACCTTTTGTTGATTCTGCGCCTGTGCTTGAACGCCCACTGGCAGAAAAAGCGGGACTTGGCTGGACAGGTAAGCACTCACTTATCCTCAGCCGCGACGCCGGATCGTTCTTTTTTCTCGGCGAACTGCTGATCGACCTGCCCTTGCCCGTTGATAATCCCGTAGAGGAAGGCTGCGGCCGCTGCGTGGCCTGCATGACCATCTGCCCGACCGGCGCTATCGTCGAGCCCTACACCGTCGACGCCCGCCGGTGCATCTCTTACCTGACTATCGAACTGGAAGGCGCGATCCCGGAAGAATTTCGTCCGCTTATCGGCAACCGTATCTACGGCTGCGACGACTGTCAGCTGATTTGCCCGTGGAACCGCTATTCGCAGTTAACTGACGAAGAGGACTTCAGCCCCCGCAAGGCGCTGCACGCCCCGCCGCTCATCGAGCTGTTTGCCTGGAGTGAAGCAGGGTTTCTCAAAGCCACGGAAGGATCCGCCATCCGCCGCATCGGCCATCTGCGCTGGCTGCGTAATATCGCCGTAGCGCTGGGGAATGCGCCGTGGGATGAAGCCAACATTCGGGCGCTGGAAAGTCGCATAGGTGAGCACCCACTTCTCGACGAACACATAGAATGGGCGATTGCGCAGCAAATTGAGAAGCGCAATGCGTGCGTGGTGGAGGTTCAACTGCCGCAAAAACAGCGTCTGGTGAGGGTCATTGAAAAGGGCTTGCCCAGAGACGCCTGAATAATTCACAGCCTGTGAGTAAAAATAAAAACACATTGAGATTCAACATGCAGAAAATCGTCAAGTGATCGGGTTAACAATTTGAAATCAAAATTTATCGTTAATTTTCAATTGTTTGTAAGAATATTATTCACAATTTGAAGCAATTACGATTTACGGAAGGCGTTTTTGAGCTGTGGATAACTCTGTTCACAAGAGTGTGTCAGCCGCAAGAAAAAACGTCCCCGGCGTAATATTACGCTGTGGATATCAGGAAGTGGTGTAGAAATTTGGAGCGGGAAACGAGACTCGAACTCGCGACCCCGACCTTGGCAAGGTCGTGCTCTACCAACTGAGCTATTCCCGCTTGGGTGGTTTGTGTCTTGCGACACCTTTCAAATTTTGGAGCGGGAAACGAGACTCGAACTCGCGACCCCGACCTTGGCAAGGTCGTGCTCTACCAACTGAGCTATTCCCGCTTAATCTTCGTCTTTCAGCTTGCTACTGCGTTGGCTGCCTTCACTCACCACAGTCACTTACTTTTGTAAGCTCCTGCGGATTCGCTCAGTTGCCGCCTTGTTGCAACCTGAAATCCTGGATTAGGATGGTCCGTGTCTTGCGACACTTTTCAAATTTTGGAGCGGGAAACGAGACTCGAACTCGCGACCCCGACCTTGGCAAGGTCGTGCTCTACCAACTGAGCTATTCCCGCTTAATCTTCGTCTTTCAAGCTGCCGCCTTGCTACAACTCGAAATCCTGTGACTAATTTGTTGCTGTCGTAACGTGTAATTCTGTGTCGTTACGGGAGGCGCATTATACGAGAAATCCTTTTAGCTGCAACCCCCCTCAAACGCAATTTTTCATGTTTTTCGTTTGAGTGCTGAATTAATCAGCAAAGAGCACAATTTAGCGGCAAAAACCCGGCGACGCAAGCGCACCGGGCGCAAAAAATCACAGCTTAATAAAATTCTCGCGGTAGTAAGCTAATTCCGCCACCGATTCGCGGATATCGTCCATCGCCTGGTGAGTGCCCTGCTTTTTAAAGCCGTCCAGAATCTCCGGTTTCCAGCGACGCGCCAGTTCTTTCAGCGTGCTTACATCAAGATAGCGGTAATGGAAGTAGGCTTCCAGTTCCGGCATGTACTTAAACAAGAATCGACGGTCCTGGCCGATGCTGTTGCCGCAGATAGGCGATTTTCCAGTTGGCACCCACTCTTTCAGGAATTCCAGGGTCGCAAGTTCAGCGGCGCGGTCATCCAGGGTGCTCGCTTTGACGCGATCGACCAGGCCGCTGCCGGTGTGCGTGCGCACGTTCCAGTCGTCCATCAGCGCCAGTTGTTCATCAGACTGATGCACAGCGATAGTCGGCCCTTCAGCCAGGATGTTCAGGTTAGCGTCAGTCACCAGCGTCGCGATCTCAATAATGCGATCGCGCTCGGGATCGAGCCCGGTCATTTCGAGATCGATCCAAATCAGGTTGTTTTCATCTGCACTCATGCTATTTTCCACCCTTCTCGCTTAACCAGGCACATCTGGTTAATTAGTATAAAATTGCGTGTATCATAGAGGTTTTGCCCATTCAGGGCGACCAGGAGCCATCACGATTGAGTAAAAATAAACTCTCCAAAGGTCAGCAGCGCCGGGTGAAAGCGAACCACCAGCGCCGTCTTAAAACGACTTCGGAGAAGGCCGATTTCGATGACAACCTGTTTGGCGAACCGTCCGAAGGTATTGTCATCAGCCGCTTTGGCATGCACGCCGATGTGGAATCCACCGACGGCGACGTGCACCGCTGCAACATTCGTCGCACTATTCGCTCGCTGGTCACTGGCGATCGCGTGGTCTGGCGTCCCGGTAAGGCGGCCGCAGAAGGCGTAAACGTTAAGGGCATCGTCGAAGCCGTGCACGAGCGCACGTCGGTACTGACGCGCCCGGACTTCTATGACGGCGTCAAACCGATCGCGGCAAACATCGACCAGATTGTGATCGTCTCCGCCATCCTGCCAGAGCTGTCGCTGAATATTATCGATCGCTATCTTGTCGCCTGCGAAACGCTCAACGTCGAGCCGCTGATCGTTCTCAATAAAATCGATCTGCTGGATGACGACGGCATGGATTTCGTTAACGAGCAGATGGATATCTATCGCCATATCGGTTATCGCGTGCTGATGGTGTCCAGCCAGACGCAGGACGGGTTAAAACCGCTGGAAGACGCGCTGACCGACCGTATCAGCATTTTTGCCGGGCAGTCTGGCGTCGGAAAATCCAGCCTGCTGAACGCATTGTTAGGTCTTCATGACGACCAGATCCTGACCAACGACGTCTCCGGTGTTTCCGGCCTGGGTCAGCACACCACCACGGCGGCGCGCCTGTATCACTTCCCGCACGGCGGCGATGTGATCGACTCCCCGGGCGTGCGCGAGTTCGGTCTCTGGCACCTTGAGCCGGAACAAATCACCCACGGTTTTGTCGAATTCCATGACTATTTAGGCGCCTGCAAATACCGCGACTGCAAACACGACAACGATCCCGGTTGCGCGATTCGCGAGGCGGTGGAAAATGGCGAAATCGCCGAGAGCCGTTTTGAAAACTATCACCGTATTCTGGAAAGCATGTCGCAGGTAAAAACGCGTAAAAGCTTTTCTGAAACCGACGACTGACATTTAAGCTGAACGTCGATAGAATCGGCCCCTTTTTTAAAAGGTTCGGATAAGAACCTGTAGTGACACAACAATGGCCTGGAGGCTACTTTGTTAAATTCATTCAAACTTTCGCTTCAATACATTCTGCCGAAGCTGTGGCTGACGCGTCTCGCTGGCTGGGGCGCGAGCAAGCGGGCAGGCTGGTTGACCAAACTGGCGATTGACCTGTTCGTCAAATGCTACAAGGTCGATATGAAAGAAGCGCAGAAACCGGATACCGCCAGCTATCGTACCTTCAATGACTTCTTCGTCCGCGCGCTGCGTGAAGATGTCCGCCCGGTGAATACCGATCCGAACGTGCTGGTCATGCCGGCGGACGGCACCCTGAACCAGTTGGGTCGCATTGAAGACGATAAAATTTTGCAGGCGAAAGGACATAACTACTCCCTGGAAGCGCTGCTGGCAGGCAACTACCTGATGGCGGATCTGTTTCGCAACGGTACCTTTGCCACCACCTACCTGTCGCCGAGCAATTATCACCGCGTTCACATGCCGTGTAACGGCATCCTGCGTGAAATGATTTACGTGCCGGGCGACCTGTTCTCCGTCAATATCCTGACAGCGCAAAACGTCCCCAACCTGTTTGCCCGTAACGAGCGCGTCATTTGCCTGTTCGATACTGAGTTCGGCCCAATGGCGCAAATTCTGGTTGGCGCCACCATCGTCGGTAGCATTGAAACCGTCTGGGCAGGCACCATCACGCCGCCGCGCGAGGGCGTTATCAAACGCTGGACGTGGCCTGCGGGTGAAAGCGAAGGGTCCGTGGCGCTGCTGAAAGGTCAGGAGATGGGCCGCTTTAAGCTGGGCTCAACGGTTATCAACCTGTTTGCGCCGGGTAAAGTACAACTGGTGGATTCCGCGAAAGATATGTCGGTGACCCGTATCGGGCAGCCGCTGGCTATCGCCACCGACGCAGCAAAAGACGAAGGCTAACCATAAGGGTCGACGGACGTGCGCCTGATTATCACTTTCCTGATGGCCTGGTGCCTCAGCCTGGGGGCATACGCAGCGACAGCCCCCGACGCCAAACAGATAACCCAGGAACTGGAACAGGCGAAGGCGGCCAAGCCCGCACAGCCGGAAGCCGTTGAGGCGCTTCAGTCCGCGCTAAATGCGCTCGAGGAACGCAAAGGTTCGCTTGAGCGCACCGCGCAATATCAGCAGGTTATCGATAACTTCCCCAAGCTTTCCCAGACGCTTCGTTCGCAGCTCAACAACCTGCATGAGGAACCGCGCCTGGTTCCTGCCGGGATGAGTTCCGATGCGCTGACGCAGGAGATCCTGCAGGTCAGCAGCCAACTGCTGGAAAAAAGCCGTCTGGCGCAGCAGGAGCAGGAGCGCGCCCGCGAAATCGCCGACTCCTTAAGCCAACTGCCGCAGCAGCAAACCGATATCCGCCGCCAGCTAAACGACGTCGAGCGCCGCAGCGGCACGCAGAGCGGCGGTTCAACGCTTGCCCAGGCGCAGGCCTATAATCTGCAGGCCGAATCCGCAAAGCTTAAGGCGCAGGTCAACGAACTGGAACTGGCCCAGCTTTCCGCCAACAACCGCCAGGAGCTGGCGCGCATGCGCTCTGAGCTGGCGCAAAAACAGAGCGAACAGCTGGATGCTTACCTGCAGACGCTGCGAAACCAGCTCAACAGCCTGCGCCAACGCGAGGCTGAAAAAGCGCTGGAAAGCACGGAGCTGCTGGCAGAGAACAGCGCTAACCTGCCCGCCAGCATCGTCGCCCAGTTCCGGGTTAACCGCGAACTCTCCCAGGCGCTGAACCAACAGGCGCAGCGCATGGATCTCGTCGCCTCCCAGCAGCGTCAGGCGACCAATCAAACCCTGCAGGTTCGCCAGGCGCTCAACACCCTGCGCGAACAGTCGCAGTGGCTGGGCTCGTCAAACCTGCTTGGCGAAGCGCTACGCGCCCAGGTGGCGCGCCTGCCGGAAATTCCCAAACCGCAGCAGCTGGATACCGAAATGGCGCAACTGCGCGTTCACCGCCTGCGCTATGAGGATTTGCTGAGCAAGCAGGCGCAGCTGCGTCAGGCCCACCAGACCGACGGTCAGTCGCTAACCGCCGAAGAGACGCGCATTCTTGACGCCCAGCTCAACACCCAGCGCGAGCTGCTCAATTCGCTGCTGCAGGGCGGCGATACGCTGCTCCTTGAGCTGACCAAGCTGAAAGTCGCCAACGGTCAACTGGAAGACGCCCTGCAGGAAATCAACGAAGCGACCCATCGCTACCTGTTCTGGACCTCGGACGTCAGCCCTGTCTCGTTTGCCTGGCCGCTGCAAATTGTCCAGGATCTGCGCCGTCTCATCTCGCTGGATACGTTCAGCCAGTTGGGTAAAGCCTCTGTCATGATGTTGACCAGTAAAGAGACGCTGCTGCCGTTTTTCGCCGCGCTGATTCTGGTCGGTTTTAGCATCAGCTCGCGCAAACACTTTACCCGCTTTCTTGAGCGCTCCAGCGCCCGCGTCGGCAAGGTTACGCAGGACCACTTCTGGCTGACGTTGCGTACCGTGTTCTGGTCGATTCTGGTGGCCTCTCCGCTGCCCGTGCTGTGGATGACGCTGGGCTACGGTTTACAGGAAGCCTGGCCGTATCCGCTGGCGGTCGCGATTGGCGACGGCGTCACGGCGACGGTGCCGCTGCTGTGGGTGGTGATGATCTGCGCAACGTTCGCCCGCCCCAACGGGCTGTTCATCGCCCATTTCGGCTGGCCGCGGAACCGCGTTGGTCGCGCCATGCGCTACTACCTGATGAGCATCGGCCTTATCGTGCCGCTCATCATGGCGCTGATTATGTTTGATAATCTCAACGATCGGGAGTTCTCCGCCTCGTTGGGCCGCCTGTGCTTTATGCTGATCTGCGGCGCTCTCGCGGTCGTGACGCTCAGCCTGAAGCGCGCCGGTATCCCGCTGTTCCTCGACAAAGAGGGGAACGGCGAGAATATGGTCAACCGACTGCTGTGGAACCTGCTGCTGGGCGCGCCGTTGGCGGCGATGCTGGCGGCGGCCGTGGGCTATCTCGCCACTGCCCAGGCGCTGCTGGCGCGCCTTGAAACCTCCGTCGCGATCTGGTTCCTGCTGCTGGTGATTTACCACGTCATCCGCCGCTGGATGCTGATTCAGCGCCGACGCCTGGCCTTCGATCGCGCCAAGCACCGCCGCGCCGAGATGCTGGCGCAGCGCGCTCGCGGCGAAGAAGAGCCGCACCATGCCAGCAGCCTTGAGGGATCGGCGGAAACGGACATCGGCGAAGTCGACCTCGACACCATCAGCGCCCAGTCGCTGCGGCTGGTGCGTTCGATCCTGATGCTGATTGCGCTGCTCTCGGTCATTGTGCTGTGGTCGGAAATTCACTCCGCCTTCGGTTTTCTGGAAAACATCTCCTTGTGGGATGTCACCTCCACGGTGCAGGGAGTGGAAAGCATTGAGCCCATCACCTTAGGGGCCGTGTTGATCGCCATTCTGGTGTTTATCATCACCACCCAACTGGTGCGCAATCTGCCGGCGCTGCTGGAGCTTGCCGTGTTGCAGCACCTGGATCTGACGCCTGGCACTGGCTATGCCATCACCACGATCACCAAGTATTTGCTGATGCTGATTGGCGGGCTGGTCGGTTTCTCGATGATCGGTATTGAGTGGTCAAAACTGCAGTGGCTGGTGGCCGCGCTCGGCGTGGGGTTAGGCTTTGGTTTGCAGGAGATCTTCGCCAACTTTATCTCGGGCCTGATCATCTTGTTTGAAAAACCGATCCGTATTGGCGATACCGTGACGATCCGCGATCTGACCGGCAGCATTACCAAAATTAATACCCGCGCCACGACCATCAGCGACTGGGACCGCAAAGAGATCATAGTCCCCAACAAGGCGTTTATCACCGAGCAGTTCATCAACTGGTCGCTGTCGGATTCCGTGACCCGCGTGGTGCTGACGGTACCGGCGCCTGCCGATGCCAACAGCGAAGAGGTCACGCAAATCCTCTACACCGCCGCAGAGCGCTGCTCGCTGGTTATTGATAACCCGGCGCCGGAAGTCTTCCTGGTCGATCTACAGCAGGGGATTCAGATTTTCGAGCTACGTATTTACGCCGCCGAAATGGGGCACCGTATGCCGCTGCGCCATGAGATCCACCAGCTGATTCTGGCAGGCTTCCGCGAACACGGTATTGATATGCCATTCCCGCCGTTCCAGATGCGTCTGGAAACGTTGGACGGCAGAAAAGCGGGTCGTACGCTGACGTCAGCCGCCCGTCAGCGCCCGGCGGGAAGTTTATAAATCCGCTGGGATTTCCCCTCTTCCAGCGCTGGGGAGGGGAATCAATTACGCCCTGTCGACGGTAAACGCAATCACGTCGGCAAGCTGTTCGGCGCCAAGCGCCAGCATCACCAGGCGATCGACGCCCAGCGCCACGCCGGAGCAATCCGGCAGGCCAGCCTGCAGCGCGCCCAGCAGATTCACATCGATAGGTTGTTGCACCAGGCCGCGCGCAGCGCGCTTTCGGTTATCCTGTTCAAAGCGCTGCTGCTGCTCGCGGGCGTCGGTCAGTTCATGGAAACCATTCGCCAGCTCAATACCTTTGTAATACACCTCAAAACGCTCCGCTACGCGGTGATCTTCGGTGCTGATCTGCGCAAGCGACGCCTGGCTTGCCGGGAAATGGTAGATAAACGTCGGTCTATCCTTACCGATTTGCGGCTCAACGCCAAACGCAAACAGCAGTTGCAGCAGCGTATCGCGGTCTTCCTCCGTGTCCGCCACGTTGCTCAGATCCAGTTTTGCCGCCACTTCGCGCAGTTGGGTTTTGCCCGCGGACAGCGGGTCTATCTCCAGGTGGCGCTGAAACGCCTGTTGATAGGAGAGGCTTTCCGCTGGCTGGCACTCAAGCACCTGCTGCATCAGATCGTCGACTTCGTTGATCAGGCGGTACATGTCATAGTGCGGACGGTACCACTCCAGCATGGTGAATTCCGGGTTGTGGTGGCGTCCCATCTCTTCATTACGAAAACTGCGGCACAACTGAAATACCGGGCCGCACCCCGCCGCCAGCAGGCGTTTCATGTGATATTCCGGGCTGGTCATCAGATACAGATTCATCCCCTGCGAGTGACCGGGGCCGACGAAACGGGTTTCAAACGGCACCAGATGAATATCGGTTACCGTTGCCTGACTCATACAAGGCGTCTCCACCTCCAGCACGCCGCGGTCAGCAAAGAAGCGGCGGATCTCCGCCATAATAGCCGCACGTTTCAACAGGTTTGGGATGGATGCGCTCGGCTGCCAGGTTGCCGTTTCGCTCATGGTGATTCTCTCCGATTTCTAACAAGGGCACGAAGTCTACCCGTAAGCGTTCGGTGAGACAAATTTTGCACAGAGATAATCACCTTGTGCTGGACAGTGAATAAACGACAATTCCCTAGTTTAGTAACTAAATTAATCAGAATCAGTGATAAATCGACCGGATGAGAAGCCAAAAAAATCGAACACGTCAAATTTCCCTCATAGCCTTATGGATATACTGTTTTACCCATAAAGGAGCAGTGGAATCGCTTTCGCAATTGCTGCCTCGGGTAACTGAACTACCTTTGGTAATGCGCATTGCGAAATAACAACAATCTGGAGGAATGTCGTGCAAACCTTTCAAGCCGATCTTGCCATTATAGGCGCTGGCGGCGCGGGACTACGTACTGCTATTGCAGCAGCACAGGCTAATCCCAACGCTAAAATCGCATTGATTTCAAAGGTCTACCCTATGCGTAGCCACACTGTCGCCGCTGAAGGCGGCTCTGCGGCGGTTGCTCAGGACCATGACAGCTTTGAATATCATTTCCACGATACCGTCGCGGGTGGCGACTGGCTTTGTGAGCAGGATGTCGTCGATTACTTCGTACATCATTGCCCAACGGAAATGACACAGCTGGAACAATGGGGATGCCCATGGAGCCGCCGACCTGACGGTAGCGTCAACGTCCGTCGCTTTGGGGGGATGAAAATCGAGCGTACCTGGTTTGCCGCAGATAAAACCGGCTTCCATATGCTCCACACCCTCTTCCAGACTTCCCTGCAATTCCCGCAAATTCAGCGTTTTGACGAACACTTCGTCCTGGACATCCTGGTGGATGACGGCCAGGCGCGCGGTCTTGTCGCCATGAACATGATGGAAGGCACGCTGGTGCAGATCCGCGCTAACGCGGTGGTGCTGGCGACCGGCGGCGCAGGCCGCGTCTATCGCTATAACACCAACGGCGGCATCGTGACCGGTGACGGTATGGGCATGGCGCTCAGCCACGGCGTTCCGCTGCGCGACATGGAGTTTGTCCAGTATCACCCAACCGGTCTGCCGGGTTCCGGCATCCTGATGACCGAAGGCTGCCGCGGCGAAGGCGGTATTCTGGTGAACAAAAACGGCTACCGCTACCTGCAGGATTACGGCATGGGTCCGGAAACCCCGCTTGGCGAGCCGAAGAACAAGTACATGGAACTCGGTCCGCGCGACAAAGTGTCTCAGGCCTTCTGGCACGAGTGGCGTAAAGGCAACACCATCTCCACGCCGCGCGGCGATGTCGTGCACCTCGACCTGCGCCATTTAGGCGAGAAAAAGCTGCTGGAACGCTTACCGTTTATCTGCGAACTGGCGAAAGCTTACGTCGGCGTCGATCCGGTCAAAGAGCCGATTCCGGTACGTCCTACCGCGCACTACACCATGGGCGGTATTGAAACCAATCAACAGTGCGAAAGCCGGATTAAAGGTCTGTTTGCCGTTGGCGAATGTTCCTCCGTCGGTCTGCACGGCGCCAACCGTCTGGGCTCCAACTCGCTGGCGGAGCTGGTGGTGTTTGGCCGTCTGGCAGGTGAAGCCGCTATGGAACGCGCTGCAACAGCCGGTGTTGCCAACAGCGCGGCGCTGGACGCACAGGTTGTTGACGTTGAAAAACGCCTGAAGGCGCTGGTCAACCAGGAAGGAAACGAAAACTGGGCGAAGATCCGCGACGAAATGGGTCTGTCGATGGAAGAAGGTTGCGGTATCTACCGTACGCCTGAGCTGATGCAAAAAACCGTCGATAAGCTGGCCGAACTGCAGGAACGCTTCAAGCGCGTGCGCATTACCGACACCTCCAGCGTGTTCAACACCGACCTGCTCTACACCATTGAGCTGGGCCACGGTCTGAACGTCGCTGAGTGTATGGCGCACTCCGCGCTGGCGCGTAAAGAATCCCGCGGCGCGCACCAGCGTCTGGACGAAGGCTGCACCGAGCGCGACGACGTCAATTTCCTCAAGCATACGCTCGCGTTCCGCGATGCCGATGGTACAACACGCCTCGATTACAGCGACGTGAAGATCACCACGCTGCCACCGGCAAAACGCGTGTACGGTGCTGAAGCAGAAGCAGCCGAGAAGAAGGAGACGGCGAATGGCTGAGATGAATAATCTGAAAATTGAGGTGGTGCGTTACAACCCGGAAGTGGACACCACCCCTCATAGCGCGTTTTACGAAGTGCCGTATGACGAGCAAACGTCGCTGCTGGATGCGCTGGGATACATCAAAGATAACCTCGCGCCCGACCTGAGCTATCGCTGGTCCTGCCGTATGGCTATCTGCGGTTCCTGCGGCATGATGGTCAACAACGTGCCGAAACTGGCCTGTAAGACCTTCCTGCGTGATTACACGAAAGGCATCAAGATCGAGGCGCTGGCCAACTTCCCGATTGAGCGCGATCTGGTGGTCGACATGACCCACTTTATCGAAAGTCTGGAAGCGATTAAGCCTTACATCATCGGCAACCCGCGCACGCCGGATCAGGGACCCAACACGCAGACCCCGGCGCAGATGGAGAAATACCATCAGTTCTCCGGGTGCATCAACTGCGGCCTGTGCTATGCCGCTTGCCCGCAGTTTGGTCTGAACCCTGAGTTTATCGGCCCGGCAGCGATTACGCTGGCGCACCGTTACAACGAAGACAGTCGTGACCACGGCAAGAAAGAGCGTATGCCACAGCTAAACGGCAAGAATGGCGTATGGAGTTGTACGTTCGTCGGGTTCTGCTCGGAAGTCTGTCCGAAGCATGTCGATCCGGCTGCCGCCATTCAGCAGGGGAAAGTGGAAAGTTCGAAAGACTTTCTTATCGCTACCCTGAAACCACGCTAAGGAGTGCAACATGACGACGAAACGCAAACCCTATGTGCGGCCAATGACGTCCACGTGGTGGAAAAAACTGCCCTTTTATCGCTTCTATATGATTCGTGAAGGGACGGCAGTGCCGACGGTATGGTTCAGTATCGTACTGATTTACGGCTTGTTCGCACTCAAACACGGTCCGGAAAGCTGGGCAGGTTTTGTCGGTTTCCTGCAAAACCCGGTTGTGGTTATCTTAAACCTCATCACCCTGGCTGCTGCGGTATTGCACACCAAAACCTGGTTTGAGCTGGCGCCGAAAGCCGCCAATATCATTGTGAAAGGCGAGAAAATGGGGCCTGAGCCGGTGATTAAGGGGCTGTGGGCGGTGACTGCGGTCGTGACCGTGGTTGTCCTGTTTGTGGCACTGTTCTGGTAAGGAGACCCTGATGATCAATCCAAATCCAAAACGTTCTGACGAACCGGTATTCTGGGGCCTGTTTGGCGCAGGCGGTATGTGGGGCGCAATTATCGCACCCGTCATTGTGCTGATTGTCGGCCTGCTGCTGCCGCTGGGCCTGGCGCCGGAAGGCGCATTCAGCTACGAGCGCGTGATGGCGTTCGCCCAGAGCTTTATCGGCCGCGCGTTCATCTTTCTGATGATTGTCCTGCCGCTGTGGTGCGGCCTGCATCGTATTCACCATGCGATGCACGACCTGAAAATCCATGTGCCAAGCGGTAAGTGGGTATTCTACGGACTGGCGGCCATCCTGAGCGTCGTCGCCCTGGTTGGCGTGCTCTTCATCTAAACGCATCAACGCAACATGCCCGGCATACGCCGGGCATTTTTTTAATGCGTACTAAGCTTCAGACCGATAATCCCGCAAACGATCAGCGCCAGACTCAGGATACGCGCCAGACTTGCCGACTCGCCCAGCAGCAGGATCCCCGTTATCGCCGCGCCGACCGCGCCAATCCCCGTCCAGACCGCATACGCCGTCCCGACCGGCAGGCTTTTCATCGCCCATGACAGCAGCGCTACGCTTACGACCATCGCCACGACCGTAATCACGCTCGGCACCAGTCGGCTAAACCCGTGGGTATATTTCAGGCCAACGGCCCACACGACTTCCAGAAGACCGGCGATCAAAAGAATTAACCAGGACATATGACTCCCAGATGGGGTCGTCCCCGTTATTGAAAGATACGCTTACGGGTCGTCCCGTAAGGTCAGTGAGAATAGTCATTCTAACGCCCTTTTCCGGTGTTTCAAGAAATTTGAGTTAGGGAGACTTTTCTATGTGATTCAGCGAAATAAGCGTGTTTTCCCCCGCAGATCGGGGATTTACCTGGAAAGGCCTTCTTTATGATGACAATTCGGTTTATTAGCGGCCGCGAAAATTAACCTTCGCTCTCATAACAGCATGTATAAAATCCTGATAATTGATCGCTGCTACTTCAGCCGCTTTGGGCTGGAAACGTGGTTACAGCAGGTTAATGGCAGTCATCATTTCCTTGTTACCAGCCTGAACAGCTTACTCCTGGCGCGCGCGCATATTGAAAGCTGGCAACCCCACCTGGTTATTGCCGACCTGTCAGGATTCGAAAAAGACCCCCAGCAGGCGCACACGATCCCTCCGCTGCTGAACCTGTGCAACCAGCGTTCGCGCCTGTTACTGCTCCAGCCGGACGCGCCACACAACGCCGAAACGGCGGTCGCCAGCAAACAGGTTTCTCTTGATGTCATCCATCACATTATCCATACCACCCTGCATTCCGGCCCCTGCATTTCCCCGACGCGCATCGCCGCACCGCTCTTAACCCGGCAGGAAGAGAAAGTGCTGTCGCTATGGATGGAAGGGGCCAGCAATCTGATGATTGCCAGTGAGATGAATATCAACAGTAAAACGGTGTATACCTACAAGCGGAATATTCGTCTGAAACTCAACGTTGAGAATCGCTTCTCCCCGTTCATTCCGTTAGCGGATTGCGCGCAATAGCGGTACGGCAAGCTCGCCGTACCG
>NZ_JAFAGS010000084.1 GCF_019237635.1 Pluralibacter sp.
GGCTTATTGCGCCTGGCTTTCGGGTCGGGTACGACGTCACATCCCTGTGCCGCGCACCCTCCGCCCGCTCCCGGCGGGCGGCCCCGGCCAGTCGCAAACGCCTCGGCGGTTTTCAGCCGGACCTCCCGTCTCCTCCGGCTTCTTCTCTGCCTGAACGGGGCACGGGTGTTGAGTCCCCGCTGAAATCGGCGAACCGGAGACCGGATGACAAGGTCTGGACGCCAGGGAAGGCGGCCAGAGGCGACATGAGACAGGACAAAATTGCCAGGAGCAATTTTGAACAGCGCTTGCGCTGGCCCCGAAGGGGCGAGTCCCATGGATGGGACGAGTAATCACGAATGGAGCCGACCGCAGGCAGAGGGTCGGGAGGTGAGCGTAGTGCGAAGCACCGATTTCGTTGCGGGGCCACGGGGATTGACAAGGGGGCCGTGGTGGCCCCTTTGTCCCGTTCACAGGATGTGAATTATCAGAATTAGACGGTCATACAGTGAACGGAATGACCCGCAGTGCTTAACTGACAAGCATTAAGCCCCGCGGCTGCCTTCTTCATCTCTGGCATTACAGCGCCAGCAGCTTATCCAGCGACGGTGCGAAGTAGTAGCCGCCCGTTACCGGCTTCGTGAAGCGCAGCATTGCATCGTGCTTACCATCGGTATCGCCGAACATGCTCAGCAGCTGCTGCTCAATGTTGTGCAGACGGGCGCAGTAGGCGCAGAAATAGAGGCCATGCGTCCCGCTGGCGGTGCCGTACGGCAGGCTCTGGCGCACAATCTTCAGCCCTTTGCCGTTCTCTTTGAGGTCGACGCGGGTCAGATGCGAGGTGTCAGGGCGCTCATCGCCATCAATCTCTTCATTGGCGACTTTGGTGCGGCCAATCATCATTTCCTGATCGTGAACGCTCATACGGTTGAGCTGCTTCAGGTTATGCTCCCAGCGTTGCACGAACACATAGCTACCGCCTGCGTCTGGGCCGTCGGCGATCACCGCCACTTCACGGCGCGTCTCAACGCCTGCCGGGTTTTCGGTGCCGTCGACAAAACCGCTGAGGTCGCGTTCTTCCACCCAGCGGAAGCCGTGGACCTCTTCTTTCACCTCAATGGCGTCGCCAAACGCCGCCATTGCCGCCTGAGCGACAGAGAAGTTCACGTCATGGCGCAGCGACAAAATGTGGATCAACACATCGTACTGCGTCGCCGGCGCGAGGCCTTTGCCGTAGGGCGTGAAGTCTTTTAGCTCTTCGGCGCCTGTGCCGCCGCTAAGCGCGCGCCAGGTATCGTGACCGAACGCCACCACGGCGCCCAGGTCGGCATCGGGGAATTGCGCTTCAAAACCGGCCAGCTTATCGGCAAACACCTTGCTGCATTCACGCAGGGCATTTACGTCCCCTTTTACATTGGCTTCAATCCAAATCGCCGCACGGCAATGTTCCGGCAAAATGCCGCTCTGAACCTGAGACATCGCTCCTCCTGAAAAAAGATGCCACGACATCGTGGCATGAATATGACGTAGTCTACCCGCTTTTTACGCGCAGCGGTTTGTTCCCGGGCAAATTAACGACGCCAGATAATTTTGCTGACTTTCCAGTTTTTCAGCGTGTCGTCCGGCGGCATCAGCTCAACCGGGCCGCTCCAGCTGCCGGTGAACAGGTAGCTGATATGCTGGCTGTCTTTCGCTTTACACTCAACGCCTGCGGCGTCATCGCCGCTGCCTTTCTGGCAATTGCCGAACGCTTTGCTGTAAATCGCGCTAAACGGCGTACCGACGTTGACGCCTTCCGGCGCGGATATCTTGCTGTCCAGGACGTCGATGCGGCTCACGCTACCCGCGTCGCCGTTAATCACCAGCGCCACGGCGTCGCCCTTCATCACCTCAAAATAGCGAACCACCGCGCCGTTATCCGTTTTCATCCCGCTACGCAGGCGATAGTCGCCGTTAAGCGCGTCGCTGATGGCTTTTTCATCAAGCGGCGTCGAGGCGGTCAGGTCGCCTACGCCCTTTTCGCTCACCGCGGCGGAAGAACCAAACCAGTTCCATGGGTACGCCGCAGACCAGTTAATCGCGCTGAGCGTAGAACAGCCGGTCAGCGCCAACGGCAGCGCGCATAACAGTATACGTATCGATTTCATTCCAGATCCTTTCATATCAAAGCAACGCCTGTTGGAGTGCAAATCTGAAAAAAAGTGCACTTTGCATGCCGATGTTACTGAAAACAGGCGCGTAAACGGCGGCTGCTCAGGAGCCACCACAGGGCAAAACCATCAAGCATCACCAGCGTCACACCGATGCCGGTCAAGGGATCGCCTGCCAGCCACAGCAACGGCTGCCAGAGCAGCAGCGCGGTCTGGGCCGCCACCAGCAGCCAGCGCATCAGCGCCCACAGGCGGGAGAAAAAGTGGCGTCGTCCGCTTAGCAAAAATGTCGCCACGGCCGGAATGCCAGGCAGCAGACCGAGCCAGAACATATCATGGTCGGGATAGAACAGGTTGAGCAGCGTGTCTCCCTGCTGACGCGAGGCGGCGGCCATCACGAACAGCACCCAGGTTCGCGCCTGAAGCAGCAGAATGCACCAGAACAACACCGGCAGCCGTAGCCGACCGAGATTATCGTAATCGTCGGGGAAAAACTCAGTATTCTTCATCTTCAATCAGGCGTTTGCCCAGCACGTCAACGTCTGAATGCTCATAGCCGAGGCGCTCGTACATCCCCTGCACAATGTCATTATCTTCGCGAACCATAATTTGAATTTTCGGGCAGCCGCGCGCGATAAGCTTTTTCTCCAGCCGGTTAAGCAGCGCGTTGGCAATGCCGCGGCCCCGGTACTCCGGATGTACGCCGAGATAGTACGCCGACCCGCGATGACCGTCATAGCCGCCCATCACTGTCCCGACCACCTCGCCGTTGACCTCGGCTACCAGGAACAAACTGACGTCGTGATTCACTTTACGTTCGATATCCATTTCGGGGTCATTCCACGGGCGCAGCAGGTCGCAACGCTCCCACAGCGTGACAACCTCTTCAAAATCGGACTGGCGAAAAACGCGTATCTCCATGGTATTGCCCATCTTTTAAGGTTTAAAAACAGTGATTATGGCGCGATCGTCCTAATTATCCAACATCCCGCGCGTCGACGCGAAAAAAATGGCATAATATTGTATTGTCACGTATTGAAATGAAAAGTAAAAAAATTCTCATCCTGAAACCATCGTCACGGAATACGCGATACGATATAACACAACACATGGACTCCTACTTTTAACGACTCAGGCCGCATGAGCACTTTTAAACCCCTAAAAATACTCGCTTCGCGCCGCCAGGTGCTGAAAGCCGGACTGGCCGCACTGACGTTGTCAGGCATGTCGAGCGCCATCGCAAAAGAAGAAACGCTGAAAACCAGCAACGGTCATAGCAAACCTGCAGCTAAAAAGGCCGGGGCAAAACGCATCGTCATGCTCGACCCAGGGCATGGCGGTATTGATACCGGCGCCATCGGGCATAACGGCTCGAAAGAAAAACACGTGGTGCTGGCTATCGCCAAAAACGTCCGCTCTATTCTGCGCAGCAACGGTATCGACGCGCGGCTGACGCGCACTGGCGATACCTTTATCCCGCTGTATGACCGCGTGGAAATCGCCCACCAGCACGGCGCCGACCTGTTTATGTCGATTCACGCCGATGGTTTTACCAACCCGAGCGCGGCGGGCGCCTCGGTGTTTGCGCTGTCCAACCGCGGCGCCAGTAGCGCCATGGCGAAATACCTCTCAGATAAAGAGAACGCCGTCGACGAACTGGCGGGGAAAAAAGCGCTTGATAAGGATCACCTGTTGCAGCAAGTGCTGTTCGATCTGGTGCAAACGGATACGATAAAGAACAGCCTGACGCTCGGCTCGCATATCCTCAGACAGATTAAACCGGTCCACAAGCTGCACAGCCGCAGCACCGAACAGGCCGCGTTTGTGGTGCTGAAATCGCCGTCTATCCCTTCGGTACTGGTGGAAACCTCGTTTATCACCAACCCAGGCGAAGAGAAACTGTTAGGAACGCCTGCGTTCCGCCAAAAGATAGCCAATGCGATTGCCTCAGGCATCATCAGCTATTTCCACTGGTTTGATAACCAGAAAGCGCACGTGAAGAGACGTTAATGAAACCCGATGCCCAACAGGTAAAAGCGTTCCTGCTCACCTTGCAGGACCACATCTGCCAGCAACTGGCGGCCGTCGACGGCCATGACTTCAGCGAAGACAACTGGCAGCGCGACGGCGGCGGCGGCGGAGGTAGCCGCGTGCTGCGAAACGGCGGCGTCTTCGAGCAGGCGGGCGTCAACTTCTCGCACGTTCACGGCGACGCGATGCCCGCCTCCGCCACCGCACATCGCCCCGAGCTTGCCGGGCGCAGTTTTGAAGCCATGGGCGTCTCGCTGGTTGTTCACCCGCACAACCCGTACGTGCCGACCAGCCACGCCAACGTGCGTTTCTTTATCGCCGAAAAGCCGGGCGCGGACCCCGTCTGGTGGTTTGGCGGCGGATTTGATTTAACGCCCTATTACGGTTTCGAAGACGATGCCGTTCACTGGCACCGCACGGCGCGGGATCTGTGCCTGCCTTTCGGCGAGGACGTTTATCCGCGGCTGAAAAAGTGGTGCGATGACTACTTTTACCTTAAGCATCGCCAGGAGCAGCGCGGCATCGGCGGTCTGTTCTTTGACGATCTGAACACCCCGGATTTCGACCATTGCTTCGCCTTTATGCAGGCAGTGGGCAACGGCTACACGGATGCGTATCTGCCGATTGTTGAGCGCCGTAAAGCCATGGCCTTTGGCGAGCGCGAGCGCGATTTCCAGCTCTACCGCCGCGGGCGCTATGTGGAGTTCAACCTGGTCTGGGATCGCGGCACGCTGTTCGGTCTGCAAACCGGCGGACGAACGGAGTCGATTCTCATGTCGATGCCGCCGCTGGTGCGCTGGGAGTATAACTGGCAGGCGCAAGACGGCAGCCCGGAGGCTGCCTTAAGCGAGTTTATTAAAGTCAGGGACTGGGTGTAGCCAGGGCGTCATGCCCACTGGCGCATCCGCTGATGCAGCGTCAGCGACGGCTTTTCCGCAAACAGCTGCTGGTAGTCGGTGGCAAACTGACCCAAATGCCAGAATCCCCACTGCATCGCGGCATCTTTGACCGTGGCGCTTTGCGACCACGGGCTGATGAGCTCCCGGCGCACGGCGTTCAGACGGATCCGCTTAAGCCATGCGTTTGGGCCAATCCCCAGAATTGCGTGAAACGCGTTTTGCAGCGTGCGGCGGCTGACGTGCAACTGATTGCACAGATCAAGCACCGTCAGCGGCTCCGACATATTTTCCAGCACATATTCGCGGGCGCGCGACAGCAGTCGACGGTAGCTCTGATGGCTGATGCTCTCGGCGGTGGCCATCGGCTGGGCGTCTTCGAGCATCGTTCCCATCGCCAGCAGCAGGTTATCGCCCAGTACTTTGCGCACCCCGCCCTGTTGAAGGTTTTCCGGGTTTTCGCTGAAGGTCGCCAGCGCCTGCTGAACGAAGCGCCACAGCGCGGCTTTGTGCTGCTCTTTAACCTCCAGCGCCGACTGGTTGCGCAGCATATGCAGCACTCTTTCCGGGTTATGTAAGAAGTTGGCCTGACGAGAAATCACATCCTCAGAAATCACCACGCCAAGGATGGTGTAATCGTCCGGTGTGCTCAGTTCGAATTCGGTTCCGCCTGGACGGGTGGCTATCTCGGCGCTGCCCAGACACTGCGTACCGATAAACCCCTGTTCGCCGCGCCTTGTCGGAATACCGAACCAGAATGAATTCGGCCACACCAGGCACGACTGGCGTAGCGCAAGCCCGGTGTATTCACGAAACACCTGAATATCATCAAGCAGGATTTCCGTAAACTCGCCATGAAATTTGCCGGGGTGCAACTGGTCGTAAATCTGCTGCCAGGCAGTGATCGTCAGGGCGTGTTCATACACATCCGTCGTTCGCCGCTGGTGAACATTATCCACTTCCACTTTCGGCGTAAGCTTAACGTCTTCGGGTAACACTTCATGATAAAGATGGTGCAAATCTGCTGTACGGGTCTTTTTCATGATCTTTTAAGCCGGGTGTTTTACCGCACCCGGCACCTCCGACAGGTTAATTTTTTAAGCGATAGCGACTGCTGCGTTTACGCAACGCTCCGTCAGAAAAGAGCCTATCCAGCGTCTGTCTGGCCTTATCCAGCGACCAGCCAAAGTGCGCCGCGACCTCCCCTGCCGTCATTCCCTGACGTACGGATGCCAGCAGTGCCAGTAGCGCCTCGGCAGACTCGGACAATACGGGGCTGTCCGGCACCTTTGCAGGCGGTTGTGGCGCACACTTAAAACCGCCGATCAGCCACTGGGTATCGTCTTCCGGCCGACCGATTTCTTTGCGGCTGATGACGCGACCGGTGCGCTGCGCGGCAGCGCTTCCGGCATCCAGCGCCGCACGACACGCCGCCAGGTCGCCCTCCACCACCAGCGTCAACCGGCCCGGGTCGAGCACTTCATGACTGAGCAGACGTACATTGGCCGCTTTCAGCATGGCGTCAGCCGCATCGACAGCGGCAACCATGCCGTCCACTTCCAGTAACCCCAGTGCATTGATCATCGCGACCTCCATTACGCCCGCTGAACGGGATTACGGGCGATATCAAGCACGGCATCGGTAAAGGCGTTGCAGGCGGCTTTACAGGCGGCCTGGCTACCGGTCAGAAACGCCGCTGAATAGTTGGTTTCTGACGGTGGCGGCACGTAGGTCACCAGCTGTACATCGGCAGATTTCATTGCCGCATCAATACCGAACGTCGCCTCCAGCGGTGGCGCCACCAGATAGGCAATGGGATCGCCCAGCGCGATGCCGGAGGTTGACGAGAGATAAGAGCCGGTACGCGAAACCACATGCGCCAGGAATGCCGTATCCTCTGCATCATTCGCCCACTGGAACGCCGCGCCGCTTTCAATGCTGGCGACCATCGCATCCAGACCGGCGCGCACCTCCGCCGGGTTCGGGCCGCCCAACATAATCAGCACTTCACCGGCGGTCGGCGACGGCCCGTGGGCCGCTCCGGCATACAGCGAGCGGCCATACACCACTTCCACCATCGCCTGTTTTGTCGCTTCGTCTGCGGCAATATACGTGACGTCATCAGAATCTGCCGTGATGAGACCGAGGCTACGTATATGCGGCGGCAATTTAAGCTCGCGCGCGAATCCGTCATTCACCGAGGCAATCACGCGCATTGCGGTGACCGAGGGTCGAATTAAATCTAATGCTGGCATGATGCCTCCTTAACGGGTCATATTGATGCCGGAGGCTTTCTGCTCCAGCATGCGTTTGGCTAAATCCACGATCACGGCGGCGGCCTCTACCGGCGGCGTCCCCCCCTGGTGGATATTGGAAATACAGGTACGGTCGGCCTCAACGGTGGTCGCCACGCGCGGCGAGTAGACGGCGTAGCAAGAGAGACTTTCCGACTGCCCTAGCCCCGGGCGTTCGCCCACCAGCAGAATCACCACTTTCGCGCCGAGGATCTCGCCGATCTGGTCTTCGATTTTCACGCGACCATAGCGGACGAAGAACGGCGTCCCGACCTTCAGTCCCGCCTGCTTCAGGCCCGAGAGCAGCGGCGGCAGGATCTCTTCGTAGTTGGCGGTAATCGCATCTGTAGACAGCCCATCGGACACCACCACCTGCACATCCGGACTCATGACGCACTGCGACTTCAGCGCGTCGATAGCCTCCTGGCTCAGGCGACGGCCCATATCCGGGCGCGTCAGGTAGCGGTTTTTGTCGCTAATTTCCGAACGCACTTCCAGCAACCCTTGGGCCTTCACCCACGCTTCCGGCACCTCTTTCAGGACGGTATCTTTTGAGCGGGAGTGATCGGCCAGGAAACGCAACAGCGCCTGAGTGCGCGGACGCGGCCCGGCACGGCCGGTACAAACGCGCGCCGCGGTACTGCGCTTAAGCTCGGTCAGTACCTCCGCGCGGTGCGGGTTTTCAACGCCAATCCAGGCTTTCGCCTCTGCTGACCCCAAATCCAGCGCGCAGCTTTCCGCGGCGCAAGGCGCTGCACACGGTGTCGCATCGCTGGCGGGTGTTGACGCTGCGGGGGCCTGCGGCTGCCCCATTGACGCCATCACGCTGCGTACAATTTCTTCAATCTGTTTTTGATCCATGTTTGTCATCCCCGCGTCATCAGAAGAACAGTGACGGATCGCCCGCCCGTTTGGTCAGAAGACCGTTTGCCATAATGCCCATCGTTTCCAGCCAACGTTCAAACTCCGGCGACGGACGCAGATTCAGCAACTGGCGTACGGTCGCAGTATCATGGAAGGCGGTGGTCTGATAGTTGAGCATGATGTCGTCGCCGAGCGGCATGCCCATGATGTAGTTACAGCCTGCGGAGGCGAGCAGAATCATCAGGTTTTCGTTGAGGTTCTGGTCGGCATCGGCGTGGTTGGTGTAGCAGCAGTCGCAGCCCATCGAGATGCCGCTCAGCTTGCCCATAAAGTGATCTTCTAAGCCCGCGCGAATAATCTGGCGGTCGTTGTAGAGATACTCCGGCCCGATAAAGCCCACCACGGTGTTGACGAGGAACGGATCGTAATGGCGCGCCAGACCGTAGTTTCGCGCCTCCATCGTCACCTGGTCGGCGCCGAAGTTGGCCCCTGCCGAGAGCGCTGAACCCTGTCCGGTTTCAAAGTACAGGCAGTTTTCCCCGGCGATGCGGTTGAACTCCGCGCCAACGGCACGCGCTTCATCCAGCATCGCCAGCTCCACGCCGAACTCTTTTAAGCCCTTCTCACTGCCGCAGATACTCTGGAAAATCAGCCCGCCCGGCGCGCCGCGGCGAATGGCTTCAATCTGGGTGGTGACGTGCGCCAGCACGCAGCCCTGGGTCGGGATGTTGAATTTGTCGATGACGCCGTACACGGTATCCAGTACGCGGCTTAAGTTCTCGACATCGTCGGTGACCGGGTTGACGCCAATCACCGCATCCCCCGCGCCGAAAGAAAGTCCTTCGTAGATTTGCGCGGCAATGCTCTGCACATCGTCACGGGTGTCGTTCGGCTGCAGACGGCAGCTGAAGGTGCCCGGAATACCGATGGTGGTGTTGGCCTTTTTGATCACCGGCATTTTCTTACCGCCGTAGATAAGATCCGCGTTGGAACAGATCTTCGCCACCGCCGCCACCACTTCCGAGGTTAACCCCTTACGCGTGAAGGCAATGTCATCCACCGTGGTTTCATCGCTAAGCACATATTCGCGCAGCTCGCTGATGCTCCAGTTTTTGATACGGTTATAGGCCGTTTCGTTAACGTCGTCCTGAATCAGACGCGTGACGCAGTCCTCTTCATAGGCAATGACCGGGTTGTTGCGAATATCCGCCACCGTCATTTCCGACAGCACCTGCTTCGCCGCGACGCGCTCCTGCGAACTCAGCGCCGCCACGCCTGCCAGCACGTCCCCCGAACGCAGCTCGTTGGCCTTCGCCAGCACCTCTTTTACATCCTTAAACTGATAAACATTGCCGAACAATGTGGTCTTTAGTTTCATAAGTCGTTCCCTCAGGAAGGAAATGCGAGTGATTTCACCGTCACCGGCACAACCGAGCCGCCAAAAAGAGGCGTACCAATGTCGATATAGTCCCCCGCCCGGACGGATACTTCGTCAATGACCGCCAGCGGGAGTTGCGCTAACTGTGGGCGCAACAGCATGCCCAGGGCTTTACCAAAGTCCTGCTCGGCCACCACCAGCAGGGGATGCGGATTGGGAAAACGCGCGACGAACGCCCGCAGCGCGTCGATGACCGTGAGCAATGCGGCGTAACGCACCGGAAGCGAGGCGGGCAGCGCCAGCACGTAGGCGTCAGTCTGAGGATCCAGGTCAAGCTGCATCAGCGCCTGCTGCCATGCGCTAACCAGGTCCGATTCATCCACCGGGATCGCTACCGGCAGATTGCGCAGCGGCAGTTGAACCCCCTCCAGCCAGATGGTGCTGCCCGACAACGACAGCGTATGCGCCCCGGCGCCGATCACCGTGGCGCGCACGGTTTGCGCCGGAAACTGCACGTTCATGTCCCGCAGGCGCGGATGTTCATGCAGCGCAGTGGCCAGCAGCGGTCCGATATCGGAAAAGCAGAACGGGTCGGCAGGCTGATGGCGATAGCACTCGCCGACACCGCCGGAAAGCGTGATGACATCAGGTTTGTGACCTGCGGGCAGTAGCCCGGTCTGCATCAGCTGTTGCGCCAGCTCAGAGAGCGAACCGTCGATAACCTCAACAATGAGGCTCGCCATCCGGCGCGCGACCTGTACCAACTGTGCGGCAGTCAACGTTCGGGCATCGATACCTGCGCCGAAAACCGCATCGACAATCCGTTGTCCGGGCTGATGCGCATAGAGCACGCGCCCCTGACCGTCGGTCTCCAGCAGGCGACCGCCGACGTTCAGGCAGGCAGTGCCGCTGAGCTTTCCGGCCTCAAACAGGGCGTAGTTGGACGTACCGCCGCCGATATCAATGTTCAGCACCCGACACAGCCGCTGCTCAGAGAGGGGTTGCGCCCCAGCGCCATGACCGGCAATCACCGATTCGAGGTGCGGCCCGGCGCTGGCGACGACAAAATCCCCTAACGACTGCGAGAGCGTCATCACCGCCGCCCTTGCGTTGCGGGTTTTCGCGCTTTCCCCGGTGATAATGATCGCCCCGGAGTCCACGGCTTCAGGCGCAATGCCTGCCGCCTGATACTGGGCCAGAATCAGCGCCTTCAGTTCGGCCTCCATCAACCCGCCCTGCTTATCGACAGGGGTCAAGAAGACCGGGCTTTGCCAGCTAATTACGCGTTTGATGAATTCGTAGCGCGGCACCTGCGACACTGCCGCGCGGTTAACCAGGTCCAGGCGTGAGAAGATAACCTGAGTGGTGGTGGTGCCGATATCAATCCCCACGCTGAGTAGCTGGCGCGTGTTCACGATTGCGCCTCCGCTTGCGTGTCTGCCGGAACGTTTTCCTCTTTTGGCACCAGCAGCATGGCTACGCCAATCGCCGTCACGCCGCCGATCAGCTTGCCGACAATCATCGGGAAGATCATGGCGTTCATGTTGGCCGCCGCGAAGCCTAAATGGTCGCCCAGCGCGAACGCGGCGGACACGGCGAAGGCGCAGTTAATCACTTTGCCGCGGGTATCCATCTGCTTCATCATGCCGAACATCGGGATGTTGTTGGCAAGCGTAGCGACCATGCCGCCTGCCGCCATATTGTTGATTTTCAGCACGCCGCCGACACGCATCAGCGGTTTTTCAAACCAACGGGTCAGCAGCAGCACCATCGGGTACGCCCCGAGCAGCACGCAGGAGATAGAACCGATAACCTCAATGGCGCGCATCACCTCGCCAGGCTTGTCGCCAGGGGCCATAAAGATAGGGTCGAGGCCCGGGATAAGCTCCCAGCCCAACAGAAACTTGATCACCGCCGCCGCCAGACCAAGGGTGATCAGCGCCACCAGAAATTTGGCGAAGACCTGAAAGCCGTTAATCATTTTTTCCGGGATGAATTTCAGCCCCAGCGCCACCAGCACGGCGACGATGATCACCGGGATCATGTTCATCAGGATAAGCGCAAAGGTAAACTCCACCGGCTGGCCGTTGATCTCCACGCCGGAGTACATCGCCACTAAGCCCCCCGCGATACAGCCCACAGGAATGGTGACGATGCCCGCCAGCACGCCGAGCGCCAGATAGCGGCGATCAGACGGTTCAATAATGCCGAGCGCCACCGGGATGGAGAACACAATGGTCGGCCCCATCATCGCGCCCAGAATCAGGCCGGAATAAAGCCACGCGGCAACGTCGCCGCCCGCCAGTTCTTTGGCGAGGAAAAAGCCGCCCATATCGCACGCCAGCAGCGTCCCGGCGAACATCGACGGGTTAGCGCCCAGCATTTCATACAGGGGAATAATCACCGGCCCGAGCAGTTTGGCTAATACCGGCGCCAGCGCAGTCATACCGACCATCGCCAGACCCAGCGCGCCCATCGCCATAAACCCTTCTTCAAACTGGCCGCCGGAACCCTCAATGCTCTTGCCAAATTTACCGAGGAAGCGCGCCGAACCGCCGAACTGCGACAGGATCCTGTCCACGGCGGCAATCAGCATAAAGAACATCATGATGTACATGATGATTTCGTTAATTCCCATAGCATTATCTCCCTGTCACCGGAATGACATGTCTATTGTGCCGCCGCGTACAGGTCGACAATCTGTTCCTGCGTGGCGGTTCGTGGGTTGCTGCGTATACAAATATCCATCAGCGCGGCTTGCGCCCATGGGCCGTAGTGTTCAGGTTTTGCGCCAATGTCGCCGAGCCGTCGGCTCTGGCCCACGTCAGCAATCAGTTCGCTGACTGCCGCGATCGCGTCACGATCGTCCGTTTTCTTGTGGGTGAGCGCCCGCCCGATATGGCTGAAGCGTTCGCGGCACACCATCCGGTTAAAGCCCATCACCGTCGGCAGCAGCATGGCGTTCGCCTGTCCGTGCGGAATGTGTAATGAGGCCCCCGGCTGATGCGCCATGGCATGGCACAACCCAAGTCCGGCGCTGGAAAACGCCATTCCCGCCATGCAGGAGGCGAGCAGCATGCTTTCCCTCGCCGCGAGGTCATGGCCGTAGCCGACGGCCTTTGGCAGTGATTTGCCGATCATCGCTATCGCGCCCATCGCCAGGCTATCGGTGAACGGTGTCGCGTTGAGGGCGCTGTAGGCCTCGACGGCGTGGGTCAGCGCATCGATCCCGGTCATCGCCGTAATGTGAGACGGAACGCCTTCCGTCAGAACGGCGTCAAGAATCGCCACATCCGGCATCAAAGACGCATGCGCCAGCACCTGCTTGCGCCCGGTTACCGCATCGATAATCACCGTCACGTTGGTGGTTTCCGAACCGGTTCCGGCGGTGGTCGGTACCGCAATCAGCGGCAGACGCGGGCGTAATGCGCTCTGTTCCGTTATTGCGCCAAGCGTCTGGTCAGGGTTGGTCGCCAGCAGCGCAACGGCTTTTGCCGCATCCAGCACCGACCCGCCGCCGAAAGCCACCACGCCGTCGCACGTCGATTCGCGCAACAGTGCTACCGCCGCACAGACGTCGGTAACGCAGGGTTCGCCCGCCGGACATGGCCAGACCGTCATCGCCACGCCCTTCATCGCCAAGCTGCGTTCAAGCCCGGCGGCCATTCCCGCCTGATGCAGGAAACTGTCGACCATCACAAACAGATGGCTTATGCCCCGGGTTTGCGCCTCCTGGCCGCAGGCGCTGAGCGCGCCGGGGCCGCACAGCGTCACCGGCGGGACGCTGAAGGTTTTCACGCGTTGCAGATTCAGGGTATCGAAGGCCTGAAAGAGCGCCGTCTGGAGCTCAGCTTGCATAGATTCCCTCCGCTTTCGCTTTCCCGCTGTTGGCAATCGCCAGCGGCGTCATAAACAGGCAGTGCTGCGGCAGATGCACCGTGACGTCCGGGAAGCGCTGACGGAACAACGCCTCCACGCCTGGCTGCATACAGGACCCGCCCGCCAGCCATAAATCCGCAATCCCCTGCTCTGCAATATGACGGGCGACGATCTCCGCCATCTTTTCGTACACCGGTTTTACCACCGGCCAGATGTCCTGCGCGTTGCGGCGTTTGAGCTGCTCCGCCTCTTCCAGCGGAATGCGGCGGTTTCCGGCCAGCGTCAGGGAGATATGGTGACCGCCGGTCGCTTCATCTGCCGAGTACGTGACCCGGCCCTGTTTAACGATGGCGATCCCGGTGGTGCCGCCGCCGATATCCACCACGCCCGCGTTATCGAGCTGTAGCAGACTCGCCACGGCGGTCGGTTCATCCAGCACGTGGCTCACTGTAAGCCCAGCCGACTCCAGCACGTTGACTGAAATACGCGGGTCGGTACCCGGCGGAAACGAGGTCGCCGCATGGGTAAAACGGCAGCCGAGCTGGCGTTCGAGCGTATCAAGATGGCGGCGCACGAGGGTGACGGCGCCGAAGAAATCCCAGACGATGCCGTCACGCACGACGTCGGCCCAGTCAAGGCACACCGCAACCGGCTGCCCCTCGCTGTCGACAACCATCGACACCACATCGCAGGTGCCCAAATCCACGCCCAGCCACAGCGCAGATGCGCTGGCGGCGGGCGTCTGGTTGCACAGGGCTGCCGCATGTTGCAGTCTGGAAGTGAGCCATTGCTGCTCGTCGTGCGCCATCTTTCTCTCCTTAGACGATGCGGAATGCATCCACCAGCACACAGCGACGCAGACGCACAAAGGTGCGCGCGCTGGTCACCCCTTCCCCGGTTGGCGTGGTGATGGTCATGGTGGTCCAGCCTTCTCCGCCAAGCCCCAGCCCGGCGATGCACGGCCCGTTTTTGACGAAAATGCTGGTATCAATGGCATTCGCCATCCGGTTCATGTTGTCGATATTGCGCGAGTGCATCGCCGCCGTATGGTGGCAGCCGCCTTCAAGCTTAACCGCCAGCGCGATGGCCTCTTCAACGTTGGCTACCCGTACCACCGGCAGCACCGGCATCATCAGTTCGGTAACGGCAAACGGATGGCTGGCGGCGGTTTCGACGAACAGCAGACGCGTTTGTTCTGGTACCGGAAGATTTATCGCCGCGGCAATCTTGCTGGCGTCACGTCCAACCCAGTCGCGGCTGACGGTGCCTTTGCCATGTTCATCGATATTTTTCAGCAACACCGGCTGGAGCTGATCTGCCTGGGCGGTGGTCAGTTTGACTGCCTGCTGGCCTTCCATCAGGCGCATCAGCTCGTCGGCGACGCTGTTCACCACGATCAGCACCTTCTCATCGGCGCAGATGATGTTGTTATCAAACGATGCGCCTTTGACAATAGACTGCGCCGCGCATGCCAGGTCGGCGGTCTCGTCGACAACAACCGGCGGATTCCCCGCCCCGGCGGCAATCAGACGTTTGTTGGTGTGCTTACGCGCCGCGTCGACGACCGCCTCGCCGCCGGTCACCACCAGCAGGCCGATGCCGGGGTACTTAAACAGGCGCTGAGCGGTTTCGATATCCGGGTTCGCCACGGTCACCAGCAGATTTTCTGGCCCGCCTGCCGCCACGACCGCCTGGTTGAGCAGCGTGATTGCCCGCTGGGAAACGCCTTTCGCCGCCGGATGGGGGGCAAACACGACGCTGTTGCCCGCGGCAATCAGGCTAATGGCGTTGTTAATCACCGTCGCCGCCGGGTTGGTGGACGGGGTCACCGAGGCCACCACGCCCCACGGCGCATTTTCAATCAGCGTCAGGCCGTTATCGCCGGTCAGCACCTGCGGGGACAGACACTCCACGCCCGGCGTGCCGCGCGCCTGCGCCACGTTCTTGGCAAATTTATCGTCGATGCGTCCCATGCCGGTTTCCGTGACGGCAAGTTCCGCTAATTCTCTGGCGTGTTTTTCGCCCGCTTCACGAATGGCGTGAATAGCAAGCTGGCGCATGGCCACGCTCTTCAGCTCCTGCTGCGCCACTTTTGCCGCCGCGACCGCGTCATCCAGGGAGGCAAAGACGCCCATGTCATGAACGGTACGCGCGGGCTGGCTGCTGTCTTTCATCTTCAGCAGCACCGCTTTCACCACCTGTTCAATATCCTGTTGATTCATGATGTTCAGTCCTATTTGTGGAAAATCACCTGGCCGCCAGCCACCGCTTCATCGACGATGCCAATCACGCACAAATCGACAGGTGATGATTCACGCTGATACGCCTGGCGTGCAGAACTGCCGCTGACCAGCAGCACCCACTCCCCGGTTCCCGCTCCGATGCTGTCGATAGCGACAGCACACTGCCCGTCGGGATTTCCCTGGGCGTCAATCATTTCCACCATCAGCAATTTGTCATGCGCCAGCCCCTGATGGCGTACGGTACAAACGATTTGTCCAGTGACAACGGCCAGTTTCATACCCGCCTCCATAGGGTAAATTGTGCTGCGTTCCTGTAGGCCGGATAAGCGCAGCGCCATCCGGCACCACAGTCCTGTTTAGATGTTGCTGTCGCCTTTGAAGCTTATCGGGAACACTTCTTCCAGATCGCCGTGCGGGCGCGGAATCACGTGTACGGAGACCAGCTCGCCAATGCGCTGCGCTGCGGCGGCGCCAGCATCGGTTGCCGCTTTACAGGCCGCAACGTCGCCGCGAACCATCGCGGTGACCAGACCGCCGCCAATCTGCTTCACGCCAACCAGCTTCACGCGTGCGGCTTTCACCATCGCATCAGAAGCCTCAATCAGCGCAACCAGGCCCCGGGTTTCAATCATTCCTAATGCTTCCATTGTGTTTTCCTCTTAATCAAAGGGGTCCAGAACGGGACCTATACAACCAGTGTGTGCGAGTCGCATTCGCGGCTCACGTCAGTCTGGCGCGGCACTGCTGCCACCAACGCCAGTTCAATAATTTCTTGTACGCTACAGCCTCGGGAGAGGTCATGAAGCGGCGCAGCAAGACCCTGAATCAGCGGCCCAACGGCGCGATACCCCCCAAGACGCTGGGCGATTTTGTAGCCAATATTTCCCGCCTCCAGCGACGGAAAGACCATCACGTTAGCCCTGCCCTGCAGCGGGCTGTCCGGCGCTTTTTGCGCGGCGACGTCGGGGACGAACGCGGCGTCAAACTGCAGCTCACCATCCACAACCAGCTGCGGCGCGCGCTCGCGAATCATTTCCGTCGCCTGCTGAACGTTGGCGACATTGGGATGGCGGGCGCTGCCAAGACTTGAGAACGACAGCATCGCCACGCGCGGTTCAACGCCGGTAATGGTCCGCCAGGTGTCGGCGCTGGCGATGGCGATATCCGCCAGCTGCGCCGCCGTCGGCTGCGGCACCACGCTGCAATCAGCAAACCCTAACGCCGTTCCGGCGTACTGCGGCAGCATCAGGAAAATCGACGACAGCGTTTTGCACCCCGGCTGCAGGCCGATAATGCGTAGCCCGGCACGCAGCACGTTGGCCGTTGAGGA
>NZ_JAFAGS010000132.1 GCF_019237635.1 Pluralibacter sp.
CATGCCGATCGCCCGGTATTTTTCGTGCTTGTAGCCCACCATGGAGTCGAGGGTATTCACCGCCTTGTAGGCCATCGCCAGCGGCGCCCCGCCCAGCAGGAGGAAGAACAGCGGCGCGATGATGCCGTCAACGGTGTTCTCCGCGACGGTTTCCACCACCGCCCGGTTGATCTGTTCCGGCTGAAGCTGTGAGGTATCGCGGCCCACAATCCAGGAAAGTTTTTCGCGGCTTTCATCAAGAGCGCCTGCCCGCAGGGGCCGCTCAACGTCCCTGGCGGCGTTAGCGAGGCAGCGCCCGGCCAGCACGGTGAAAATCATCCAGACTTCCACCACCCAGCCCAGCCACGGATGAATCGTCCGCGCCAGCGCCAGTACGCCCCAAGCGGCGCCCCATGTCGTCCCGACCACCACCAGCCACATCACGCCGCCGCCGATGCGCAGCGCGTTGTCGCTATGGCAGTAACGGCGAATTACCCGCTGTAGCGCATGGATGAGGTTGCCCATCCAACGCACCGGATGAGGCCAGTTTTGCGGGTCGCCAATGATAACGTCGAGCAGCCAGGCGGCACACCATGCCAGCAGCGTCATAGCGCCCCCCTTGCTGCTGCCAGCCAGCGGTTTAGCATCAGGGGCCGCTGGGCAAAATGGACGTGCAGATAGCTGGCGAAGGTGTTGCCCACCTGCCAGCCGCCGGACCACGCCTGTAGCGTCAGCCCATCGCGCTCTTTACGGCAGGCCAGTACCGCAGGGGTTTCAGGGGAAAAATCGGAGTAGTGGAATTCATGGCCGCGCAGCACTTCGCCAGCGTCCGCCAACAGCGTCGGCTGACGCGCCTGGGCTTCACAGTAGCCAAAGCGGGTCAGCCGCGTCCCCATTTTGCTGTGACCGGGGATGATATTCACCATCTGATGCGTTACACCATCGGCATCCTCAAGCGTGCTGCCGAGATACATCAGCCCGCCGCACTCCGCATAAATCGCCACGCCGCGCCGGTGCGCCTCGCGAAGGCTCGCCAGCATTGAGGTATTTTCAGCCAGCATCGCCGCGTGCAGTTCCGGATAACCGCCACCCAGCCAGACCATCTGGCAGTCAGGTAAATGGCTATCGCGCAGCGGGCTAAAGCGGACAATCTCAACGCCGGTACGTTCGAGCAGCGTAATGTTATCCGGGTAATAGAAGTTGAACGCATCGTCGTCGGCCATCGCCAACGTCAGGCCTCTGCCCGCATCTTTAGCAGGCCATTGCGGCCACGAACCCTGTGGAAGTTTCGGCAGCTGGCTCAACGACAGCAGTTGCCCGATATCCAGCGTGCGTTCGAGGATGGCGGCAAAATCCCGCCAGGGCTGCTGATTGACGACTGACTCGCGGGCGGTCACCAACCCCAGATGGCGTTCGGGTAAAGCTACGCCCTCCACGCGCGGGACGTAGCCGAGGACGGGAACAGCGCAGTAATGTTCGATGGCGGTTCTGAGCAGTTGAAAATGGGATTCGCTGTTGACGCGATTGACAATCACGCCCGCAATATTCAGGGCGGGGTCAAAGCGCTGAAAGCCCATTACCGTGGCGGCAATGGAGGTCGACACCGCTTTTCCGTCCACCAGCAGGATAACCGGACAGCCGAGTTGCTTTGCCATCGCGGCGGTGCTGCAGTAATTCGGGTCGGTGCCGTAGCCATCATACAGCCCCATCACGCCTTCGATGACCGCAATATCCGCCTGCTGCATCTGCTCGCAAAACAGCGCATTGAGTATCGGTTCGGGAAGCATGAAGCTGTCGAGATTGCGGGAGGCGGTACCGCTGACTGCCGTATGCCAGCCAGTATCGAGATAGTCAGGCCCCACTTTGCACGGCTGGACGCGTAACCCGCGCTGTTTTAGCACACTCAACAGACCCAGCGTCACCGTAGTTTTACCACAGCCGCTTCCGGTACCTGCCAGAACGAACGCGTACTGCTTTGCCGCCATGACCCTGATCCTGTTCAGGGTGGTAAGGGTATAGATACACGCAAACCCAGTCTTTCGACTGTATGCATCAAAGCAACCCACTTCCCACCGAAGTTGTTGAACGTTACCGACAGGCAGGTCTTCTGGCTTAGCGTCCTCCTCGCCCGCCCTTCCCAATCTTGCGATCAGTGGTCTTCACGGGGTCGTCAGCATCACAGCAGCGGGGGCTGCGGGGGATTCTCACCCCCTTCCCTGGCACATATGTGCCAAACCTGTCGGCTTACATTATGAGAAAACGACATGTTCTCATAACAGCAATTAAATACTTACGGCGTTTCGCTTCACCTTAGGTAAATACTTAACCGTAATGAAACATAGACTGAATAAAACGCCACGCCAGATTAATTGACCTCATTCCCAATGACTCAGTGCTTTATCACAAAAAATAAAAACCGCAGCGAGTTATGCTTAAAATCTCTATATTTCTTGCGCTATGACAAATTATCGCGCCACTTCATTTTTTTTCATTTTATAATGACAAAAATGCATTACGATATCAAAAATCGGCAATGGCAAAATATTGCTATTCAGGTCGCGTCGGAAGGTAAATTATCAGTCGCCTGCTGGCGGAAAGCCTGCGGCGTCACCTGGTAGGTCTGACGAAAAACTTTGCAAAAATAGCTGGTTTGCGAAAAGCCTAAATTACGCGCAATGCTGGCAATGCTCCAGTCGCTATGGCAAAGCAGTTCCCTGGCGCTGGCCATCCGTTGCTGGTTTACCCAGGCGTTGAAGCCGATCCCCTGATATTTTTTGAACAACTTGCTGAAATAGTACGGACTAAGATAAACGTGCGACGCCACGTCTTCCAGACGCAACTCGTCCGATAAATGCGCGTCGATATAGCGCAATGCCTTTTTCATTTTGCCGTCATGCGGATTGGGCCCACGGTTCTGACGCGCAGGCTCTGTTTGCGGTGGCGTATCTTTGATAACAACAAAATTAAGCTGTTTTTTCAGACAGTTTTCGACAATCAGCTTTAGCAGATCGGCAGATGCCATCACCCGCGAGTAGTCCATCTCCGGGACATTACGAAATTCATTGAGCAACTCAGGATCCGCCTGCCAGCGATCGTCGACGTTCAGAATATCGACCAGATCGACATCGCTGTCGTTACGTAACCGCACCTGTCCACAGAGCACGAAGCCAACCAGATGGCCAGAGATAACAAGCGGAATAGAAAAGTCGGTTAACCCGGCGTGGCAGCGATAAATACAGGGCTGGTCTGATTTTGATGCCTCCAGCCCCCCGCAGCGATCGCTCATACGACAACGGATACTGTGCTGAGGATGTTGCCGCATTAGCTGACAGAACGGCGTGAAATTAAAGAGTTCAGAAATTTCATCACCGTGAATATTGACAACCACAACCGCCAGGCTGGTGGCTTGCGCAAAATCCTGTGCGATTTTATTGATGAGTTCTGAGTTCAGTGTGCTCGCAGAAATCATGATAAAACCCCTCAGTTAATCCATTGTTATAATAAAAACATTTATTTTACATCTACCGTTTCATGCATTATCTCCATGCAGAAACAATAACAAAAGTCTCCCTGGGTCGGGAGACTTTTTAGCCAGTTCGCGACAGGAGATCACGAAATAATATTGAGAAATATGATACCAGGAAAATTTTTACGGACTGCCTCGCATTTTATTCAACCTGACAGGTATTACAGGGCAAATTCGCGCCAATGAGGTAGCGATAAATAGCCGCCCCCGCACAAGCACCAATAATGGGAGCCACGATCGGCACGATGAAATAGGGGATCTCGCGCCCGCCAGTCATGGCGATATTGCCCCAGCCCGCTATCCATGCGAACAGTTTCGGCCCCAAATCGCGCGCCGGGTTCATGGCAAACCCGGTAAGCGGCCCGGTAGATGCGCCAATCACCGCCACCAGGATCCCTATCAGTAAAGGCGCCAGAGCGCCTTTTGGCACACCGTTACCATCATCCGTCAGCGCCATAATCAGCCCCATCAGAATAGAGGTGATCACCACTTCAACCAGCGCCGCCTGCCATACGCTGAGCGCCGCTGCCGGATAGGTGCTGAAAATACTGGCCAACTGCAGGCTTTCTACGCTTCCGCGCACCATATTGTGCGCCGTTTCAAACTCGGTGAATAAGCTACTGTACAGCAGATACGCCAGCAGCGCGCCGCCAAAAGCCCCGGCCACCTGCGCGAGCGTGTAAGGTAAAACTTTACGCCCCGGGAAACAGGCGAACAGCCATAACGCGATGGTGATTGCCGGGTTCAGGTGCGCGCCTGATATCCCCGCGGTCAGATAGACCGCCAGTGAAATTCCCAGCCCCCAGATAATGCATATCTCCCATAACCCCAGACTCGCACCCGCAACTTTGAGCGCGCTCAGGCAACCGATACCAAAAAACAGAAACAGCCCGGTGCCCAAAAACTCGGCAATACATTGCGCTTTTAGTGAATCATTCATGGTGACACCTTCCTGGATAGTTCGTGTCTTTACCAGCGGACGCCTTGCTGGCAGCGAAGTACATCGAGCCTTACTATAAAAAGCGCGGTCTGCAAATTGTTGGCAACCTGAGGACCTCCCCCTTCGAAAAATCGTCTTGCGATAACAAATTCTTGTCATTCTTTTATTAATAAGGACACGGATATCGGGTGCTCTGGCTATTTAAATAAGGCCCTCAGAATAATAAAATATTGCCAGGAGCAGAGTCGTAATTTCAAACCAGCATCACAAATTCATTTTGCTCGCATAGCAAATGATATTTATCCTGTCATCCATAAAAATGTAAATATGGAATAGTCATAGCTAAACAGTCACATCTAACACGCAGCTATTTTCACCTTAAATCAATAACATAGAAAACAAGCAAGCAATTTTATATCATTGCCAGCCCACTATTTTTTCGCACTCAATTCCATCTCAGCCATTCTTTTTCCTCGCTTCTTTTTATAGTCATCAGCATCGGGAAACCCCAGGCGAGGTCTTTATGCAACAAGAAGCGTTAGGAATGGTAGAAACCAAAGGCTTAACTGCCGCCATAGAGGCCGCAGACGCAATGGTGAAGTCGGCCAATGTGATGCTGGTCGGCTACGAAAAAATCGGTTCAGGGTTGGTGACCGTCATCGTACGCGGTGATGTTGGCGCGGTAAAAGCGGCGACAGACGCCGGCGCCGCCGCCGCACGTAACGTGGGAGAAGTGAAAGCCGTACACGTCATTCCACGTCCTCATACCGATGTAGAAAAAATCTTACCAAAGGGAATTAACCCATGAGCAGCAATGAACTGGTGGAACACATCATGGCGCAGGTGATCGCCCGTGTGGCGACGCCAGAGCAAACGGTCATCCCGGATACCCCACATCCAAAACGAGAAACGGCTATGGCAGAGAAGAGC
The DNA here is from genome assembly GCF_019237635.1 of Pluralibacter sp. Taxonomy (GTDB): domain Bacteria; phylum Pseudomonadota; class Gammaproteobacteria; order Enterobacterales; family Enterobacteriaceae; genus Enterobacter_B. Next base: position 5,376 of record NZ_JAFAGS010000132.1, read on the forward strand.
TGCAGTTTAACGGAATTTGTTGGCACCGCCATTGGCGACACCGTCGGTCTGGTGATCGCCAATGTGGACAGTGCCCTACTGGACGCCATGAAGCTTGAAAAGCGTTACCGCTCCATTGGCATTCTGGGCGCGCGCACTGGCGCAGGCCCGCACATCATGGCCGCCGACGAAGCCGTAAAAGCGACCAACACCGAAGTGGTCAGCATTGAGCTTCCTCGCGATACCAAAGGCGGCGCAGGTCACGGCTCGCTGATCATTTTGGGCGGCAACGATGTTTCAGACGTCAAGCGCGGGATTGAAGTCGCGCTCAAAGAACTCGACCGCACCTTCGGCGATGTATACGCCAATGAAGCCGGACACATCGAACTGCAGTACACCGCCCGTGCCAGCTATGCGCTGGAAAAAGCATTTGGCGCACCCGTTGGCCGTGCCTGTGGCGTGATTGTCGGCGCTCCGGCCTCTGTTGGCGTTCTGATGGCGGATACTGCGCTGAAATCCGCCAACGTAGACGTCGTGGCTTACAGCTCCCCGGCCCACGGCACCAGCTTCAGCAACGAAGCCATTCTGGTTATCTCCGGCGACTCCGGGGCGGTGCGTCAGGCGGTTATCTCCGCGCGAGAAATTGGCAAAACCGTACTTTCTACGCTCGGTTCGGCGCCGAAAAACGATCGCCCGTCCTATATCTGAACTCCGTGAGGCTGATTCATGAGATCGAAAAGATTTGAAGCACTGGCGAAACGCCCTGTGAATCAGGACGGCTTCGTTAAAGAGTGGATCGAAGAGGGCTTCATCGCGATGGAAAGCCCGAACGACCCCAAACCCTCGATAAAAATCGTCAACGGCGCCGTGACAGAACTCGATGGCAAAGCGGTCGGCGCGTTTGACCTGATCGACCACTTTATCGCCCGCTACGGTATTAACCTGGCGCGCGCCGAAGAAGTGATGGCGATGGATTCGGTGAAGCTCGCCAATATGCTGTGCGACCCGAATGTGAAACGCAGCGATATTGTTCCGCTTACCACCGCGATGACGCCAGCAAAAATTGTCGAAGTGGTGTCGCACATGAACGTGGTCGAGATGATGATGGCGATGCAGAAAATGCGCGCCCGCCGCACCCCGTCTCAGCAGGCGCACGTCACCAACGTGAAAGACAACCCGGTACAAATTGCCGCCGACGCCGCCGAAGGCGCATGGCGCGGATTTGACGAGCAGGAGACGACGGTGGCGGTGGCGCGTTATGCCCCGTTCAACGCTATCGCCCTGCTCGTCGGTTCACAGGTGGGTCGTCCTGGGGTGTTAACCCAATGTTCACTGGAAGAAGCCACTGAATTGAAGCTCGGCATGCTGGGCCACACCTGCTATGCCGAAACCATTTCTGTTTATGGCACCGAACCCGTCTTTACCGACGGTGACGATACGCCGTGGTCGAAAGGTTTCCTGGCCTCTTCCTACGCCTCCCGCGGTCTGAAAATGCGCTTTACCTCCGGTTCCGGCTCCGAAGTGCAGATGGGCTATGCCGAAGGCAAATCCATGCTTTATCTGGAGGCTCGCTGTATTTACATCACCAAAGCCGCTGGCGTTCAGGGTCTACAAAACGGCTCCGTGAGCTGCGTGGGCGTACCGTCAGCGGTACCGTCAGGCATTCGCGCCATCCTGGCGGAAAACCTGATCTGCTCGGCGTTGGATCTCGAATGCGCCTCCAGTAACGACCAGACCTTTACCCACTCCGACATGCGTCGCACCGCGCGCCTGCTGATGCAGTTCCTGCCGGGTACCGACTTTATCTCCTCCGGTTATTCGGCCGTGCCGAACTACGACAACATGTTCGCCGGTTCGAACGAAGATGCCGAAGATTTCGACGACTACAACGTTATCCAGCGTGACCTGAAGGTTGACGGCGGTCTGCGTCCGGTTCGTGAAGAAGACGTTATCGCCATTCGTAACAAAGCCGCCCGCGCGCTACAGGCTGTTTTTACCGGTATGGGGCTGCCGCCAATCACCGACGAAGAGGTGGAAGCGGCGACTTACGCCCATGGGTCGAAAGATATGCCGGAGCGAAACATCGTTGAAGACATCAAGTTTGCGCAGGAGATCATCAACAAAAACCGTAACGGTCTGGAGGTGGTGAAAGCGCTGGCCCAGGGCGGATTTACCGATGTCGCCCAGGACATGCTCAACATCCAGAAAGCCAAGCTGACCGGGGACTATCTGCATACCTCCGCCATTATCGTCGGTAATGGACAAGTGCTCTCTGCAGTCAATGACATCAACGATTATGCCGGTCCGGCAACGGGCTATCGCCTGCAGGGCGAACGCTGGGAAGAGATTAAAAACATCCCCGGCGCACTTGATCCCAACGAGCTTGGCTAAGGGGTAAACAATGGAAATCAATGAAAAACTGCTGCGCCAGATAATCGAAGATGTCCTGTCCGAAATGCAGACCAGCGATAAGCCAGTTTCGTTCCACGCACCGGCAACGGCCGCGCCTGCCGCGACCGCTGGCGACAGCTTTCTGACCGAAATCGGCGAAGCAAAACAGGGCGCCCAACAGGACGAAGTGATCGTTGCCGTAGGTCCGGCATTCGGTCTCTCTCAGACCGTGAATATTGTCGGTTTACCGCACAAAAGCATTCTGCGTGAGGTGATCGCCGGGATTGAAGAAGAAGGTATTAAGGCGCGCGTGATCCGCTGCTTTAAATCCTCCGACGTGGCATTTGTCGCCGTTGAGGGCAACCGCCTGAGCGGGTCCGGCATCTCCATCGGCATCCAGTCAAAAGGCACCACGGTTATCCACCAGCAAGGGCTGCCGCCGTTGTCAAATCTGGAGCTGTTCCCGCAGGCGCCGCTGCTGACGCTGGAAACGTATCGTCAGATCGGCAAAAACGCCGCGCGTTACGCGAAGCGTGAATCACCGCAGCCGGTACCGACGCTGAATGACCAGATGGCGCGGCCGAAATATCAGGCTAAATCCGCCATTTTGCACATTAAAGAGACGAAGTATGTCGTGACGGGCAAAAACCCGCAGGAACTGCGCGTGGCGCTTTAATAAGGATCCCATTATGAATACCGAGGCAATTGAATCGCTGGTTCGGGACGTGTTGAGCCGCATGAACAGCCTGCAGAGCGATGCGCCCGCGCCTGTTGTGGCAGAAAGTCACGCAACGCATACCGCGAAAGTGAGCGACTATCCGCTGGCGAATAAACACCCTGAATGGGTAAAAACAGCGACCAACAAAACACTGGATGAGTTCACGCTGGAAAACGTCCTCAGTAATAAGGTCACCGCGCAGGATATGCGTATCACGCCGGAAACTCTGCGCATCCAGGCGGCTATCGCCAGAGATGCCGGACGCGATCGCCTGGCGATGAACTTTGAGCGTGCTGCCGAGCTGACGGCCGTACCGGACGATAGAATCCTGGAGATCTACAACGCGCTGCGCCCGTATCGCTCCACAAAAGAGGAGCTGACGGCCATCGCCGACGATCTTGAACGTCGTTACCAGGCGAAAATTTGCGCAGCATTTGTCCGTGAAGCCGCAACGCTGTACGTCGAGCGTAAAAAACTCAAAGGCGACGATTAAGGGGCCGTTATGCAATTTATCGCGGGTATTGATATCGGCAACTCATCGACCGAAGTCGCGCTGGCGCGGCTTGATGAGGCTGGCGCGCTCACCATTATTGGTAGCTCGCTGGCAGACACCACCGGAATTAAAGGCACGTTGCGTAACGTGTTTGGTATTCAGGAGGCTCTTACGCTTGCGGCCAAAAACGCGGGCATCAATATCAGCGATATTTCGCTCATCCGCATCAATGAGGCCACACCGGTCATCGGTGATGTCGCAATGGAGACTATCACGGAAACCATCATCACCGAGTCCACCATGATCGGCCACAACCCGAAAACACCGGGCGGCGTCGGTCTGGGCTTGGGCATCACCATTACGCCAGAGGAGCTGTTAACCCGCCCGGCGGACACGTCTTACATCCTGGTGGTGTCATCGGCGTTCGATTTCGCCGATGTCGCCACCATGATCAACGCCTCCGTGCGCGCCGGATATCAGTTAACCGGCGTTATCCTGCAACAGGACGACGGCGTGCTGGTCAGCAACCGTCTGGACAAACCGCTGCCCATCGTTGACGAAGTGCTGTACATCGACCGCATTCCGCTGGGGATGTTGGCCGCTATTGAAGTCGCGGTACCCGGCAAAGTTATTGAGACGCTGTCTAACCCCTACGGGATCGCGACGGTGTTTCATCTCAATGCCGATGAAACCAAAAATATTGTGCCGATGGCGCGGGCGTTGATTGGAAACCGCTCTGCCGTAGTGGTGAAAACACCGTCGGGAGACGTGAAAGCACGCGCCATTCCCGCCGGAAATATTGAGCTACAGTCGCAGGGTCGCACGCTGCGGGTCGATATTGCCGCAGGTGCCGACGCCATTATGAAAGCCGTCGGCGAGTGCCCGAAACTGGATAACGTCACCGGGGAAGCCGGTACCAACATTGGCGGCATGCTGGAGCACGTGCGCCAGACAATGGCGGAGCTGACCAACAAGCCAAGCCGCGAGATCTTTATCCAGGATCTGCTGGCTGTCGATACGTCCGTTCCGGTTAGCGTTACCGGCGGGCTCGCAGGCGAGTTCTCACTAGAACAAGCGGTAGGGATTGCCTCGATGGTGAAATCCGATCGCCTGCAGATGGCAACGATCGCCCGCGAAATAAAGCAGAAGCTGTACGTTGATGTGCAGGTGGGTGGTGCCGAGGCTGAAGCGGCCATTTTGGGCGCATTGACCACGCCGGGCACGACCCTTCCGTTGGCGATTCTGGATTTAGGCGCAGGTTCTACCGATGCCTCCATCATTAACCCACAGGGGGAGATTATCGCCACCCATCTCGCCGGTGCAGGCGACATGGTCACCATGATCATCGCCCGCGAGCTTGGGCTGGACGACCGCTATCTGGCCGAGGAAATCAAAAAATATCCACTCGCCAGGGTGGAGAGTCTGTTTCATCTGCGCCACGAAGACGGCAGTGTGCAATTTTTCCCTGACCCGCTACCGCCTGCAGTATTTGCCCGCGTGTGTGTGGTGAAACCGGACGAACTGGTTCCACTGCCCGGTGACCTGGCACTGGAAAAAATCCGTGTCATTCGCCGTAGCGCCAAAGAGCGTGTTTTCGTCACCAATGCCCTGCGCGCGCTGCGTCAGGTCAGCCCAACCGGCAACATTCGCGATATTCCCTTTGTCGTGCTGGTTGGCGGATCGTCTCTGGATTTCGAGATTCCACAGCTCGTCACCGATGCGCTGGCACACTACCGGTTGGTGGCCGGGCGCGGCAACATTCGCGGCACCGAGGGGCCGCGGAATGCCGTCGCCACGGGGTTAATCCTGTCATGGCACAAGGAGTTCGCCCGTGGACGGTAACAGCAATACGCCCGCCATTGTTATTTCAGGCATCGGCGACAACATCCAGGCCTGGAATGACGTGCTGTTTGGCATTGAAGAAGAAGGTATTCCCTTCGTTATTCGGCCACAGACGGACAGCGATGTCACCCACTGCGCCTGGCTGGCGGCGCGGCAGTCGCCGCTGCTCGTCGGCATTGCCTGCGACAGTGAAACGCTGGTGGTGCATTACAAAAATTTACCCGCATCAGCGCCGCTGTTTACGCTGACGTATCGCCAAAACAGCCTTGACCGACGACGCACCGGAAACAACGCGGCAAGGTTAGTCAAAGGGATCCCT
>NZ_JAFAGS010000180.1 GCF_019237635.1 Pluralibacter sp.
ACCGATTGCTGTCTGCGAGTCTCGAATGCAATGCGTGACTCTACATCAACACCAACAACGCCCGGGCTAGCATTTGTGATCGCATCCCATCCGGGCACAGCGCGATAGATTTGGTTTAATGAGCCAGCAGCGCATGGTATTGGACCCGTTGTCTGATTTACAAACTGAATATCAATTGTGCCGCCTGACGGGATTACTGCAGAGTCAATAGACTGATAAATGTAGCCGCTTGTGTCGATTGCAGTACTGCCTGCAGGGATGGTTGTGCCAACCTGGCCAATACAGGAGGCTGTAACAACTGTTCCCTGAGCAGAAATGCGATCCATGAAATAGATACGCCCTATCCCATCCTGGAATCGACCCGTTGCGTAATCAGGGTTTATCTGATTGAACAGGCAAAGCAGTTTGTCGTATTCCTGAGCAATGATTTCTGTGTCTGACTGTGCGATTTGACCCTGTGGAGAGCTAAGAGACTGACTTGCCCCGCCTCCTAGCGCCGTTGTCATGTCTGTCAGTCGGCCCGACAGGATGTCAGCCACATCAGGTACAGAGAGGCCATTTTCAGTAATGGTTACATCGGGTACTGCAGTATTTAGTGTCGTCATAGTGTGGCCTGCGCTGTATTTCCGTTAATGTCGGTCACACGGATAGTTCCGCGCATACTGCGGGTGTTTTTATCGAAGAAAACATTCGCCAGCGCCTGGTCAACAATCGGCAGTTTGAGTGCTTCTGTTTGCAGCTTCTGCTGGATAAAGCTCGGCGTCGGACGCTTGCCGAGGACGTCTGTTTTCCACGGGATTCCGAGCGTGGTGTCGTAATAGCACTCACCAGAAAACACAAGGCATGCGCTGGCAACATCCTGAGCAACTGAGTATGACTCGTCTGCTATCGCAATATTCCCGCTGCCATCCAGCGTTAAATCCCATGTGGACACGTCTAATTGCATTGTTCTGTATGTCATGCTGGTTTATCCGTGGTGTTTGATGTGACAGTGGAGCCGCCAGTTTGAACTCCTGGAACTGGGTGTTTGTGCTGGTCATATTTGTCACGCAGGGTTTTGAGTGATGCGCTTTGTGTGCCGTTGTTGTCGGTGATATCTCCGCCAGCGGTGATATTTCCGGTGACATGCATTGTCGGCGTAGTGACATTCACGCCATCAGGCGCTGTGATGTTCGCTGAAGAGCAAATGATATTTACCGGGTTGGGCGTAGTGATGTTTATCGCACCGTCCGAGAACTCGATGAACTGTGATGGCTGGTTGTTAAGGAAGCCGCCAAGGTAAAGTGCGTCTGATTTACTGTGCGTTCTCTTGCTACCAGGTACAGACTGTTTTCTATTCGCTCTGGCTATTGAGTTGTCACGGTCACAGATGGCGATCATGCCGATATCACCGGCCACAGGATTCATGATGACTGCACTAGCCCCGCGCTGAAGTCTGAACACCGGCACATTGAAGATTTCCGAGTTCTGGATGGTAGCGCCTGACGGGTCAGTTCTGGTCACCAGCGGAATAACATCCACAACCAGATTTGGAGCAGTTCCGCGAATCGCCGTCACTTCAACAAGCTCAATAAAAAAAGCCCCTGAAAGGAGCTTTTTGAAGACGTACGAGAGATTTTCCGCATCACTAGTTTGCGCACTAGTGGGCGTAAATAAATAATCAGCCACTGGTTGCCTCATTTAATTTTCTGTTTGCTATGCACACCGAATGCCAGGGCCCATCTTCCATCCACGATGACAGCTCATGCGTTACACTGGTGAGCTTATAAACGCCGCTGGCGTGAGGGAGAGTTGTCTGCAGCTCTATGTCGCGCCCTGTTGTCAGAAGCGTTGAGAACTGCGTCTGGAACATCACACCGCCATTTGAGAAGACCGGATATCCTATTAGCCCGTATTCGGGAGAGATAAGAGGTTTAACATCGTCCTTTGTGCTTTCCTGAGGCCAGAATGATATTGATGGTGGTGCAACAGACATAGCTATGTTGAGGTCGTCGCAGACCGCTCGCAACTGGTCAAATACACTGCCTTCATAGTGCGGGTTTGAAATTACTTTTCCATCTAATCCCACGATATAAGGTGTGTAACCGGCAGCCTTACAGATGGCGTTGATAACGCTCGTAACCGGAGTTGAACCGTTGAATGAAAAAGGTGACGCTGTTTTGTTCTGCAGGTCAGCGTTTGCCGTTGCCGTAATCATCAAAGCCGTATTCGGCATGGTGTTCATGTTGGCAATAGATGATGTCATGTACCCGGCAAATATCGCGGTATTCTCCACAAAAATCTTCATGCTGATACGCTCTGTATCGGTGCCGAACAGACCCATTGCTTTTGAAGACAAGGAAGCCAGCATTTCCAGGCCAAGTCCAAATATGCTCACGTTCACCTGAGTGCCGAACAGGTTTCCCGATGACTGAAGTGATACTATGGCCCGAGCTTCACTGATTGAGATTTGATTGTTCCCGGCATCATCGAACGATGAGGTCTCATTCATAAACTCAAATCTAAGGGATCGCTTACTGTACAAGTTCGTTCTCTCCTATGTAGTAAAGAATGAACCTGCCACCCAACCCATCATAAGATGGGTCTTGCTGACCTACGTTATCGAGGAAAACCAGATCGCCCTGAAATCCGAGATACGAATACCTGACCATTTTGTTTCCGTACAGGCACGGAACACCTTGCATGATAGGGTTGCCATTAACAGTCAGGTCCATGTAAATGAAGCTTTCACGCTGAATCAGGCGCATAACGCATCGCTGCCCTGCCAAATCCACAGAGACAGACTGTGATTTCTGTGGCTCAAGTGGAATTGTTCTCATGTGATGTTCTCGTTGATTTCTTTGGCAAGCTCAGCGGCTTTCTGCGTGGCGCTATTAGCCACATCAAGTATGGGCTTGGAGACCGTATCAAGAGCACTCTGGAAGCTCGTTGAAATGGCGTTTGATGCTGTTGTGGCTATGCCTGATACTGACGTTTTCAGAGATGACCAGGATTTCCCTAGCTCATCTACAGTGGATGGCGTAGAGCCAGCGTCTTTCGTCGACGCTCCCATTCCTGTCACTCCCTGACTAACTGAATCGTTTGTCGGTTTGGCTTCAGACTGCGCACCAGACAGAACCACTTCCATCTGCTGCATGACCTCCTGAAAGTACAGGTAAATGGTCAACATGCTCACACCACGCTGTGAATTGACTTCATATGAGTGGTCTACCAGGTCATAGCTTTCAAGCGTTTCTTTCGGCGTCTCGATGTCATAAGTGTTAGCCGTAGACAGCATCGTCTTTATGGTTTCAAGCACGCTGCTTTGGCTGGTAAACGTCAGATCGAAGATGTTTGGAATGCCACCTGAGAAGCCAGTAAGTCCGGTGACGATGATTTCGCACCTGACAACAGACGGTTCTTTCACTTTGTTGATGGACTGGTATTTGCCACCTTCAACCGGAGCATTGGTTATCTGAGCCCTGCCACTTGGCTGTATTGATGCCATACCGCTGAACTCAAGCGCTATAGCCCCCGTGGTGCTATTTCTTATGACATATTGAGGATGTATAACGCTGTCGATTATCGACAGTGGAGAGCCGCCGCCGATCGCATTAAAAATGTCTGCGGTATTGAGGTCGATGATGCTCATCGTTTCTCCAGGCAATAAAAAACCCGCCGAAGCGGGTTAGTTTTGATAATCATAAATGAATGCAGTTAGAAGACTCTCCTAACCTTCTCTTTGTTCATCTGAACCTGAGTAAATGAGCTGGCTTGATATCCCAAGTCGCTTGCTACTCCCCATGCGATATCACGCATGGTTTCACCTTTACCGAACAGCTCAACGCATCCGCCCATCACATCGTCATAGATGATGACTCGAACACGATAACGTGACTCGATTGCTTGTACCGGAGATACAGGTAGCTCTTCGCTCTTGTACTCGCCATGCTTGCGGATTGATGGCAGAACCTCTGCTGTAACCCACTTGCGGAACTGATGCGGGACTGATCCTTTGTTAACAGCATCACGACAGCGAAGGACGAGAGTGTACATACCAGACTCACTGACGATATTGGCTTCTCCCTGACGCCCTATGTTCAACATAGACCGTTCATCTTCATCCAACCTTTCAATAGCTTGCGTAACGTTTTTGATGCTAAGCGCGGAGCAAACATCTTGTGCTACAAACCACGGCTCGCCGCTTCGGTCAATAACACGGATTTTATGAGCTCCAAATTTGAAGATGGTGAAATCCTGCTTTGCTTTTGCTATAATTTTCATGTTGGTTTCCTTTCAAGCGGTTACTGACATAGAGGCCCGGTTGGTGTTAGCGCACTGCCGGGTTTCGCTGTTTTTAGGCTTGTGCATTTGTCTCACCATTGAGACCGTACGCCTTCCTTAACTGATAAATCAGCTCAGTATTAAACTGGCGACACTCATCTTCGCCGTTTCGTTCTATTGCTCGACGTACATCCTCTGGAAAACGAACCTTCTTTTGATACATGTCTTTTGCCTTTTCCATTTAACCCTCCGTTTACGCCCCACCGTGAGGCATGCATTCAGTGTCACACCGTGCGTCATTGATGTCAACCCCACCGTGGGGCATAATTTACACATTGTGAATTTTTGGCGGATTAAATTGAGAAATGAGCAGAGAAGACCCGCAACTCAGAATTAGGTTACCTATTGAATTAAAAGATAAAATAGAGAGCGTTTCGAAAACCAATAATCGCTCTATGAATGCAGAGATAGTCTCAATTCTGTCAGACTTCTTTAACCGCGAAGAACAATACAGAAACTCAATGGTTGTAGTATTGGGTTGGGAGTTAATGAACAAACACCCCGAGGTTAGAGAAGCATTTTACAATCTGGCAGCCGCGATGGCAGGAGCTGGTAATGATCATGACTAGTTTGTATTCCAGCAAAAAGCCCACCTGAGTGGGCTTTGCGTGTTTTTGTAGCAGTTAATGTTAGAATCGGGGAAAATCACATAAGGATATAGATATGCAACGCACAAAGATAACGTTAGCGATCGGCCTTGTAATTTTAACATTAGGCCCTCTCACATCCCTAGCTGCAACAAGCAACCCTCATCGCACAAAGGCGCAGGAAGGTTGCAAAGAGCTGGCATTTTCCCCTTCTTCAGAAGATTCAATCGCTATAACTACATTTATTGCCAGAAATGGGGATGCTTATCGCCCTGTAACAAAGGATGATTATCAAAGCCTACTTTTTGGTCTGTGCATGGAAGAGATTTCAGCAGCAGAAAGAGCCAGTAGCTTAGATGATCTTGATTTGTATCTTTTTACTGCCAGGAGCCACTGGATAAATATCCTGCTATCACCTGCAGTAAAGGCGGAGGACATAGCAAGAGACTACTACCGCGCCCTTCACAATATCCCTATTAAATCTCAGACTAAAATGAAAGAAGAAATCCCTTACCCTGAGCTTAGACCCAACGCGATACAGGATGAAAAGATAGCGGCCCTTGAAAAATACTCCAGACAAAAGTTGCTAAAGGGTCGGACAATTGAAAATCATTGCAAATCCATATCATCATCAATGCCAAACAAAGAAATCCCTGAAGATTCTCTTAGAAAAATGGCCATACGGGTGTGCGAAGGTGTCATGGCGATAAATTTCACACAAGGGAAACATGGCATTAGTAGGGGCACCGCGATGGATATAGCAGAAAAAACATACGGTAAAAATTCCGATGAATACCGCTACTTTGAACAAGTCACACGGCTGGCATTTTTAGAGTCACAGTAATCATCATCTTACTGCACTTGAAAACGCAGCATTAGTTGTTGACCTTTGCGCCTGCTTCTCAACGCTCTTTGTCAGTGCGTCTACCGATTGTGGGTTGCTGTTAACGTTCACGGTATTGATGTGGGTACTGTTGGTTATTTGAGGATTTCCGCCGCTTGAGGACAGTTGGTAAGGAGACCTATCAGCCATCCTACCCTGCGTTGCGTAATAGTTCCTGGCACTCCCCATGTTTCCGTACACTTTTCCGGTGTATTCTCTGGTCTCTTTGGGAAGTTGAGAAATGTCACTGCCATTGGCAATCCACTTATCAACATTACCCATACCCCAGTTGTAAGCACGAAGCGCATTATCAACGTTACCATCGTACCGTTTCAGTAGCTGTCGCATGTAAACTGATGCTGCCGCCCTGGATTTCTCTGGGTTTAATCGTTCATCTACCTGAGAGTCTACGCGAAGACCAAGGTCTCTGGCTGTTCCTGGCATGAATTGATAAGCGCCGGTAGCGCCTGAGACGTTGTAAGCTAGCGGATTACCACCCGATTCTGTCATCATTATGCCGTGAAGAAGGTCATCCATTCCCCCTGCAGGAGATGCTCTCTTTCCTGATTGAGCATATTGCTCAGGCTCGCCAAACCCCAAATAGGATTTAATTGAATCCCATGTCATGAATGGCTTTTTATCTTCATGCACCTTGTCATAGAGGTAAGAGCCAACGTCCTTACCTTGCTTTCTGGCTTCATCCCGCGCCTCGTCCACACCGTGACTTGCTGCTGCCGCTGCGATAGCACCCATGACTAATGGGTTGGCTCTTAGCCCTGTTGCCAGAAGTAGTAACAATGCAGTAGCGCCGCCAACGGAATCTGTGAGCTTTTTAATGGAGTCACCGGCATCTCGGAAGAAACCAATAATGTCGCCATGGTGGTCCTTAATCCAGTCACCGAATGCCTTCATGGCATTCATCACTTCTGGAGCAAATGCAATTGCAAGGTCTTGCCTCAGTCGGTCAAACTCGGAGTCAAGTTGACCAAGCGTTGCCACTAAAGCCTCTTGTTCCTTCACCTGTTGGGCGGTGATGTTTGACTTCTTCGTCTCAGAGTCGACAAGTGACTTCAGTTCACCAGATTTAATCTTGGCTGCGTCAGTCGGGTCAAAACCTGCAGCCGCCATTACCTGCATCAGGTTCTCTTGTGAGTGATTTTTACCATAACGGGTAAACTCACCGAGAGCCTTGCCAGGGTCGCCAAGATTGTTGATATTCAACCCTGTACGAGCGCCAAGCACCATCAGGTTCTGTGCAGCACCGGTTAATCCACCAAACACCGTTGGGTCAGCGATGTTAGCCAGTGCCATACGAGCACTACCGGATGCACCAATGAAGGCATCGCCGTTGAGCCCTGCTTGTTGGAATCCTCGACGAAGACCGAACATCTTATTCACATCGGTTCCGAAGAATTTAGCCTGGTTGCTGGCGCGAACGATTTCGTTTGATGTGGAGGTAAAGAGTTGCTTAATGCCATACAGGCCAGCTCCGATACCCAGAAACCCGGCTGCAGCAACATATGCACCACGGAATGAAGATGCAGCTGATGCCCCGAACTTTTTAACATCAAAAGTGGCATCAGAAATTACCCTTCCTGTTTTCCGCGTAGACCGTTGAATGTCATCTCCAGCCTTAACGATAACCTTGCCAGTCTCTTTGGAGGTTTCGTCTATTCCGTCAAAGCTTTTTTCAACTGTGTCCTGAAGCTCTTTAACTCCCTCTTCAACCTTTTTCTTGCCGTTCAGGAACTCATCAGCCTTGATTGTGACCTTATAGGCCAACTCATTGATAATCATCGTTGCTCCTGATGCTTATGCCAGACGCGTTGGTTGAAGTTTTCAACGGATATGATTTCCAGCAAATTGTACATATCAGCTACGGAAAGCCTCTCCTGAAGGTCAAGATAAGAAGCTTTGCCGGAGCAGATAATTGCGTTTATTGCTGATGAGATATTTACAGGTGAGACTAGCTTTGCCGGAAGAGACTCTTCATCCATGAAGGGGTATTTCACTCTCCGGCGATCGTTAAAAAATCAAAATTCACCTGGAAAACTTTATCCAGCAAGGTGCGAATGGTGGAAACCTCTTCGAAATCCAGAGAGCCATTCACCTTGCGCTGCTGCTGTTTACCGTCATTGGTGATGATGATATCCACAGTAGACATCAATCGGTCACGCAACTGGCGGGCGATATCAGGCGAGGATGCGGAAATGACACTCAGGCCAACTGTTGCCAGTCCCGCACATCCCATGGCGATCACATCCGCTGGGATTTCGCTAAAGTTAGAATCACCCATTGCGCGGAAGATATCCTGAGCCAGAGTGTCGGCATCCCATGCCGACATTTCTGTGATGAGAAATTCTTTCCCTTTATCGCGCCCCTCTTCCTCCACGACGAAGGGAATCTCTTTTCGTGCCATCAGATAGCGCTCCGTGTAACTGTCTCAAAATGGAATACTGCCGGGCGAGGCTGCAGCACTCGACGGCCAGGAGGTGTTGGCGTCCAGGTATAAAGAACTCCGTTAACAAAGTTCCATTTCGCACCAAGCGCCGGCACGGTTAGCACTGCGTTACACGCAAACGCTGAAATTGCTGTTCGCTCTGCAGCAATCCAGTCATCAATCAGGCTACTGGCATTGGATGTCGCCATTAGGTTGATGGTGAACTCTGTCGGGTTGAAGATGAAGCCAGCGTGGTATTTACCGTCCGCAGACATCATGTCTTCCTTGTTCTGCAGCGCACCAGTTTCAAACATGTTGTCGGCTGCGTAATCGTCTACATCAAAACCGCCTGGATAGTAAGCAGGTACGACGATGCGCAGCTTGGAATTAGCGGAAGTTATGTCGATAGGCATGAACCTTTCCTTATTTGTGATATACTGTTTGCACTCTAATATCAATTGAGGCGTCTATGGATTTTCAGCATATGCTAGATATAAACCCTGAGACTGGGGTGATATTAAGTAAGGTTTTCAGAAGGGGTGCAGGTGCCGCTGGTCATCGCATCGGTAACATTAACCCTTATGGTTATTTGTGGTTTTTGCATAATGGCAAGAGGCATCTTAACCATAGAGTTATCTGGGAATTCTTTAACGGAAAAATACCTGAAGGAATGCAAATCGACCACATAAACGGGAGGCGAGATGACAATCGGCTGGCAAATCTTCGCCTTGTTGACGCCGCTCAAAACAGCAGAAACAGGAAGCGACAACAAAATAATTCCACAGGTGTTACTGGCGTTTATCCATATAAAGATACCGGGAGATTTTGCGTACAAATAGGCTCCGGCAAGAGCCGAATTTTCCTAGGTATTTTTGACACTTTATTCGATGCCGCTTGCGCCAGAAAATCCGCTGAAATCAATTCCCATTACCACCCAAATCACGGTAGGGCGGCTTAGTCGCCCTTTTATTATAGAATCGCGGTTGAGGACATATCGATGGATTGAATGAGTTGGCCGTCAACCCAGTAAAAGATTGCGCCTTTCAGGGTTCGCTCAAGACGAGCCGCACCAGTCTGGGTAGGGATGAACAGATACCAACCCTCAGAATAAAGCGTTGCGGAGATATCCTTGCGTACGGTGTTATTCACGATGCGAATCTGTGCCTGGTCGAGCACTACGCCCTTCTGAATTGCTCCGAACGTCAGGGCCTGATTGGCAACATCAATCGTCGCCGCCTGAATGGCACCATAACCGTTTTGGTTGAATGGGTATGACTGATTATTGGTGAACAGGTTCGCATATGCACCAACGAGATTGGCGTTAATCCATACTTGGTCAATAAAGCTATCCAGCCAGACAAACTTCCCAGTAATCGCACCATCAGATGCATACTGCGCCATCGTCTTATTCAGGCTGTATGAACCGTAGAAGTTATAGCCGTTAGACTTCAGGGCTTGTGCAGTTGCCAGATCGCTTACGTTAGGCGCAAGACCGGAGAAGCCTCGGAATTTGAACGACACGCGACCATTTGTCCGGGCGAAGTCTACAGATGCCGCATATGCAAGCGCTGTAACGCTGTACAGATATGAACCGTACACCGGGAAGATGTTCTCATACCCGTTAGCAACGACAACTTTCTGCACGAAGCAGTTAGCGTTGTTGGCGATAGTGCCTGCAGCAGTAGTGTCATGCACCACATAGCCGAAGCGGTTTTTGCTGCCATTTGCCCACGCACACAGTTCCGTTTTCTGGTCATCCGTTAACTCAACCAGGGAGTTAAACAGAATCCAGTTCTGGTTGGTGTTGATGATGTTATTCATCGTGTCAGTCAGCGTGACTGCATCAGAGCCCGGGGAAACGGTAGCGGCTGTTGCTTGCGTCAGCAGCAGGCCGGTAGCCAGCGCACCAGGAGATGCGTAAGACACCTGACTATCTGCGCCGGTAGTCACTGATCGAATGATGAAGCGATTAGCGATAGGAAGCCATTCAACCGCCACTTTACTCGCGCCGATACCGGTCTGCAGCTTGGATGCGATGTCGCTGAAGCTTGTTGCAGTGGAAAGGTCGATAGACGAGCTGGTAGTTGATACGCCATCAATCGTGAGGGTAATTGTGCCTGCTGGAATTGCCTTTAGTGTCGCTAGTGCAACACCTTTCAGATTTCCTGACAGCAGGTATCCAGCCACGTCAGCAGTAATAACGCGGTACATCAGCAATTCACCCGGGATAACGGATGAGTTTTCGTAGCCGTTGAAATACTGCTGCGCGGCAAGGAATTCTTTTGATGTGCTTCCCATAAGGGCTGATACATCTGCTGCAGAGAAGTAAGAGACAACTGAGCCCACGGGCACCAGTTCATTGTCAGTCAGCATCAGGCCGTTAGCATCAACCGCAGAACCGGCAGGTGTAACGACGTTTGGCGTGATATTAAAATCCGTTGATAAAGGTATTGTCATTTCAGTATAATTCCACTTTAAATGATTTTACGGGAAGGGGTCAGACATGCCGAATTACAACGAATATTTTTCATATGATCCGCATCTTGGCACTCTTACCTGGATTAAAACTAATTCTCCGCGAGCTAAGGCAGGAAGCGTTGTTTCCTACACCAGTAAGCAGAGTGGGTATGTCCAGGTAAGGTTAAATGGTCGACTTACCATGGTTCATAGAATCGTATGGGAAATGCATTTCGGACCTATTCCATCTGGAATGGAAGTTGATCACATAAACAGGATTAGGAACGACAATAGATTGCAAAATCTTAGGCTTGTAACACCATCAGATAATTGCAAAAACAGAGGCATTCGAATTGATAACAAAACAGGTTATCCTGGTGTTAAATTCCATAAGAAAAACAATAATTGGAATGCAAGGATTACCCACAACGGAATTCAGGTTCATTTGGGTTGCTTTGATACCTTTGAAAAAGCCAAGCAAGCCAGAATTAATGCTGAAAAGCGTAAGGGGGTTGTTGACCCAATTAATTCTAATTAACTTTAATATCCACCATTTCTGTAGATATCTCCGCCTTATCAAAGTAATCCTGCCTCAAGCTCACTGTTATGTGGGCTTGCAGTGACAACGTCAGGGTCCATCTTTCCTGCCATTGACTTTCCGCATCAATCATCGGCGCTTGAATAGCCGGGGATGAATAGAGAGGTGCCAGTCTGGCATCGATGCCTTTGATAGTGTCGTAGCCGTAGCCACTGGCGAATGTGGTTTCTAAGGCAATAGCCCGATCCCCTGCACCCTGACCATAGATATCCACCTGGATATCAGCCTGGCGAACTTCGGTATATCCCATAGCGCTTGTCGACGGTGAGCCAGTGTCCTGCTTGATGTCTCTCGTCGTGGATAGCCGGGTAAATCGCAAGGGGGTCAGGATGCAGAACTGGCCTTTTTGCATCGGCACCCTGTTAGCCTGTGCCTGTTGGCAGGTTCCGGCTATAGGCTCGATGTAGCCAGCAAGTACATCGATAACATCATCTACGGTGAAGTCATTCATGGGCTCACCTGCAATACCGCAATCAGCCGGCACCACGAATCCCAAAGCTCTACCGGTTCAACGACAAGCCATTGCTCACCATTAATCACGAAGATGTCTCCACCCTGCTCCATCTCGCGCTGGACGCTGAAATAGTTGCCATTGACGTAAATAACCTTCGCCAGCCCCTGAATGTTCAGGCCGTCTACGTGCTGCATATCGCCGCGGCTGATTGGCTGTAGTTGAATAGTGACGTTCTGGTCTGGCAGATAAGATGGCATTGGCTTTCGCCCGGGACCGATGGTTTCACCAGCGTACTTCTTCAGGATTGCTGAGATATTGGGGTTGATGCTGGTGATCGCGTTATTGGCTACTTGTCTGAGATTCAATTTCGCTCACCTCGTAGCTAACGCTATCCAACATGTTTTTGGTGTCAATCAGCGGCTTATCAAAACCCTTCCTTGCAATCGTCACTGGTGAAAGTGGTGGAGAATCAAGGGCACGAATCGACTGCTGTATATCAGCGGCGATAATGGTTCCCAGCATTGAAAATACTTCTTCAATGTCATCACCACGCTCAATTAGCAAAGCCGCCTGCTCTTTCCACTCTTCTTCATGCTCCGCTATTGCATTTCTGAAGAAAGGTCGTGGCGGCTGATTATGAGCCGGATTGCCATACTCGTTGGTTGCGGCAACCATAGGGACCGGAATTACACCGTTGTAGGTTGATCCCTCAAGAAAACCGACCTTTAGCTGAATGTTAGAAAATTGCTTTTCAACCTCATCAAGCACGTCCATTACCTTATCCATCAGTACCTCCGGTAATATCCGTAGGGATAATTTGATGGGGAGTGACCGCTTATGTACTGGAAGGTGCGGAATGGTGCCGTAGCATTCCAGTAATCAGCGCCATACTTTGTTTGCATGTACCATGCTGAATTTGCTGTTACCCCTGGCATATCCGCATGAACGCTAACTGAACCCTCTGAAGCGCTGTCGATTCTCCCAACCAATCCGGATGGTGACTGCCCATTAGCGCCCGAGTAAAGAAAGGCGATATGGGCAACCAGCATATTCAGCAGCATTGCGCGGACAGCCAAATCCGACACACGACTGAAGTCTGTGTTATCGAGATAGATAGTTGCCTGGGTGAAATACTGCTGGAGTAGTGCGTCGTCGACAGATGAGAATTCAGGGTAACGTAGCTTAAATGCGACGGGGTCAAATATTACGACGCCCATTCACTGCTCCCGCTATTTGGTATCGGCCTTTTTAACACCAGGGGCCGGATTTTCAGGATCCATTCCTTCCAGGCCAGTTTTCTCTTCAGCCAGTTCTTTCGCTTGCGCTTTAACGCTGCGCTCGTCTTTCTGGATGAAAATGGCGTTGTTCTGGATATAAGCTGCATCCTGATACATGGCAACAAACTTATCCATGAAGTCTTTTTCGACCTGAGTAACTCCGAATGCACCTTCGGGAATGGCCCCATCAAGACCACGAAGGGAGGTTGTTGCCGCCCCGTTCAGGATTACCGTTTTGCCGTCGATAGTGACCTGCAGTCCATTAGGCAATTTGCAGCCTACGCTTACCATTTCAGCCATGAATTAAACTCCAAGCAGGCCGGCGACAGCCAGCGGTTGACGAATGATTGCACCCCAGGTGCCACCTGTTTTCTTCTGCTTATAAGCAGAAAGGTCTACCACCACAGGGTGTGTGCGCATTTTTTCGGTAAATGCACAGTAGCCAGTATCCTGACCATCCAGATCGTCAGCAATGAGCTGAACAAGCTGACCTGATGCGGTGTTGTACTCAACAGCAGTAACAACGCGCAGGTTCGGGAAGTTTTTCTTCAACTGGTCTGAAACGTTCACGTTATACATGTTCGTTTTGGTCAGATTAGCTTCAGATTCAGGAGACATCGCCAGCGTCATTTTGCTGTCGCGCTCAACATAGCCCTTAGTCTGGGTGATTAACTGCTTGTACAGCGCCTGGATGTCGTCATACACAGCCTGGCCATCTTTGGTTGCCCAAGTAGTGCCACTGCCAGTACCAGTTGCTGCCGGGGTGATTGGTGCAGGCAGGTTTGGGTCATTCAGAATGCCGTAGTTCTTCAGCCCAGATACACCGAAGAAGTAGGACTTGTTCTGGAATTTATTCAGGGTCAGTGCTGAAGCGGTGTTCAGTTGCTGAGCCCATGCGATACGGCCTTCGCCATAGCGGTCCAGTTCCAGCTCACCCCACTGGGTGATGGTCTGGTAGAGGTATGACTCACGTGCAACCCAGTTAACGTTCGCGCTCACCTGACCGTTGTTGTTGTAGTCGCCATAGCTGGATACCTGACCGGTAGATTCGACAACCGGGAATTGCGCGGTCATGGTAGTCCAGTCGCCTTTCTTCGTTTCGCCCATGATTTCCACCGCTTTCATCGGAGTAACCAGGATGCGAATCAGCTCAGGGTCTACGTAGTTGGTGAAGTACCATGGAATGCCTGCGTTACTGGCGGTTACCAGTGTCGGCTGCGCATCCATCGCGTATGAATAGCTATTCGCTACCGCGTCAGTCAGATAGGCTTTGGCTTCGGGAAGTACTACACCGTAATCCCGCTCAGCCATTGCTTTATGTTGTAAAAATTCTGCGTTGTTCATCGATTAGCTCCAGGTGCCCATCTGAATAAGTTCGCCAGCAGCGCCAGCGCTACCAACCACAAATTTTGTCTCTACATAACCAGCAACAGTTGCTCCAGCAGCGCCGGTGGTAATAGAGCCATCTGACAGTTTGGCGAAAATTTTCTGCCCTACTGTTGCCGCTCCCGCGGTGCGCACCCAGAAATCACCTGCTGTCATCAGAGTCATCTGGAAGCCAGGTTGAACAGTCATTGATGCTTCAGCCAGCCAGGTAGTGATTGAAGCCTGACCTTCGCGATGAACGAAGCCAGGTGGAACGCCAGTACCGGTATTATCTACCACGCCGTTAGTCACCCAGCCGAAACGACCGACGACCACACCATTGGTGCCAGCTACCAGAGCACCTTCACCCGCCAGCAAGCTTGCCTTCGGGTTTGCAGAAGCGAAGTCACCTTCTACGCCTGGTGCCTGCTGCTGGTTGATTACATTTTGAAAGCCGCTCATTGCTTAGCTCCGTTTCATTTTGGTTGCGCCAGGGAATGCTTTGGCGAAAGAAGATGTGGTCGCAGAATCCATGCCAATAACATTGGCAGGTTTGCGAGCTTCTGATTTCTGGATGATTGTGAACTCAACCATTGATCTCAGTGCTGAAGGGTGAACGCCTTTGTGGTTAGCGCCTACAGAGTCAAGGGCGAAACGGTAGATGTCTTCAGCTGAATCCATCGCTACCAGGCTCACATCGCCAACGAGAGCGCGTACGCACTCACGGGCTTCGTTTGCCTGACGAATGCGACCCATGACATTTTCTTCAGCTTTACGGATTAATGCGGCATCCATAGCAGCCTTGTCCTCTTTGTCTTCATCGTCTTCATCTTCGGCTTTCTTGTCCTTTTTATCGGACTCTTCATCTTCAGCCTTTTTATCTTCTTTTTTGGACTCGTCTTTATCCTCGTCCATCGCTTTGTCTTTCTTGTCGTCGCGCTCTTCTTTCTCTTCCTCTTCGAGTTCGAGATTTTTCTTGACCGCTTTTTCGACTTCTTCGAGGTCTGCGTCTTGTGCCAGGAATGGCTTCAGAGCAGCCGCGAGTTGTTTGGCTTTTGCCATCTCTTTTAGCTCCAGTGATAATGAATCCCCGACAACGACGTCGGATCCGGCTCTGCCCTCTATTACGAGTGCAACGTGGTTCCCGACGATATCGCGCATGACGCCATCGTATGGCTGGCCTTCATGTACGCCGGGGGTCATGTCGGCTACATATCTGTAGGCCGACGAAAGCTCTTTCTTCTCATCTGTTTCGATTCCAGCGATGGAGTCTGCATCCCAGACAACAAGCGAGTTCTTAAGGTAAGTCCCGTCAAATTCGGCATCAGTACCAGTAGAACCAACCACAGCCATCTTCTGAGGGTCTGCGGCAGTAACCGGAATGTGTTCATTGAGGAGCGGGATGTTGTTGAATGTGGTCGCCGCTTTTGCGAGCTCTTTTGGGTCGCGCAGCAGGTAGTAAACTTTGTCAGGCTGCAGGCCTAACGATTTGGAATTGGGGATTTCACGGCCATAGTAGGGGCAGATGTTAGCCTTGCTGATTGGCGTCACTTCGACGTGCAGGCGACCATCATTGTCAAAGGAGCGCACCGTTGCCCTGTCGAACGCCAGAGCTGAGTCACCTGCATAGCCATTGGCATATGCCGCACGCTCAACCTCTTCTGCCTTTTCTTTTGTATCGAATGGCCCTTCTTTTCCCCAATACCATTTGCCACTTTTTTCATGGACTGGCATGGATTTACCTTTCTTCAGGCAATAAAAAAGGCCGCCTTAGCGACCGTTGTTTTTCTTCAGAGACGTTATTGTCAGCGCGGCTATGATTATGCCGCCAAATATCAATGTCAGGCCTAGTGCCTTGAACACTTCAATCATTTTCGTTCCAGTCCTGGGATTATCGGAGACCATGTGCAGCGGCAGTTGATGGCTTCACCAGGTAGCACCCATTCACCATCTAGATACAGACCTTTGTCGAGGTCAAACTCTTTGCCGTCCGCCTTGACGTGGGATTGTCTTGGCTCTTTACCTGCATGAGAGTGACGCCAGATTCCTTTGGTAATTCCCAGGCTCTTTTGCCGCTCAGACTGGATGACTGCTGTGGCTTTGTTGTTCTGGTCGCGAGCGATCGTCTCAGCACGCCTGCGAGTGATTCCGTAGCGTGCTTCGAGTTCATCCGTTAAATGCCCAAGGTCGCGACCGCGGCTTACTGACTGCATCACCATCGTCTCAACCTGCGTGTGGTACTGCTCAGGTATCGACTTAATCAGGTTGACGTTCTCGTTAATGACGGCCTGCATTGAGTCTTTGAGCTCATCATTCATCGTGAACTTAACGGTGAAACCGCCATTCTTCAGTGCGGAATGAAGAGATACATCAGTATTGCGCAGTGTCTTATCGACAAAGCGATCTGCCAGTTTTTTTGCAAGCTCGTTGAACTTGCTTTCCCACTGCTTACCGAGTTTAGCCAGCCTGCGCTTCAACTCATTCGCCGGGCTGGCATCTAGCGCCATGCTGTCTTTGTAGCCAGCTTCAAGCCAGTACCGGTAAGACTTGTTCATCTCCCGAACCAGCTTGAGAAGCTCGGCGCGATACCACTCATGAACTCCGGCGTTAGCCCTGATTGGACGAAGGGTTTTCTGGCTCTTCGAATCCTTCTTCGATGGACTCGTTTTCGTAATCTTCGTCATCTTCAGATTCCATCATGTGGTATGGGCTTGCCTTGTCTGACTGGCGCATACTCCTGATCGCGTCGAGGTCGAACACTCCGGCTTCGGCATAGTTCTTGTCAGCCTCGGACTGATGCTTCATGACTTCGGCTTTCTCGGCTTCTGTAAGCTCATACAGCGGCAGGAACTCGAAATCGATGTCTGGGTCAATCTCGCCGAATTCGTTCAACTGGATGACATCCAGCACTGTTTTCAGAGGGCTCCTGAACAGATTCTCCTGCATAGCGTGGATAGAATCGTAGAAGACGCGTATTTCACCATCAGACGAAGCGTTGAGGCCGTTAGGAGTGATGCCAAGCAGCTTAACCAGAGGGATGCTTGAGACTGACGCCATCTGCTCCTGTGCTTGCGCCTGAAGAGCATCGACACCGGACAGGCTTGTCACGAACTGGAAGAACTCTTCTGAATCCTTATCAACAAGGAACATTCCACGGTTATCGCGGACCTTATTGAAGAACTCAGCTCGCATAAACAGGTTTGGGTCTGCAACTCCGGATAAGACGTTTTGCATGTTCGTCTTCAGGCCATAAACCACAAACGAGTGAACCAGGTCGCTCACGCTGTCACGCGTTCTCAGCCAGTTCTGCACGTATGGCTCAGCCATCTGGCTAAGAGACAGTCCGCCGAAGTTATATGCTGCCTTGAGGATATCCGGCACTTGTCGGGAAATCATCGTCAGCATGCGGCTTGCGTGAACTGTGCGCCCCATGACGTACCATTCAGCCGGGTTGAAGAAATCGGGGCTAAGTGGGTTGTCAGCGTTATACACACCCGGGTAAGTCCACATCGCTTCGATGACACGGAAACCGTTCAAGCTGCCTTTGGTTATCTTGCGCGGGCTGATGTAGAGCTTCTTGTCCAGTTCGTCAGGAACAGTCCAGGCAGAGTTACCACTCGGTGTTTTCACATCGATGTAAATCTGACCGCGACCGAAGTAACCGTCATGCTCAGCAGCTTCACGAAACTTCTCGCGCACTTTGAAACGCTTTAATGCGTCATCAAGCTGGCGAATCTTGTCGGCCTTATCATCGCCGTCATCTTTGCCGATGTGCTTCAGCTCAATCCACTTGCGTGTCATCTCTTCAGCTATCGTGCCAGTAATCTTGCGATATTCCGGCAACTGAGCGAGCTGTGAGAGGTATGGATAGCCAGGGAAGCCACCGTAGCCATATGCGGTGATATTTGCTGAATTAAGGTAACTGTAAGGTGTGGAGTCCATCGCCAGAGCAGCCTCACCCACGCTCTCAGGGATCACTCCGGGAGGTGGCGTATAGCGCTCAATCTGACGAAGCACTTCACCCTCTGATTTAATCCTTTCCTGTTCATTCAGCATCGCCAGCGCATTAGCCAGCGACATGGGCTGTTTTGCCTCTTCCTTTGGAGGCTCAGCTTTTTTCTTTTTCCAGCGTTCAAACACTATGCGAGCCTCAAAAGTTCTTCAGATATGCGTAACGGACCATTGCCATTCTTCATTTCGTCGATGGCATCCATCATCGGATCTAGCTGGTCGTCGTGCGTATTGAAATCAGGGTTGATGGCTTCCATCTCGACGAGGAAGTCGTTAATGAATGGTGCGTTGTTGGGCAACTTGATATACCCGGACTCGATGTATCCCTGCACGTCCATCAGGCGAGTGTATTTGTCTTTATCGCGCTGGATGGCCTTGATAGGACATATGGCCTTTTTGCGAATGTTCTGGATGAGCCCGGTACCGGATGACTTATCTTCTATCGCCATGTGGCGTAGAGGTCCGTTCTTGAGGATTTTGCATTTATCCCAGAACGCGACCGCGCGGCGCTGAAGCTCTTCTGCTTCCCACTTGCCGCGGATCATGTCTATCAGGTAGATGTATCCGTCAGTGCCTAATCCCCAATGTTCGAATACGGAGAAGTCATTGACCTCTTTTGTTTTCTGCGCAGTATCGCCATAAACGGCTCGCCACTGCATAGGAGGAAGCACTGAGTATTCGCCGAACCATTCAGATTTAATCAGGCCGCCGCCTTTAGCGGTTGGTCGCTGCTGATAGAGGGCATTCCATACTAGCGATCCACGTTGCTTGGCCTTGTCGACGAACTCCTGAGGCATGCGCTCAGGAAACAGGATTTCACCAGGCTTGCGTAATAGATAGGTCTTGCCATTCAGCTCGTGAATCTCTTCTTTCTCAGCTTCCATTGGAAAGCTAACAACGCGCCACTGCTCACCTCCCTCTTCTGCTAACTTCAACAACTGACCAGCAAGGTCATTCTGATGCCAGCGAGTAAGGATGATGATTATTCCGTTTATCTTCGGGTCAGCACGCGTGAAGAATGTTGTGTCATACCAGTCAATAACCGCTTCTTGGTATGTTGGTGATGATGCTGTTTTGTAATCCTTGGCTGGGTCATCAATGATTCCGATGTTCATACCCTGGCCGGTGATACCGCCATTAACGCCCGCAGCTCGATATGAGCCACCATGAAGACGCCCATCAGCTGATAATGTTTCCCACAACTCAGCTGTACGAATTGCACCGCCAGCTACCGTCCTGATGTTAGATCCGTTGAGTCGCACGTTGGGGAACACTTCTTTGTAGCGATCTGAATCGATGATGCGCTGGGTGTCCCTCGACATTCGATTTGCAAGGTCAGATGAGTATGAGCAGGCAATTACGTTCCAGTTTGGATGCTTACCCAACACATAAGCCGGGAAGCGACGTGATGCCTTCTCGCTCTTACCAGAACGTGGCGGGGCAAATATCATCAGACGAGGCATTAGTCCTTGCTCAGCTTCTACCAGGAAGTTATCCAGCTCAGCTGAAAGTAACTCATTAAACCATCCTGTTTCATACTGAGGGTTGGTGTATAGCGTGAATCCCATCAGACTCTCACGAGCTTCTTTTATGGCACGGCGCTTATATGCCTCAAGAGTCTGCCTGTTTCTCAGCGAGCTGTGATCTGTGTCGGCCATGACCAAGCTCCTTCAAACGTTCATCTAATTCTTCTTCGGTGATGTCGGTGTATTGAATAGGTCCACCATTTTTACCAGTGATCTCACTAGACACTTGGTCTTTGAAAGCCTGGACATTAACGTGCTTGCCTAGCAATTCAAGGTTTTTAACCTTGTCAGGCCATTTGATTTTCTTCAGGAGAGCTGCGCTATCTGCAGATGCCATCTCAACTACATCCATTCCGGATAGAGTTGTACGCCACACCTTCGGCCAGTCTTTAATCGGCTTCAGTTCGCCATTGGCAAGCAGGATGTCCAGCACGTCCATCTGATCTATTTCAGTCAGTCGTCGAAGTACATAAGCAGCGTCTATTCCTGTTTGCTCTACACGCTGAGCTTTTAACTCCGCAACTAATTCGAGGACGTGAGGTTTAGTGAGGTTTTCATAACCTACCTCTTTGGCGGTTTTCTCGCTGTAACCCGCCCTGATAGCTGCCTGTGTGGCATTGAGGTCTTTCAGGTACTCACGGGCAAACAGCTCTTGTTTGTCGGTGAGCTTTGCCATGTTATTTTCCGTTAATCATTTGAGTGAGAAGTTTGGCCTGGCTTTTTGCAAACCTAACGTTGCCGCGTCCTTTCGTGGTAATTGAAACCAGTTCGCCCATTTTATGAATGGCTACTGTTACCTGATTGTGCTTAACCTGCACAAATGACAAATCACCTTCTCGTAATGCTTCGATAATTTTCATGTGCATTTCTCAGCTTGATGCCATCTGACCGGATGCGATCAGCTTAGTCAGCAGTGCGTTGAAGTCTGCCTGTGTTGGTGCCGCGGTCAGTTGCGCAGTGAATGGCATTTGCTTAACGATGCCTGCAGTGCTTGATGTCGCGGCTACTGGTAAATCAGAAGAGGTTGTTACTGTGGTTGGTACACCACCGGTAGAGATTACGCGCTTAGTCATTTTTGGCTCCTGAGATTTTTTCTGATGAAGTTTGTTGACGGGAGGATTCTATTTCACGAATAGCTTCTAGCTGTCCGTTGCAGTTCTCGACCGAGAGCAGCAAGGTAATGTTTAACTGGACGCTATCTGCGAATGTCATTTGTGCCGGAATGTTTGGCACCCCACAGTCAGTCAGAAGACTTGCTGGTATAGGAGGACTTTTTACCTTTATGGCTTCGCGCACTGTCGGCTTGTTGGCGCAGCCGCTCAACGACGCTATCAGGAATAATAGCAACAGCGCATTGGTTGTCTTTAAGCGCATTTTTTATTTCGTCCTGTAATCGTTGAGACTTCATCTCTGCGGCAGCACGGCGCTTAGCCTCTTTGTCAGCCAGTTGGTTCATTGCAGTTACTGCGTTGGTCAAATCCTGAAGCGTGTTAGCAAGACCAGTGTTTTTGCTGGTCAGCTCTCTGGATTCTTTTTGAAGCGCGTAGTTGTCAGTCTTTAACTGCCGATTGTCTACGCCAAGCTTGACGATGAAACCGATGATAATGAGAGCAAACATAACGGGGATGAGTGTTTTGATGACTGTCAGATTCATAACAGAACAGCCTCCGCTTTCCTGGTGCGATCTATCCTGTCCTGCAGTCCATTGAATCCACCATTAATACGCTTGGTTAGTCCATTGATATCGCCAGCATCTGCGAACTGATTACAGTTATTAGCTTTCCAAAACCAGCCGGCTGAACGTGCAGCGTTATTATCAGTGAGGGTCAAATCAGGGTCTGATACCAGGTCGAGACCTAAAGCTTTACCGCAGTTGTCATAGTTATCTTTGAAAGTGACTTGCTTCAGTCCTCTCCCGCGATATTTCCAGCCGTCACCATTCTGATTGTTACCATACCGGCCGCCATAAACGATGTTTGCAATAGAGGCCTGTCGTGATGGAGATAGTGCCAACTCTCCCGGCTTGCGACCTAATTGCTCTCGCTGTGCCGAGGTAAGTCGTGAGCCAAAAATCTGCAGGCCATTAACTGAGTAGTTCAAGGATTCCTGTACTGCTCGAAAGCCATTTGATTCTGTGCCAATTTGTGCAATGAATGCCGCCTGGCGTTTTGGCGTGTCGATGCCGAATTCTTTCATTGCATCAACTACAACCTGATACCACTTATCAGCTAACGGCTGGGAGATGCCAGCAGCTTGCATAAATTGTTCTTTATTCATTTTCTGCTTCATTCCCCGCCGCTTTGTTAAGGAATCGCCCTTCAAGCGCCTTAATCAGAGAAGAACCAGACCATCCAGCCATACCACAAACGCCGCCAGTAACTTCCTGTGGCCAGCCGTAGTGAATAGCAATCATGATCATGAGTAGTCCAGCGAAAATCGACACGATGAGTTGTAGGCACATAGTCCTCCAACTGAATGCTTCACCGTTGAGGACTTTGAATGAGTAGCTGGCTACTGCGCCGACTAGAGTCATGCCGAAAGCGATGAGGATCGACCAGAGGTTCGGATCGCTTTTGTATGGCATCTTGTTCATTTCCACCCCCTGGAACGGGGATCTGTTCAGGATAGGAATTAACGTGGTTGTTGACAGAACAAATCCAGGATACATTTTTCGGTAACGTGGTTTGTTCGTGACTAATAGCATGAGCAGATCAGGTAGGAGGTTGTTGACGCAATCTCTTGCCGACCATCTTCACGAAGCCCAGCCATAGTGCTGGGTTTTTCATTTGTGTAAAACGCCCTACCCCGTGGCCACGAATGCTAGAGGGTATCTGTGTGTGTTCTGGTGTTTGGTGGTAGGACGCTTTCAGAAAGGTCGTGCAATTAATTACCCATGGTTGCTGAATTCACCATGGTAATGCTCTCTGCTTTTCATTATTTCGCTGGCAGCGATAGCGATATCGTCAAACATTCCGACAATCACTTTCTTGCCATTCACCCGTAATGACGCAACCCATTTTTTGCTTACTTCGTCCCAGTGAACACCTTTGACACCAGATTTATTGCGCACAGTTACGCCCTGGTTCATTTGGTTTTCTGATTTTGAAACTACTCGAAGGTTTGAAATGCGATTATCGTCTTTCTTACAATTGATGTGGTCGATATCCCCATCCGGGAATGAACCATTCTCCATCAACCAAACTAAACGATGGGCGGCATAGATTTTACCGTGGATACAGATCTTGATGTATCCGTCTCTATGGTATGTGCCAGCAATGGCACCAACTTTGATACTATTCGTTGTTGGCTTGACCCAGGTGAATTTACCGGTCTCTTTGTCGTAAGTCAGATGTTCTAATAAAGTTTCTTTATTCATTTGAACTCCGGCGTCTTTCGACCGATTGCCTGGGGTAGCAGGTAAGGTTGTGGTGGCCGGTGCTGAATTCCGGCATTGGCCTATCAACGGGGGTCGCCTCTATCTCTAGATTTGTCTTGCCATAGACCCAGGGATTACTCCCTTTCTCGCGCATCAGCCTGCGCATTCACCACAACGGAAAGAGCACTGCCGCATTCGTCGTCTGGTACGGTGCGGAGCTTTGTTAATCCAGTCAGCGCTCTTACCTGTTGTGTAAATGAAAAAGCCCCAAGGCGTGAACCTCAAGGCTTGTTTGTTCATGGCGATGGCTGAAGTCGCGTTGTTGCCGTCCCCATAAGACCCGGCTCAAGGGTTTCGATGTCCCCGATTCATCAGCACTGTCATCTTGTACTTAATCGCCTTAACGGAGTCAGTTACCCATCGTTAGAGTTCAGATTAAACAAATATCGCCACTTTGTAAAGCATCATTTCTACAGAAATCCGTTTCCGTAGAAATTATTTATTATCGCGTGACTTTGCTCAACATCTGATTTGCGTATTCCTCCTGCTTAATGCACTCACCAACCAGGCTTTCGAAGAAGTCCTTATATGACCTGCGCCATGTGGTTTCAGGTACATCAATAACCGTAGCGCAGATGTATTTCCTGACTGCATCAGGCAGCAAACGAGCATAACCGCGCCCATTACAGCGACTGCATGTTTTATATGCAGGAACGCCGCCCTGTAGAATAGTTTTCTCTTTGTCGACAACCACGCCTTTACCATTGCACTGGCACGCATTGGTTAGCACGCCCTTCCCTTTGCACTTATGGCAAAGTACCTTCACTTTTTCCTTACGCTCAGTTAGATACGGCTGCCCGATGCTTTTCATTGTCATGACTTCAGCATCGACAAACTTTTTACCTCCACAACAATCACAGGTTCGCGTACTTGCAGCACTTCGGGAATAGTCAGCGAATGCGAATGTTGCGAGCACTTGCATTACCTTTGGCTTAATATCATTTTCGAGCTTACGTAAGGCGGCAACCTTATCGCAATGCTCAAGTGCATATTGGGTCAGCAGTTCAATAGCTTTCTCACGGTCATTGCTGCTGATTTCCATCTTCCCTAAAAACGCGCTGTAACCTAACGTGGCGCGACTTTGCGTCATACCCATGGCAGCCATCACATCAGTGCCAGTTAACGTCTCTGAGGAGGTTGCACGAGGTGTATCGTTTATCTGCATAGACTTCGCGAAGTGAAACTTGACTGCGTTTTCCAGGTTCATTTCTTATCTCCAAAGACATACCAAGGCCAAAGCAGCGCAGCGATGAGTGATGCCAAGAAAAGCCGCTCCCTGAATCCCATATTTTTCCCTTTTGTATGGACATACTCAGCAGTCATTCCAGCCATGAATGCATAGAAAATTAAGAATACGGTTATCATTTACGCCGCCTCCGGGTCATGGTCTGGCTTGTTCGTACCTAGTCGATTACGCACTTCCCGCAGCTGATCGCGAACATACTCAAGACTGCGCTCAAGCTCCTGCTCTTTACCAATCAGCACCTGCTCGGTATGCATATCGCGCTGACGCTGCCATTTGACTTGCTGGATGTTGGTTACGCTGCACATAAGACCCCCTTCATGAATCGTTTTCCGTATTGCATCAGCACATCACGATCGACCGTTGTCATTCGGCAGTCGCCTGACCGTGGGTATGGATGCCAGATGATGAGCATTGAGCCTTTGTTGTTGCCGTTTACTGGCTTGCCTGTATCAGCGTTCAGGAATGAGAGACGACCACCCGTGATAAACCGAACCTCATGCGCGGTCTTAATGGCTTCCCTGAACCACAAAACTGAAGTGTCTGCCGGGAGAAGCATTACGCACCCGACATAGTTATCTGCGTTTTCCTGAGAAGCCTTCTTCACGAAGGGCATTGGGGCGCTGTAGGGAGGGTTAAGCCACGCATATGCTCGATTGACACCAACTGGCATCTTGCTTTTCCAGCTTGTTTCGAGTGTATTTTCCTCGGCATCAATGAACGTTTTGCACAGAGCATTTTCCTGATTTGCAGCTGCATCCAGAAAGAAGGGAAACTCACACCTAAGTGCCCGGTATATCTCTGGCGGCGTTCGCCACAGGTCTTTAATTTCTGCCGGGGTGTTTGATTTATCCGTCATGCTGCCTCCACTCTGCTGTTACGCAGGTCTTTGAGCTTCTGCTGAAACTCCGCCTTAATCGCTTTGCACTCTTCTACAGTCCAGCGATGGCGCTTATGGTCAGATTCGATTTCGTCTACAGCTACTTGCCCGATACGCTCGATGAGCATCACGCGATAAGGAACCAGGTTGCCGCTCTTGTGCTGATTACACACGACGCATTGTTTGTGGATATTGCGTTCATCAAATCGGAGTTGAGGTGCCGCAGCAGTTGTACGGTAGTGACCCGCATCCCACTGAGCAGACGTGAACGTTCCGCACGAGATACATGGTAAGTCGCGGTCTCTTTCTCTGATGAAGGTGTTTACTGCTTGTTGAGCTTGCTTAATCCAGTAACTGCGGGGTTTTACTGCGAGCTTTCGAATCTTGAGCTTGTCTTTCTGCTGCTGCTCTTCTCGTCGTCGTTTCTTGTCTGCTGCTTTCTCTGCTTTTTCTCTCTCCTTACTTCGTCGCTCTATTGCTAATTCAGTTCCATGTTCCGGACTACACCACCACTGATTTGAGAATGCCGGGTGGAACCATTCATTGCAGACTTTGCATTTTCGCCGAGGTGCTTTAGCCATTGGTCAATTCCTTCTGTCGCCCATCTTCGTGAGAGAAGTCTTCTCCGTCGATTGGCATGAGTTGCACTCGCCTAAATAACCCAAATCCTGCTTCCTCAGCTTCAGCTGAGCCGGAATGAAAATCACCGATGCAAACATAGACCTTCTCGAAAATAGCATCAGGGCAAAATCTTACCTTTCCTGTAGCAGGGCTAATAAATGACCCTGATTTATCAGTAGTGCTGTGTATTTCTACCACTTTCCCTACAGATGACTGGTTTGTGTATGCTTTCACAATTAAAGCCAGGCTACCTATTCGTAACTCACTCATCATCTTCCTCCGTCATTTTTTCATTAGGTTCTGATAGCAGTTCTGCACAGCATAATTCGCATACGTGAACTTCAAGAATGTGAAGTTGCTTACCGCAGTTAGCACATTCAAGGGCACGACGTATGCTCTGCTGCTCGTAGGATTGGGCTTCGTGGGGACTAAGCATGAATAACCTCCATGCAACTTTTTACGAATGACGTCGCTACTTCTGCGTTGATTGCGTTTCCATATCCAATAATTCGCTGGTCTTGATTGCGCTTTGCCATTCCTCCCAATGTGGACTTGCTTCGTCCCAGGCTTTTGGCAATGCCATTAACCATCTGGAATGAGCCGGGTCTAACTGGACGATATTTTTCATCTCTACAGTAAATCCAGTCCGCATCTCTCCAGTAGCCGTTAACCGGTAA
The DNA here is from genome assembly GCF_019237635.1 of Pluralibacter sp. GTDB lineage: Bacteria > Pseudomonadota > Gammaproteobacteria > Enterobacterales > Enterobacteriaceae > Enterobacter_B. The sequence goes on from NZ_JAFAGS010000180.1 coordinate 26,779, forward strand.
TGAGTGCAAAGCTTCACGGTACCCGGAAGTTTCAGGCAAATCCGAGGATTTCCTTCCTTGTCTTTCCCGCTGTAGCAATGCGTTGAACCCGTCGCATCGTTCGCCAAAGGCGTTTGCCAACCCGCTAATCTCACGCATCCAGAGAGGTTCTGAATTCCCCTGCGCGTTTCTGGCTGAAAGTTGATGTTCGTCGTTGGAGTAGGCCATCCAATACAGTCGCTGCCTGATGTGCGGAGAACCGAAGCCCGCAGCGCAAATATCGGTTCCTGCTGAGGTGTAGTTCGCACCTTCCAGGTCAGTTTGTACAAGGTCGAGCCAAGCGAGGCCGTCTGAGCTTGCAACTTGTTCGCCAATGATGACGCCAGGTTTGCATTTCTCAATGAGCCAGAAGAATGCCGGCCATAAGTGCCGCTCGTCATCAACCCCTTTTCCTTTGCCTGCCGCGCTGAAAGGTTGGCATGGGCAGCTTCCCGTCCAGATTGGTTTGTCATCAGGCCATCCTGCTTTTCTAAGCGCATAACTCCAGACACCGATTCCAGCAAAGAAGTGATGCTGGGTAAATCCTCGCAAATCGCCTGGTGTGACATCTTCAATGCTCCTTTCATCTACGTAACCGGGTGCAATCTCTCCGACGTCAATTAGGTTGCGTAACCATTGAGCCGCGTATGGGTCTATTTCGTTGTAATATGCCGACATCAATGCAACCTCACTGCTGTTGTCTCTTCCGAATCGGTAATCTGAATAATCATGTCGGCATCTTCAAACTGATACATGTAGGCTTCTGCGCCATTGCCTTCCATTCTTCCCTGAACATATCCGGCTACCCAGTTCATAATCATTCCTACAGAGTCAACGCCGTCACCTTCCATATCTTCGAGAAGGTCAGCGAGTCGGTCTGCGTAGTCATCGTCTAAGCTGCTCATTTTTTGTCTCCGCAAATCCTTCTGAACGCCTCAATATCTCTCACCGCCTCGGAAAGCTTTTTCTTCAGGAGCTGATTTTCATCTTCAAGCTTCTCCATATCCTTCTGGTATCGCGCCCGATGCTCTTCCCATGCCTGCTGAAAAGCTTTCATTTTGGTTAGGGTTGCTTTGCGCTTTGCCTGTCGTACAGCGTGATGATTTTCTATGAACCAGGATGGATCATTGAATGCCGCTCGCGCGCACTCGTACCAATAGGCCGTTGCGTGCTTGTTGAGCCAGTAAATGCAGACAAATGGCATCTTTATGGCAACCATCTTTCTGTTGGATTCTTTCTGACCAAACATATGCCGTTGCTTTATGCTAAGGCCGAATCCGGTTTGTATTAGAATCATGCTTATCCCCATATCCTCGATTGAAATTGACTCCTACCCTTTGGCTCGCTGGCGTACTCAGGCAACAAGGCTCCCACTACCCACAGGCGTGGGTCAGCGCTAAGGTGCTTGGTTGTTTGTACATTTCGGGAGTGGTAGAGAGTGATTAGTTGGTTGGCTTCGTCGGTAGTCATTGGCGGGTGATAGAAATATGTTCGCTTCAATCGTACCTCCTGTCAGTGAATCTGACGTTCTGACCTGCTGCCCATGCCATCGTGTACTCGATGAGGCTCGCCATGCGCCCTACGCTCATCTCTGCGCTGCTCTCGCGGATGTTGACGTACTCACCCTCTAACCCGGGTACTACTTCAGCCTCCTGCTTTGTTGCGACTGCATGACCGCTAATCAGCAATACCTTCCACTGCTCAGGCTTGAGTCGCTTTCCGCACCACATGACCTGACGAGCGATATCACCCAGCATCGCGTGAAAACGTGCATTCTGGTCGAGGTTGCGCTTGTAGTCAGAGATTCGAATGGTGATGGGTCTGTCGTTGTCAAGAGGTGATGCGAGGATGGCGTTTATTGCTGACTGCTGTTGCTGCTTACCCCTGAGAAATATCGTCTGTTTCATGGCGAATCCTCATGATGCCAATTTTCATTGTTAACCACATGATTGTCAGGACTAGCAATGTTGAAGTGCATTTCTTATCTGGAAGAACGTCAGGCACGTATCCAAAGTGAATGAAATTAACCACCTTGCTGTCGTTCTTTCTTGTCGTATGCCACAACTCTGTAGACACGCCAAACCCAAGAGTGAGTCGACCGATAAGCCAGTACTTGTCAAAGGTCATACTCACTCCTTCACTTTGATTCCAGCGGCGCGGATAGCTTCGATAACTTCTTTCTTATCTAGCAATTCACACAAGTTCCATGCGCATACTTCTGGTAATTCAATTTCGATATTGGAGCGAGATGCCTTCCATCCGCTCCATGCATACTCCATAAAATTATTCGAATATCCCTCGCCATCACGACAAATATTACCCTTTGCCTGCAGCCACCATTCTACAACCCAAGACTCGAAAGCCTTTCTTGATTCGTCCATATTCCTCTCCATCACTTGCCTTTATTCTGTTCTGAAATGACACGAGCAAATGTTTCGCGGCGATATTCTTTACTTCGCTCAATGTCGTCCTGCATATCTTTAAACTCGACGTTTTTCCTTGATTTTTGCAAGGTGTACCCGCATCGACCCATGTACCAAAGAAAGGTGTCGATAACATAGATATGACCGTCTCTCGCATTGCCGTTTTCGTTAGCATTCCCAATGGTGTCGTGCATAGCCTTAAACACGTCTTTCTGGTCGTGGAAGTCACGTAGAAACTCAGGAAGGTATCCACCACTTTGCAGCCATTTAGCTAATTCATTCTCGTTACTCATCATTCCTCTCCATCACTTACCTTCAGGTTGGCTGCTATAAGTCTTTTAGCCATTCTTGATATGCTTGCCCGGCACTTTCTTTTCGGAAGCCCATGGAATAAAAAAAATTCCAGTCTTCCCATTTTTCTACGACTGCCAATGCTTCTGGCTTCATCGAGAAGTTATGCACGATAATTCGTGCCATTTCTCTGTTAAATTCCGCTCTATCGCTCATCATTCCTCTCCATCAGCGTGCTGGGGTGTTAGGCCTGTACGATTTCGCATTTTTCTATGCGTAGGCCATTCGCGTCATCTTGTAGTTCAATAGCTTTCTGAGCATCCTCTTTGGTGCGGAATACAGCCTTAACTTCTCCGTATTTCTCATGCCCTACAGAAACGATCGCATCCTCATCGTCGATGATTGCGTAAAATGCATAATCACTATTACTCATGTCCGTACCTCTCTTAATCTCTGGTTGATAAATGCAGTCAGTGGGTTGGCGCAACCGAACTTATGTGGCGCGTTCTTGCGGTACATCCAGACCTTTTCCCGACCTAACCACTCGCGATATACCTCACCCCGCTTGTTAAGCGATACTAGTATCTGCGTCGTCATTGACAGGCATACGCCGGTAGCAGCTGAGATATCCCCAGATGTTCCTTCGTGACCATCATCCAGATAGTCAAGAATCGCCTGACGACGATTGCTGTGCAGGCTAGTTAGCCGGTAGCGCTTGATGTCGTTAATCTGACTGTCAATTTCGATATGGCCGGACTCGAGTAGCTCTTTGAGGATTTGGTTGACGCGGGATTTTGGTGCTCTGGTTAGTGCGTGAAACTCAGATGAGGATGTTGGCTTGCTGGTTTCTAGGTGAGCAAGCATCTTATCTCGTGCGTTCATCTTCCCTCCTGCCAGAAGAAAAATAATGTGTTTACGAATGGGTCACGATAGCCGAGATACGTTCTCTCCAGTCGGTATCTTTCTCGGTAAACGCTCCGGAAAAATCTTTCGAATCTTTCGCGTTCTGTGTCCATATCAATGTCTCCCAAGACGATGCTTGGCACGAAGCTCGGCAATTTTCGCCAGGCCTTTATCGTTGCTGAGTGGGATGTGAAGCTTGGGGATTTGAACAACAGGAGCGGGGATTTCTTCGGCAGACTCAATGCGGTGAGCCATTTTTCTCAGCTCTTCAGTGCACCGCTTTCGCAGCTCTGCATCTGTCAGATTAAGCGATCGCATCAGGTCGTATAGTTTCGTCACCATCCAGTAGCACGCATTGCTCTTCCATGGGTATCGCTCCGGTGTTTCGTACTCAATTTTGTGGGCGCAGTATTCCATAACCATGTCGTAAAGCTCGTTTGTATCAGGAAGTCCGCCAGCTTTAAATTCTGCGTCTTTGCACCATGCAATGAATTGCCCCGGGGACGGCCAGAACGGAGATGCGCTTGCCCTAGCGTGCTGCATTCCGGATTTAAGCTGCTCTTTGCTGCGGATGTTGTTCTCTGCAAATGCCGCAATCCACTGGCGCTTTGCAGCTGCTTCGTCACGCGGGTCTTTCAGGGCGGTACTGACTGATGCCGGAAAAAGCTGCTTGAGGTTGTCGAACAGGATATCCACCAGTCTCTCAGCCTCGTTGTTGACTCCGCGATCTGGCTCTTTGTTTTCTCCAGCAAGGCGAGCCAGTGCATTGCTGTCGCGATTGTGAATCGCCTGGACAAGGTTTTTCATAGGAAGTTGTTCTCCCACTCGTCTTTGTCGTTCCAGTGTGATTGGTTCACGGCCGTTTTCTGAATTTGTCGGCCGGCAGATTGTTTGTTCTGATAGCTAAGCTTCTGGCTTGCAGTGATGAACCAGTTTTTTGGCTTTTCAGCGGTGAACTCGATATCAAGGCGATTCAGTTCATAAACCAGGTCAATGTTTCTGTAGAGGTCCTTCCACTTCTGGAAGTGATCGTGGTTAAGTCGAATGACATTTCCTGCAAAGGCATACTTCGAAGAAACGTCATGCACTTCACATGGAGCGTTAGCGACCTGCTGTATAGGTTCATTGATAGGTTCAAAAGAGTGACTGGTTCTGGGTGCATCTCCTGCACTACCCCCTAGTGAATCTCCTGCACCACCTGGTGAATTTGCTGCACTACCCCCTAGTGAATCTCCTGCACCATGTAGGCTTAGGTGATACACATTGCTGGAGTTTCCTTTCGGTCCAGGCCGATACTCTTTTCTCACCAGTCCGGCATCGCATAGTGCGTCGATGTGGTTCATCACTGAGCGCTTGCTTATCTCGCACTGGTCAGCGATATGTTGATAACTAGGCCAGCACTCGCCCAAATCGCTGGCATTGTCTGCCAGCTTCAGGAGTACCAGCTTTCTCAGGGGATTACCTACTTTCATCGTCATGGCTTTAGCCATTAGAAGCATGCTCACTCTTTTCCTCCCAGCCAGCATCTTTCAGGAACTGGCGATACTCATTCAGGATGGTTAGTGCTTTTTCTGGAATGGAGATTGACTGGTGATCGGCGATCAGCTGGATGAACTCTCGCGCCTTCGCAGCACTGAATTGCGGTAATGCAGCACTACGCGTTAGCTTTGACTTGCCCGCAGCCTTAGCCTTTCCCATCTGCTCTACCGCTACTGCGGAAGCCTGAGGACCATGCTCGCGGGATAATGCAACTGCTGTAGTGGCAGCGACCTCACCGGAACGAACCATGCCAATCAGCTCATCACCGCAGGTCAGCAACTGAAGGTGGTGATCAACGCCAGCAACTGAGCGCTTAACCTTCTTCGCAATCTCTGCAGGCTCCCATCCTTGGTTAATCAAGCGCTGGTAGGCTGCTGCTCGTTCAAGGGGCGTCAGAGGTTTACCTTGGGAGCTGGTAACCATGAAGGCGATGCGATCGGCATCAGAACCAACGAAATCTTTGCATTCCAGGCGTGGAATTTCGGTGCCGGACTCCTGCGCGGCGATGGCCCCATAATACCGATGGTGCCCGTCAATGATTTTCACGCCCTGCTCTGTAACCTGAACAGCCAAGGGCGGAACGTACTCGCCGGCAATAAACGCATCCCGAAACTCTTCGACGTGAATCTGGTCTATTTCACGAACGTTAAAGCCAGGCTCCACATAGATTTCTGACAGCGGCACCAGGAAGGTTTTCTTCACTGTGGTTTCGGTACCGTTTTTATCCTTGGACTTGTAAAGCTGTGATAGAGAACTCATAATTACTCCTGTTGTTATTGACGTAACACAGTGTGTTTAGAAGTCGATAGTTAGTTGCTCAGAGCGTCCGGCCACCACCGGGCGCTTTTTGCTTTCTGGCATCACAGCTGCAATAGCCTGTCTTGCCACTTCACGAATAAGGCTTGTCTCCCAGACTTTCCCCAGAAGAACGAACGTCACAGCCATATCGTGGATGTTTAATCGACTCACCTTTGAATCAGCCCATCCCGCCATCTTTGCAAAATTTGTCTGACCCATGGAAACGAGTCGGGCACGAAGCTCTGTTTCCACTTCGCGTACCTTTTTGCTGTGATTTGCTAGTTCCATTTGTAATACTTCCTTTAGTTAATAAGTGTTTACGCATCGGTTGATGCGTTGTGGTTCCCTGGTATTCCGAGGGAGGCAGATTATTAAAGAGCGGTGTTGCTTACTTCTTAAGCGGCCTGATTCGGGTGAGGAAACAGGTCTGATAAATCTGGACGGATTTGGTAAGCAGGGACATGTCCACCGGTTGCCAACTCAATACGCTTTGCGTTTTCGGCTGAAACCTTTTTCTTCCCATGCAACCAAGCCCACACGGATGGCTGCTTAACTCCGCAGGCGTCAGCTAACTTTTGCTGACTACCCACGAACTCAATAGCCAAATTGATAGCTTTGTTGACCATAAATAGCTCCTGCTTTATATCACAGTGTCAATAATAGCCTTAACTATTGAGAATGTAAATAGACAAAGCTATTTGAATCTATGATAGCTACAGCTATATGATTGAGACATGAACAAGACAACATTTTCAGAGCGATTAAATCAGGCAATGCAGGAGCGAGGCATGACTCAGGGCGCTCTTGCTGAAGCTGTTGGTATGGCTCAGCCAAGCGTATGGAAGCTAGCAAGCGGAGGAGCTAAAGGCTCTAGAAAGACCGTTCAAATAGCTCAAGTGCTTGGCGTGCGCCCTGAGTGGCTAAGTGATGGCGTTGGACCAATGCGCTCAGATTCTAAGGAGTCAAATATTGCCCCCGAGTCAGAGTGGGGGACTATCGAGGTTTGGGACAGCAAAACACCGCTGAGGGATGATGAGGTGGAAGTACCATTTCTGAAGGATATTGAGTTTGCGTGTGGTGATGGAAGCTACAACGAAGAGGACTATAACGGGTTTAAGCTGCGGTTCTCAAAATCCACGCTGAGAAAAATTGGTGCCAGTACAGACGGTCACGGGATTCTCTGTTTCCCTGCTCGCGGCAATAGCATGGAGCCAAACATACCTGACGGCACCACGGTAGCAATCAACACCGAAGACAAGAAAATCGTTGATGGGAAGATATACGCGATTAGTGAGGATGGCTGGAAGCGAATAAAGCTGCTTTACAGGGTTGGTCCAGATACCGTTAGTGTGCGCAGCTATAACTCAGTTGAGCACCAGCCAGAAGATAAGCCGCTAGAAAAGATAGAAATCATTGGCCGTGTCTTCTGGTGGTCTGTGCTGGACTACTAACCAGCCAGTGGCCTGACGAGACGTTTGGATAGGGCATACAACTGAGTTACCTGGCGGAGAGATAACCAATCGCGTAGCCAAAGAAGGGAAAAAGAGTCCAGGAATAATGCCAAAGGAAATCATTGAAGGTCATAAGTATATCCAACATTCTCTGCCCCTTATCGCTTTGGGATGGACGGTTATATCCTTCCTGCTTGGTCATTTTATGGGGCACAGAAGTGCCATAAAACGTGATAAGAGAAAGGAGTTCAATGAAATCGCCGAGCCGCTGTTGGAGTTTTATGAAGAGCTTTTGATCCAGCTACAGCATGAAGGCTATTTCAGCACTACTAAATTTCCGATTGAATTACTTGGTAAGATAGAACGAAGACTATCACCGAGAAATCAAAAGGAATTCAATAGTTTAGTGAAAGACATAATTGCCATGCAACACACAAAAAATGGCACTGATAGAGAATTGCTAATCAATAAGATTAAGCGCATGTGCAAAATCATTCACCTCCGTTAATACTGATCGCACATACAGTAAAAGTCAACCCGGCCACCGAGCCGGGTTTTTTGTGCCATTTCGCGGGATCCATTTTAGGCCTATTTTGCCTATAAAAACCACTTAAAACCCAGCAACGGCGCAGGTTCTACCGAGATCCATTTTTCCCTACTCTTTCGGCAAGCTCAGCACATCAATAGCCAGCTCTACAGCCAAGTCCACATCATCCTCCTGCCATAGAACCTGTATTTGCTCGATAATCGATGCTTTCGATATCTCAGCCTGTTCAACAAGTAGCTGCATAACAGCGATGCCAATCACCTGGGCTATCTGCGGATGCATCTCGGCAAAAAACCTTTCTTCGTAATCCATACCAATCCCTCGCTCATTTTTCACTCGTAGCAGTATCGCACGCTCGAGATAAAAAAATAAATATCTTTATCAATCAACACCATAATAGTTAAATCGATATTTTTATAGTTTTAGCTATTTACATAAAAAATAGCCAAGCCTATTATAAGTCCATCAGCAGGAAGCTGAACACGAACAAGGAACTGAGTTCGGGCTCTTTAAAAATTTAACCCTGTGAATACACAGGCCGAAGTGAGTGCTTCGGGGTGATGTGAAATGCAGCGTGAAAAAGCGCAACTGCGGAGATCAGCATCGCAGCACTTCACCACCAAAGCATTCACTGAGGAATACCCATGAACAGAAATCAACGCCGTATGGCTGCCTACAACGCCATGAAAGCAGCTCAGAAGTTAGAAGCTAAAGCCTACTGTAAAAAGATTGACCGTGCATTTTCACGGCTGTCGGAAGGCTGTAGTGAGCGCGTAACCAAAGCCATTTCGCTTGCCGGAACGCGTCAGAAGGAAGTTGAAGTATCAGCGGTTAAGAAGAATCGCGCCTACTACCGGGACGCTAACCCGCTCGGGAATAAAATCCACGCCGTTCAGCGCATGAAGCTGAGCAGTAAGCCACTTATCTAATCAGGTCGCAATGCGGCCTTTTTTATTACCCAATCAGGAATAACAACATGACCAAAGAGATTGTGACATACAAGGGTTTTGACAAAGAACTCAAGTGCCGTGATTTCCAGTTTGAAATAGGGAAGACTTTCAACCACGACGGAAAGGTAGAGGTTTGTGGTTCTGGTTTTCATGCCTGTGAATATCCATTTGATGTGTTTGGCTACTACCCGCCAGCAGATGGCCGATTTGCAGAAACTATCTCATTCGGTACAACTAACCGTGAAGAAGGTGGTGATACAAAAATCGCCAGCGCCAGTATCATGATTAAAGCTGAATTGAATCTTTCTCAGTTCATCCAGCGCGGTATTGAATGGATTTGGATTAAGATCGATAAGTCGTTAGAGCAGCAGATCATGACTGGCAACCAGTCAGCGGCAACCAACACTGGCGACCAGTCAGCAGCAACCAACACTGGCAACCGGTCAGCAGCAACCAACACTGGCGACCAGTCAGCGGCTGAAGTATCTGGATCACAATCAGTAGCTGCATCTTTCGGCATTGAAGGCAAGGCGCGAGCGTCTGAGGGTGGAGCGGTCGTGCTCTGCTATCGCGATGAAGATGGTGAGTTAATTCATATTCGCGCCAGTAAAGTCGGTGAAAACGGAATCAAACCAGACACCTGGTATCAGCTTAATGAAGATGGTGAATTCGTAGAGGCCGCATAGTCGGCCTTCTTTTGGCAGCAAGCCACAGAGGTGAATATGAAACATACACCAGGTCCATGGTATTGGGATTCTGAGGGGTTAGGTAGCAAGGATGTGTTGGTGTTCGGTAAAGGCTACCCGTTTGAAATGACCAGCACAGCAAACAAGAACCTGATAGCAGCAGCTAAGAAGCGCGAAGAAGACGCTATCGCAGCAAAAGCTCAAGCTGAGTTACTGGCTAAGCAGGAAAAAGAAAAGGCAGAGCGCGAAGCTAAAGAAGCACTTGAACGTGCAGAGCGAGAGAAGCAGGAAGCTATCGAAGCAGAGAGACGCAAAGCACAGGAAGAAGCTGACCGCATTCGTCGCGAAGGTGAAGCAAAAGAAGCCGCACGTCTTGCAGAAGAAAAACGTATCAAGGATGAAGAAGAGCGCCGCGCACAAGACAAAGCGCATCGCAAAGAAGTGAATAACAAAATCCTCGCTGACCTGCTTAAGGCAGGCGCTAGCGAAGAAGTAGCCAAGAGCATCATCACCGCAATCGTAAAAGGCGAAGTATTCGCCACTCGCATTACTTACTAATCAATTAAGGAACCCCACGATGACATTTGCTATCGCGGGCGGTGCCGTCGTGGCCCGCCCTTTCGACCCTATCTTATCCGTCCAGCATTCACGCCAGAACATAATCACCGGAGCAGACTTCAAGCAGCCTCGCGTTAAGAGCTTGCTGGAGCGTATCTGGGACTTACTGAAGCAGGAAGGCCAGCCGTGACAGGTGCTGAGCAGAGATGGAGTGACGAGGAATTATATCAGCTCCTTAAAGACGTATTTCCGGTTCCACGTGAGGAGAATAATCATGCACCTGACGATGACAGACAAAACAGAGATTAAGCAAATCATCGCCAATCTCAGCGGTGAAGACCACGCGAAGATAGACAAAATAGTTGAGCGCCTGTGCGCGAACATGCGGCCGGTGCTCAGCATGCTTGAGTCACACCGGCCAGATGATCATACGAAAGCTGCCGTTGAGTGGCTTGGCGAAGACGACTGCAACTATCAGGAATTCGCTGGCGAGGTTATGTGGGACATATTCAGACCGCGCGTAGAAGTTGAGTATGCGATCGGCATATTCCTGCGCCGTCATACATTTGGGGAAGCAGCATGAAACCTGGCGTCTATTACGGAATGTCGAACGAGGACTATCACGCTGACGAGGCAATAGGCTCTACGACAGTCAAAGCCATCAGTGTCAGTCCTGCAAATCACTTCTTCAACAAATTCACTGGTAGCAAATCAGCGCACATTGGAAGTGCTATTCACGCGGCGCTGCTTGAGCCTGACATTTATCAGCACGGATATATTCGCAGGCAAGATATTCAGGCCAGAAACACAAAAGAGTACAAGGAGTTGTCCTGTAAGGTTCCTCCTGAGTTTATCCTCATTGGAAATGAGGTCGGTACGGTACAGAGGATGTATGAATCGTCTCGCCTGAACGATGATTTTATGGACTACATGAACACCAAAGGATGCTCTGAGGTGTCTATGTTTGCTGAATGCCCAGAAACAGGCCTGATGCTTAAATGCCGCTTCGACCGGCTATCTGACACACTTCCCTACCCCCTCGACGTTAAAAGCTGTAGAGACGCTTCTGAGCGTGGATTCAGCAATGCATTCGGTCAGTACAAATACCACATTCAGGCAGCCTTCTACCTCTATGTTCTCAAGCTAGCTACCGGCATCGAATATAACCAGTTCGCCTTCTTCGCTATCGAGAACTCTCCACCATACCGCAACTGCATGTACTACATCGGCGAAGAATCGCTGGAGCTTGGATATCGAGAAATGTATGCAGCATTAGACAAGCTTGTTGCCTGCAAAGAAAACGACTCAATGAAGTACGAAGGAATTGTACTTCCATCCAACGAAATTAACGTTCCGGCCTATTTGCTGGATAACGAATACGATGATGAGGTAATTCTCTAATGGACCTTTCACGCACAATCATTCCAAAGTCAGACCAAATTAACTTTGAAGATGTTCAGACTCAAAGCATCACAGCAGTCATTAAATCAGTCCGAGCTGGTAATTCCGAACAGCCAGTATTTATCGACCTGGAAGGTTTCGATGGACGCCCATACAAGCCTTCTAAATCAATGCGTCGCGTGTTAATCGGCGGATGGGGTGCAGATGGTCATTCGTGGGTTGGGCGTTCTCTAACTCTGGTTGGTGACGCTTCTGTGCGATTCGGTGGCGTAGCTGTTGGCGGTATCAAGATTCATGCAATGAGTGACGTTGAGGCTGATTTCTCAATGATGCTTTCAGTGTCTCGCGGCAAGCGCCAGGAGCACCGGGTACGAAAGCTAGAAGTAAAGCCACAGGCAACACCGGAAACAGCTCTGAAGTGGTTCTCTGATAACGCATTAAGCATGGATGCTACAAAGCTTGATGTTGCATATAACCGCACGAAGAGCGTTATCGGCAGCAACAATGAGCTTCTCGCTCAACTCGATGAAATCCACAATCTGCGCAAGGCGGATTTAGCTAACTCCTGATTTAATCCAATGCGAAAACTAAACGTCACTCCTGAAGAAATGAAGGCGGTGTGCGGCCGTATGGTCGCGCCCCGCGCAGCTGACCATCTCGGACTTACGTTAGCCCAATTCTATTACCTAGCTCAGAAGTACTCGTTATCTACAGCCTGCACCAAGCAACTCTGGAGCCATCAAGACGAAGAGACGCTAGCCGTCCTCTACCGTCAGGGCTGCCTGCAAAAAGACATCGCCGAAACTATGGGCAGAGGTTACACGGCTGTCAGATCAAAGGTCGCACAGCTTCGTAAGCGTGAAATGAACATGAGGAAACCATCATGAAACTGAACATTGAAGTCGGCAGTAAATACGTAATCACCGGCACTAAGTTTGACCTGGTTCTTAACGAAAAACGCATCATCAAAGAAGGAAAGAATGCCGGACAGGAAACACTGGTTCGCCTGAGCTACTACAGCAAGTTTGACCACCTGGTGAAGGCGCTGTGTGAGCGTGAAATTTTGGAATCAGAAGCACAGACGCTAGCAGAACTGAAAACTCACATCGATGACCTGTCGATCGAACTGGCAGAAGGCGTTAACGATTTTCTGGAGCGTGCACAATGATCGGAAATTACTACGACCCATTCGTAACACCTCAAGAGCTTATCGCCGGCCACCGCTTCAAACCAATTAACGACATCCCACGCGAAGAAATGCTGAAGCGTGACTCATTCGGGAATACAGAACGTCTCAACAACAATCGATACCTGACAGCGTGGTTAAACCAGAGGGCGAAGAAATGACGCTAACTCAATCTCGCCTAAAGGAACTATTTCACTACAACAGCTATACGGGTGTCTTCACAAGGATAAAGTCGACATCTAGTAGGGCGATTAAAGGCGATATAGCTGGAACAACTAATTCACATGGATATCTGCGTTTTTGCGTGGACGGTGTTGTTTATCTTTCTCATAGGCTCGCATGGTTGTACGTATATGGAGAGTTTCCTGAAGGGATAATGGACCACATTAATGGTGACAGGAAAGACAACCGTATAGCCAATCTCCGCATTGTCTCTTTAAGACAAAACGCGCTTAACAGGAAGATACAGTCCACTAACACTTCCGGAATAAAGAGAGTTTCGTGGTGCAAGAAATCTAACAAATGGAAGGCCTCAATTATGTATGAAGGCAAGCACATCAACGTTGGCTCCTTTTCTGATAAGCAGGAAGCTGCTGAGGCAATTAAAAAGGCGCGTGCAGAGATACATGGAGAGTTTGCTAATGACGGAGGTAACGCCCAATGAGCAACATCGACAAACGCGCATTACGGGAAGCAGCCGAGAAGGCCAGTACAGATAACCATACCCAGGATGAATGGTTCCACTATCTGCGCTGCTCAACTCCAGCCACCGCGCTGGCGCTGCTGGATGAGCTGGAAGCTGTACAAAAGACTTCCGCTGCACGTCTTGGCGCGATAGACACTACGCACAAGATGTTTCAGCGAGAAAGAGCCAGGGCTGAGGCCGCAGAGAAGCTGATTGCTGAGCTGGAGGCGCGGGAAGTAACGCCGCCAAATGGTTACGTGATAGCCCCTGAGAAAGCCGATATCGCGATGATTAGAGCTGGAGGGCAAGCCGCCCGTAAGTATCTGGAAGAACACGGCGGAAATAGTCCGCAGGTAATCTATCAGGCCATGCTCGCCGCTGCTGGCATAACTGTAACCGTAGGAGAGTGATATATGGCACTCACCAAAAAACAGCGTACAGAGTTGCGCATGAAGTTTGACGGCCGCTGCGCGTATTGTGGTTGTGAGCTTGGCGAAAAATGGCATGCAGACCATGTTGAGCCGGTTTATCGAGTTGCTGGAGCTATGATGCATGCAGACCGTGACTGTGCTGAAAATCTGGTTCCAGCATGTCATCCATGCAACCTGCACAAGAGTTGCAGCAATCTTGAAAACTACCGGCGCATTATCGACGACGGTCGGCGTGAATTTCTCCGCTCGGGGAAAGGCAAGGCCCTGGTGCGTATGGGGCTGGTTGAGATGAAGAGCGACCCGGTGGTGTTTTGGTTCGAACAATATAACGTAGTAGCCCCGCAAGGGGCTAAAACAGAATGACTGAATTCACAAAAGAAAACCTAATCGAATGGGCGAAAGGACGTGAGGCTAACGCTGAATTTTACCCGCAATTTACCGTTAAGGATTTGGCGCTAGTCGAAATCGCACTGGCGGCATTAACAGCAGAGCCAGTAGCGTGGCGTTATCGTTACACACATTTGCCGCAGCAAGAACATCGCGGCAGTCTGTTTACTACAGATTGGAAACTCGTTGGTAGCCTGGAAGAGTGCAATCCGTCAGATTTCTGTGAGCGCCAGCCACTTTACCGCCTGCCGATGATTGAGGGGCTTAAATAAGATGACCAATAACAACCTAACGGACGGCGTGATTGACGCCTGGTTTAATGCCGCTAAAGCCGCGATTCATCACCCCGCAACCACGCGCACCGAGCACTCTCACGCCTTTGCAGCGTATATGTTAGCGCAAGAGGTGAGAGCATTGCGCGCAGAGCTTCAGCAGCGCCGTAAAGCTGATGAGCAGGAGCCGGTAGCGTGGATATGGAGATGGTCAGACGACGAAGATGGCTTTTGGCGGTACTCAGAAGAGATCAAAGAAACAAAAGGTAGTGTTACAGCAAAGCCGCTCTACGCCGCCCCCACAGCCAGCACCGGTAGTGCCAAATGACTGGATTTCGGTAAAGCGAACGAACACCTGATGTTGGAGGTGAGGTGCTCGTATATAGGCCACATGCCCCAGAAAGTGATGACCCTCTAATACGCACAGCCATATATTCTGGAAAAGGTCGTCATGGATTTAGTTGTTTTTGCACACCAACACACTGGATGCCCCTCCCTGACCCACCAAAATCGGAGTAATCATGTCTAAATTCAAACAAGGTGACATCGTCCGTCACAGGACTGGTCATGTCTGTGGCGTAGTGGGAAACGTTTTTGAAGTCGAAGGAAAAGCTACTGGATACTTAATCGAGTGGGATGACGGTACTTATTCCACTCATTCAGAAAAAGATATTGAGTGGTCTGCGATAAGCAGGCCGCAGGTTTATAGGAAATTAGCGTAACCATGGAATCACACAGCCTCACACTCGATGAGGCTTACTCCCTTCCCTTTCTGTTTTAAACCATAATCCGGAGATAGTCTATGCGAGAGTTGTTTACCGTCGCAGAGTTCGCATCAATCCTAAAAATCTCCCCCAGCACCATCTACCGAAATCCATCACGCTTTCACATGTTTAAGGTCGGCGGTGCGTGGCGTGCAAATGAAGAAAGCGTGGAAAAATTCTCTCAAACACCTAACAATGTCTTCCGGCTGGCTGTGGTCGGTAAGGGGGTAACCAAATGCCGATCTACAAACGAGGGAAAAACTACTGGATTGATATCTCGGCTCCAGACGGAACTCGAGTTAGACGCTCTACTGGCACCGAAGAGAAAGAGAAAGCTCAGCAGTACCACGACAAGATAAAGCACGAATTATGGGATGTGCATAAGCTGGATAAGAAGGAAGAACACCTTTTTGAGGAGATCGTGATTCTGGCGATGAAGGATGCAGAAGGACAGGCACTTTACGACACGAAAAAAGGATACGCACGCTACTGGCTATCAGTGTTCAAAGGAAGAAGTATTCTCTCCATTAAAGGAGACGAGATAGCCAGGAACATGCCAACACACTCACAGCACAAATCACGAAAACGTCTTGAGAACGGAACCATCAACCGCTACCGGGCGTTTATTGTTCGCGCCTTCTCTCTCGCTCTGAAGCATGGATGGATTGAAAACCGTCCATACATTCCTGAGCTGAGAGAACCAAAGGTTCGCGTGAAGTGGATGAGGAAGTGGCAGGCCAGAGAACTTATCGATGCGCTGGAAACGGATATCATGCGGCGCGTTGTTTCGTTTGCTCTTCTTACCGGGGCCCGTCGCGGTGAAATTCTGTCACTGACATGGGAAAACGTAGACATAGAAAACCGAAACGCCATCGTTACAGCGGAGAATGCCAAGTCTGGTCGGGCTAGAGCACTTCCGCTTAACGATGAGGCGATTCGAATACTAAGGGAAAGTGATATGTCTTGCGAGTACGTCTTCTCAGTTGATGGAGAAAGGTTGTCAGATATTGACAGAGTGGATTTTTTCAGGGCGACACAGAAGGCAAGAATCTCTGATTTTCGCTTTCACGACCTCCGACACACCTGGGCAAGTTGGCACGTACAAAACGGAACGCCTTTAATGATGCTGAAGGAAATGGGTGGATGGGAGACTCTGGAGATGGTCAAAAAATACGCTCACCTGAGTGCTGAACATTTGAACAGATTCGTAGGCTCTGTCACGTTTTTGACACAGGAAAACGAACTTGATGCCAGAAGGGGGTTAAGAAGCGTTGCATCACTTTGATGTAAAAGGGATTTTAATAAACAAGTGACTATTATTTGTTTTGGATGAATAGACTTTTACTCTTTTTACCGCGTAATTTTGACATACGCTAACATCAATCAAACCCGCACCACAAGCCAGCCAGCTTCATTTCTCTATGCAGATTTTTGCACCTTCCTGTCACTGTGTGTCAATTTTCTGGCACAAATCCGTCACACCTGAAAGATGGCACGCAAAGCCTTGCAACCCGATGCAAATCTTTGCGTGTCCAAATTTGTCTCAACATTAACTATTAAGGAGTCTTTGCGTGCTCTACTTCTACATCTTGCTTTGTGCTGCCTTGTTCTTTTTGCTTTCCGGGCTGGCTGTAGTTCTTACTCTTGCCTTCAGAATTTCTTCAAAAGAAAAGAGGAGGGATAGCCATCCTGATGCACAAAAAAATCAATGAGGCGGCACTGGAAAGATAATGTCGGGTGCTTTTGAGGTATCAACGCGCATCAGCAACACCCGGTATTTCTTCCATTCAGCCAGCGCGGCGGCTTCTTCCTCCGTGGCGATGCCCAACTCGACTGCATCCTGTAATGGGGCAATAATTGCAGTCGCTACTGCCAGGCGGTTCTGCCTTTCTGATTCCGCCATCGCCACAAGTGATTCTTTAGTGGGAGGCGGTACATCAGCCCACTCAGGTAAACCCCGACTGTTGGCTGTTCGGTACTTTCCTGCTGGGGCTAGCTCAATAAAGTACTCCTGAAATGTATCATCCGTAATCTCAATGAGATCACCGGGTAATGTTCCGGCTTCTTTATAAGACGCCATAAGCCCATCTGGGTATGCGATATTCTCGGACGGTGAATAAAAATAGGTCATGATTAATACCCTATAGCCAGCCAATGGACGGTAGGGGTATACCCCAAAATGCGGGAGGTGACAGAGACGCAGGCGTTTGTGCGTGAACCTGATTTTCCATCACTCCCTGCGCTCATATTCGAACGAACAAAAGTATTGTACTCGTTAGTTTGATCTTCAAAGGTAGAGCCAGCCAGCCCCATAAAATTCACCAGCGCCATGTTAGGAAAGGCAATGGTGTAAAGGGGTTTGGTGTAGTGGGTATACCATGTGATGCCGCCTATCGATTCGGCATTGTAGTTACCGACGGTCGTTAGTTGCCAAATGCCCCACTGGATAACGATACCTCCCGGTAAATACTGGATACCGTTTGAGCCTCTTGTTGACTGAAAAAACGACATGTCTGGTATCTGGTTCACGCCAGTCCCAACCCCTCGTTTCGCCGCTTCCCCTAAACCAAGGTATGTGAGAACGCTGGCGATGTCAGTTTTGCCGATAATATCGCGTCCAACCTGAGTGAGGTCGGTTTGTCCAGCGGTATCAGTTCCTGTGAAGTAAGGCAGTTTATTCGCACCGCCAGCAAGAGCTGCTATAGAGGTGATTTTAGAAAGATTTAACCAACCAGTAGCAGATACGTTTGGATTATTATTATTTGAATCAGAAGTACTAATATAAATAGTAGCTCCATCATCTCCAATAATGACGCTTCCTTTAGGGTATCCTCCAATTGCAACAGCAAACGAAGCGTCGTAAGCATTTAATGCGCCTGCACTGGACCATCTAGCCAGAGCGGATAGCTCATATAAAATCTGATTCATATCCTGCCCCTTTGGAGGCAAGCCACCTGCAGACTTTAAAGTCATTGTAATTGGTGGAAATCCGGATTCATATGATGCTGTATTGTCACCGGCTGGAGTTGTTGAACGGATTGGCTCCCTTGGCCCGTTAATGCCGAAGGGTTTTGGTTGCTTTGCTGGTGAATCAGTACGGTTCATAATTAGTCTCTGTAAAAGGTTCCGTCATTGAATGGATATGCGTCTGATGCAAATCCAAAGTAAGGGCTAACCACCTGCCTGATATTTACAAGAACCCCACTTGGAACTGGCGTTACTTCGCGATTGGTCAGGATTGATTCTTCATAAGGTGCTAGCTCAAACTCGAAGGTGATCCCCATCGTCATATCTCGGTAATTGTCGCAATATGCCTTTCCTCGCTGGTAGAAAAGCATCTTCAGGAATCTGTTTATTTCTGGAATGGTAGCAATACTAATGTTTGTGAATGCTTTGCACAGAATTAAAGTCCTGTAGGCATCATCTTCCAGCCGCACATTTGTTGTTTCTTGTACTCCACCAAAAAAAGGCGCGTCATTAAATGGGGTAGGATAGTCAGGGCTTGCATCGTCAGCCTCACTAAACCCAAAAGATGAACTTTCAATAGGCGCATCAACGTATCGGCTTACGCCAACAATTTTCCCCCACATGTCTAGCCCGTAGGTTTCGCATGTGGTTAGGTCCCAGACTTTATTAATAAAATCATCTGTAAAATCATCGAGACTTATGGCTTGATTAAATGTGTCGATTATTGAAAGTAACTTTTGGCTGGCGGAGTATTGCGTAAGGATAGTGTCCTTCCACATGGGTATTCTCCATTTAAACCAATGTAACGGTGATATCTGATGCCTGTATGGTTGGCACCTGATCTATGCCCATAGTGACAGATGGATTGTAAGTTGTTCCGTTAAGTGAAACCTGTAGCAACAATACTCCAACAGTGTCAGGGTTAATGGAAATGATAGGAGCGTAATATTTACCAGCGTTTATTGTTGAACCAATCCTTGCCTTACCAATGCCATCGTATTCGCCGTTAAACACTGAAATAATCATGTTCTTGACTTGGGTGCTGATATCACTTGGTGGATTTAGTGAGCTATCGATTTGCACCTTAAAATAAACTCTGGTTGGCGATGCTTTGAGCCACTGCATGTCATATGAAGGATATGGTGGCGGATAGTTAACGTTGTCATAAACAGTGTAATGCGTCGTTCCGTTAAGATTCGCGCCTGGGTTATATGTGCTGAAGATAGATTCAGCTACGTCGGCATCTGCTCCGCCATACACAGAGATGAATATTGAGTGAGCAAGAACGGGATAACTCGTGGTGCCTTTGTTTACCGTGGCCGCGGTGCGATTTGACCAGACATATGCATCCAGAACGCCGTTAGTAGCGAGCAGCGCAGACAAAACTGATGCATCCTGATTGCGACTGTTTCTTGCCACCGATTGCTGTCTGCGAGTCTCGAATGCAATGCGTGACTCTACATCAACACCAACAACGCCCGGGCTAGCATTTGTGATCGCATCCCATCCGGGCACAGCGCGATAAATTTGGTTTAATGAACCAGCAGCACATGGTATTGGGCCGGTTGTGTTATTCACAAACTGAACATCAATACTTCCTGACGCTGGTATGGTTGCGATATCGATAGACCGGTAGATATATCCATTGGTGTCAATGGCAGTGCTGCCAGAAGGGATGGTGGTTCCAACCTGCCCAATGCATGTCGCAGTAACAACCGTACCTTGTGCAGAAATGCGGTCCATGAAGTAGATACGACCAATGCCATCCTGGAATCGACCCGTTGCGTAATCAGGGTTTATCTGACTGAACAGGCAAAGCAGTTTGTCGTATTC